>JBHHWM010000148.1:0-11706 GCA_046756545.1 Rhodothermales bacterium | reverse complement strand
TTCCTGTGGATCTTCGGCAACCTGCTCCGCCTGTTGATGGTCCACCTCCTGGGGCCGCTCGAAGCAGGCAGCCCGGCAGATACCACGTTTCAGATCCTTACGTTGCTCGGGCTGGTAGGATGGATCGGATTCCCGGTACTCCTGCTGCATAAGGTGGTGGGAGATATCGCGCGGGCTGCGCACAGCCGACCGGGTCTTCTGAGCTTGGTGATGTACGTCCCCTTGATCGTGCTGGGTACGGCCGCCCTGCTGACGACGATCCTGGGTAGCCTGGGACCGCTCACGCTCGACAGCCTAGTGGCTCCCATCCTCTTCTACGCCTGCTGCTACATAGGCACGGCGGCCACCTTTGTGCTGGTGCTCTCGCTGATCCAGCCGGAGGCGGCAGAGGATTCTATCGGCGGTTGGCCTCGCATCGGCAGCTCGTTGATGCTCCTTTTTGCCCTTCTCTTCGGGCTATCGGTGCTGGGCGTGGTGCCGATCCTGGGTGTCCTGACCGATACGACGGCGGGATGGCTCGTGGTGGCGGCCCAGTTGCTCTCGATTGTGCCGGTCGTGGTCGTGTCGCTGGCCATGCTCAAGCATGGAAAGATTGACCAGGTACTCAGCCGAGCGCTCACCTACCTCACCGTGCTCGGCCTCATCTTCTTCACCTTTGTGGGCGGCATGGCCCTCGTCGAACCCCTCCGCCTCCGGCTCGGCATCTCGCCCACGATTGTAGCCGGCCTCTACATGGTGGTGTTGCTCTTCGTGTTCGAACGGCTGGCGCGACGCCTGCGCGTGTATGCCGCCCAGTTCTTTGCTACCGACCGCCAGCAAGCACGCCAACAACTGAGCCGTTTCCAGGAACAAATGCGGTCGATGCTCGACTACGAGACCCTGGCACGCGAGACCATCAAGTCCGTCGTCGAAGCCTTTCGTGCGCGATCCGGACGGCTCTTCCTGCGCCCGACGGGGCTACCGGGACCGTGGATCTCCGGCGCGTACCACCCGGAACCGCCCTACCTGACCGAGCGCGTGGTGTCGCTGGTGTGGCCTCACTTACAACGGGAAGGAGCCATCTGGGCACGCAACCCCGAACTCAACGAGAGCAACCTGCCCGACGACCTCTCCATCCTGCTGCTCGAACGCAGGGTGGCCCTCGCCGTGCCGATCCTGGGCGACGGCACGGCACTCGGCCTGCTGGTGCTGGGCTCCAAGCGCCGACGCCGCGCGGTCTACAACCTCGAAGACCTCGACATGCTGCGGTCGCTCAGCGGGCAGTTAGCCCTGGCCGTCGAACGGTTGAACCTCGTCGAGCGCGAACGGGCCCTCGTGCGCAAGAGCGCCGAAGCACAGCTATCCGCCCTCCGTGCCCAGATCAACCCGCATTTTCTCTTCAACGCCCTCAACACCGTCGTATCGCTGATCGAGGAGCAGCCGGAGCAGGCCGTAGAGGTCGTCGAGCACCTGGCCGCCATCTTCCGTCATACGCTGCACACCGGCGGTAGACCGTTCGTCTCCGTGCAGGACGAGTTCGCCCTCGTGGCCCACTACCTGAGCATCGAGCAGGCCCGTTTCGGCCCGCGCCTGCGCATTGAGCGCCGCCTGGATCCCGCCCTGCGCTCGCTGCCCGTCCCGGCCTTTGCCGTGCAGACCCTCGTAGAAAACGCCGTCAAGCACGGCCTGGAGAAACAACGCCAGGGGGGCACGCTACGCCTGATCTGCCGGCCTCGTGAAGACGGCCTGGCCGAAGTGGTGGTCTCCGACACCGGCATCGGCATCCCGGCACTTTTCGGCCGGGGCGAAGCCGCCGTGTCGGAGGCTCCCTTCTTCGGGATCGGCCTGCGCAACGTCGCGGCTCGCCTCGAAAAATTATACAACCGCACCGACCTGCTCCGTATGGTCAGTTCGCCGGAGGACGGTACCACCATCCGGCTGCTCCTGCCCGCCGACGAGCAGGAGCAACGATGGGCCTCCTCTCAGACCGAGCCGACCCTGAGCACCAACCCGGCAGACCTGTCGCCCTCGTGAACGCTCACATCCTCCTGGGGCGCGCCGGTCCCCGTGCCACTCACCACGACCTGGGGGTTATCCACACCGCACCTCGTACGTTTTGATCCTGTTGGACTATCATTCCACCCCGGCAACCACGAAATTGATGGAGCCGCTACATGGGTTGCCGTAGCGTCCATCCTGTGCCTATCATACGACTGCCAAGCCCTATGCTTCGCGTGCTGATTGTTGACGACGAGGCCCCTGCCCGAAAACGCCTGTGTAAACTGCTGCTTTCGCATGTCCGGGACGAACGCCTCGACATCGTCGGGGAAGCGGAAGATGGAATCCAGGCGCTGGAAAAGCTCACCACCGAATCCATCGACCTGCTCTTCCTCGACATCCACATGCCGGAGATGGACGGCTTCGACGTGCTGGAACGGATCCCGCCGGACCGCCACCCGGTGGTGGTGTTCACGACGGCATACGATGCCTATGCCTTGCGCGCCTTCGAGGCCAATGCCATCGACTACCTGCTCAAGCCAATTGCCAAGGAGCGTCTCGACGAAGCCGTCGCCCGCGCCGAACGGATGCGCCGGACCCCCGAGACCCGGCAAGTCAGCGACGAACGCCTGGCCCGCCTCCTCGACTGGGTCGAGGCCCAGACCACCCCGGAGACCCCTCCACCGGCCAACGAATCCGAGCACTACCTCGAACAGATTTCCATCCCCTATCGCGACCGCATCCTGATCGTTCCGGTCGAACGGCTGGTCTCGGCAGAGATCAATGAAGGCATCACCCGGTTGTTCGTCCTCACCGAAGAGGGCAACGGGCCGCGTCCCCGGCTGCGCCAGCACGTCGTCAATTACACGCTGGACCAGTTGGAAACCAGCCTGGCCCCTGCCGCCTTCATGCGCGTTCACCGCTCGGCCATCGTGCGTCTCCAGTCGATACGCGAGATGATTCCCTGGTTCAGCGGGCGCTACAAGCTGGTCCTCGAAGGCGAGCACGAGGTCATCGCCAGCCGCGAGCGGTCCCGGATGCTCAAAGAACGGCTGATGTTGTAGGGTGTTGTAGAGATCCTGTGACAAAAGACAAGAAAGGCCGGCTCCCGAACGATGGGATTGATTGGGCCTTTACTTAATGGGCTCCCTGCCGTATTTATACAGGTATCTATCGCCGATGGCATTTTTCATTCGGATATAGTACCACCTGGAGACGAATCGGAGGCACCGGCACCGCACGACCGAGGGGTGTAAACAAAGCTTGGGTTCACGGTCTACGCTGGCAGCCGGATGCGCCTTGTGTTCCGGCCTCCCCGTGTCTCCGACGCTCCGGTTCATTAGCCCTCCCGCTTGAAAAAGACCCTGGTAGCCCCAAGGCGACGTTGCCCCTTCGAGTTTTTTATTCGTTCATCAATCCCTCAAGATGCTATGCGTAAAGCTACGATCCTCACCTTCACCCTCGCCCTGCTCTTTGCAGGCAGCGCACTCGGACAACCTATCGAGCACGCTCTTAACCTCCCCCTGAGCGAAGATTTCTTTGCACCTTT
Source organism: Rhodothermales bacterium (assembly GCA_046756545.1). Taxonomy (GTDB): domain Bacteria; phylum Bacteroidota; class Rhodothermia; order Rhodothermales; family JBHHWM01; genus JBHHWM01. The sequence continues at coordinate 8,180 of JBHHWM010000148.1, read as the reverse complement.
CTCTGTGGGCATTCATTCAGGGGCCCGTACGGTAGCCGGACCCTATGACCTTGACGGCGACGGACTTACGGAGGTCCTGGTCTCTGATTACACGGGCGGCGGCCGTGTGCATGTGGTCGAGAATGTCGGCATCGATACCTGGGAATTGGTATTCTCCACGCCACCTCTCGATTCGACCGCCACGACAAACAACATCCGCGTGATTACCGGGGGCGACCTCGACAACGACGGAAATGGAGAGATCCTCTTCTTGAGCGGTCGGAACTTCAGCCAATTCAACCCGGACATCGCCAACCGCCCGCCCGGGCTCTACGTCTTCGAAAACGTGGGCGATAACGATTATGGAACGGCTCCGGCCAGCATTTACGACTTCCCCACCGACCCTCCGGATCGCTGGCGTGCCGAGCAAATGTCCGCTGTTGACGTCGATGGTGATGGGTTCCAGGAAGTGCTCTTCGGTAACAACGGCAGCAACGGCCGATACGACAACTGGTACGTGCTCTCGGTTACCGGCGACATCGGCACCGGCTTTGAAACATGGGTCGAAGAACTACGCCTGAGTAGCCGTGCCGGGGAAGACTTCGACCCGGTCAATCGCGGTGGGGGCAGTCCCTACGGCATTGTCGCTGCCGACCTCGACGGCGACGGCACCAAAGAAATCGCCATGCAGTCCTGGAATAACTACAACTTCACAAACGTGGACGTGACGGGACCCGACACCTACGTGGCTCCTGGCGAGGGTGCTCCGAATGCGTTCCTCCGGGCAACTGCCGCTGATCAAGTGGCCTTCTTCGGCTGCATCGCCGTAGACATTAATCAGGACGGCGACGACGAGGTCTTCTGCCCCAACCTACAGACCGGCGATGTTTCCCTCCTCAATTATGAGACCGGAGAAGATCCCCTCCAGGTTACCACCGACAATGTCGTTGTGGATTTGATTCCAACGCTCTCCGGCCTCGGCATCGGCGCAGGCGATCTCGACAACGACGGTAACATGGAACTGTTTGGGACAGGCCCCTCTTATACCGCCGCATCTAAGACTGCCGGTAACCTACCCACCCTGGTCCGCATGGCCGAATTCCAAGGCGGTATCGGCGGTGACCCGGAAGATCCAGCTAACTATGAGGTAACTGATTTCGGTGCCTTTGAACCCTTCGACACGCTGGCGACTAACTTCGACTTAGTCCTGGTCGACTCGGCGGGTACTCGACTTGACGAGTTTCTGGAAAATACCGGGTTTACAGGGAAAGATCGCGCTGGAGGCATCGGTGGACAGGGAGCAATATTTGCTTCGAAATTCGCCTACCTGGGCGATCCTGACGGCGACGGAAATACGGAGCTCGCCTTCGGCATCCAGGGCGTAGACGACTCGACCTATACACTGCAAGCCACCTTCAACCCGGCGGACTCTACTTTTCCCCGGGAGATCTTGGAACGGCAACCGGCCCCAGGTCGCGTCTTTATGCGCATTATCTCCGGCAATGGTCTCACGGTCGATATCGAAGACGAACGCATTGTAGTCCCTTCTGACTACGTCCTCTCGGCCAACTATCCGAACCCGTTCAACCCGTCCACCTCGTTCACTTTCACCCTTCCCATCGATAAGCGCGTCAGCGTGAAGGTGTACGACATTATGGGACGCCTGGTAACCACCCTCGTAGACAATGAACTCTACGTGGCAGGCACGCACCAGGCTACGTGGGACGGCAGAAACAACGCCGGGATGCAGGTGGCCAGCGGCACCTACATCTACACCCTTGAACACGGCAACTTCCGACAATCGCGCACCATGTTGTTGGTCAAGTAGCCTCCACACGCTTCCTCTACCGGGGAGAGGCTCTGAACGGGCCTCTCCCCTTTTTTGGCCGGGCTGCCGGGGCCGGATCGCCCGGATGGAACGGACCGGGGGGGCGAAGTTTGCGACCCATCCCTACCCATATTTTCACCTTTTAATAGTCCCCGGTTTCTCTATTTTAGAGATCATTCCCCTCCATTGCCTGTCCCATTCTACCGGCATTAGTAACGGCGACGAATAATGCATTTTGACTTCCGCAACACCCTCCATGCGCCCTTTTTGCGCGCGTCGCTCTGGATGATGCTCCTGGTGTGCGGCCCGGCGCTTTCGGTCCATGCGCAGGGTAAAATCGCCGGACGTGTGATCGACGCGACCAACGGCGAACCGCTCATCGGCGCAAACATCCTCATCGACGGCACCCAGCAGGGCACCGTGACCGACATCAACGGCAACTACGTGATCCTGAACGTACGACCGGGCGCGTACACGCTCGTCTTCTCGTACATCGGATACCAGACGCAGCGGCTGACCGATGTGCGCGTGACGACGGGCCAGACCACCCGTTCCGACGTACGTTTGCGGGAGCAAATCATCGAAGGGCAGGAGATCGTGGTGCAGGCCGAGCGCCCCCTCGTGCAAAAAGACCTGACCGCCTCGAAAAAGACCGTCATCGCCGAAGAGATCGATGCCCTCCCGGTGGAAAGCCTGTTCGGCGTGCTGGCTACGCAGGCCGGCATCACCCAGGGAGCCGGCGGCGAACTCCACATCCGGGGAGGGCGCAGCAACGAAATCTCGTACCTGGTCGACGGCCTCTCCGTCAGCAACCCGTTCAACACCAACGGCATCGCCACGCGGGTAGCCACCGACGCCATCCAGGAGATGACCGTCATCTCCGGCGCGTTCAACGCCGAGTACGGCAAGGCCATGTCCGGCATCGTCAACCTGGTAACCAAAGAGGGCGGCGACCGGATCGACGGCTCCCTCAGCTTCTACGCCGGCGACCACGTGACGAAGGACGACGATATTTTCTTCACCCCGTCCGGGCTCAACGCCGGCGTCTACACGCTGGAAGGCTCGCTGGGCGGCCCCGTGCCCCTCTACAAGCGCATGCGGTTCTTCATCTCCGCGCGGCGTGATAAGAGCGACGGCCACATCTTCGGCATCCGCGAGCACCTGCCCTCCGACTCCGCCAACTTCAACGTCAACCCCTGGTACTACGAGATCCACGGCAAACCGTGGTGGGAATACACCGAACGCACCGTCGTGCGCGACGACGGCTCGACCGAGGTCATCCCGGCCCTCTCTCTCCCCGACGAACGCGTGCCGATGAACCCGAGCGAGCGAACGAACATCCTGGCCAAGCTCTCGATCCGACCGGCGCGCGGCACCAAGCTCGAATATTCGTTCCTGGTAGACCACAGCGAGCGAACGCCGTTCGTCTTCGCCTACCGGTTCAACCCCGACGGGGTAGCCTCCGAACAACGACGAAACCAGAATCACAGCCTGCACTGGACACACACGCTCAACGACCGCGCGTTCTACACCCTGCGGCTCTCGTATGCGAAATCCACCTTTAAAGACTTCCTCTATGAGGACCCGACCGATCCGCGCTATGTGAAGGACTTCGGCGGGATAGGCGGGGGGAACGTCGTCGGTTTTCCGGGCAACAACTTCCTCTTCGGCGGCAACCAGAAGTCGCACATCTACGAAGATTCGCAGTCCTTCCGGACCAAGCTCGACATCACGCGCCAGTTCGGCATCATCCACGAAGCCAGGGCCGGGTTCGAAGTACAGCTTCACAGCCTCGACCGCGAAAACTTCGTCGTGCTCTTCGACGGCAACCGCTACAAAGAGCCGACCGTCGAACCGGTGGACAACCCGTCGCACGACCGCTATACCAACCAGCGGGTCCTCGAATGGAGCGCCTACATCCAGGACAAGCTGGAGTTCGACAACTTTATCATCAATGCCGGGCTGCGCTTCGAGCGGTTCGATCCGCGTGGCCGGTACATCGCAGACGTCTTCGAGCCCCAGGGCGAGTTAGCCGATGCCGACCCGAAGAACATGCTGCTGCCTCGGCTGGGCGTCTCTTTCCCGATCACCGAGCGCGGCATCATCCACTTTTCCTACGGCCACTTCGCCCAGATGCCGACGCTGCGTAACCTCTACCTCAACCCCGAGTTCGAATTCCCCAAAGGCTCCACCCCCACCTTCGGCAACACCAACATGCGGCCCGAGCGCACGGTGCAATACGAAGTGGGCCTCCAGCAGCAACTCGGCGACGTGCTGGCGTTCGACATCACCGGCTACTTCAAGGATATCCGCGACTACCTGGCCCGCCAGGTCATCCGCTACAGCACCATCGCGGGCGAAGACACGTACGTCACCTTCCTGAACAAAGCCTACGCCAACGTGAAAGGCGTGGTGGTGTCCGTCTCCAAACGGCGCGCCCCCAACGGCCTGCTTTCCGCCACCATCGACTACACGTTCCAGGTAGCCGAGGGCAGCGACGACGACGCCAACGCGTTCTTCTTCAACCGCCTCTCCGACCGCGAAAACGAACTCGAAGTGGTGCCGCTCTCGTTCGACCAGCGGCACGTCCTCTCCTCGACCGTCACCCTCTCGCGTCCCGGCAACTGGGGCATCTCGTTCATCGGGCAATTCGCAACGGGCTATCCCTATTCGCCGCTGATTCTCGATCAGAACATCGACCTGCCCACCCGCAGCGGGCGCAAGCCGTCCCAGTTCGACCTCGACGCCCACCTGTTCAAGGAATTCGAGGTAGGAAGCATTCGGTTCCGTGCCTTCGCCAAGGTGTTCAACGTGTTCGACCGCCGGAACGAACGCTTCGTCTTCAACGACACGGGCCGCGCCACGTATTCCCTCTCCGACGAGCGCAACCTGCACGCCACGTGGGAGCCAAACTACGGCCGTCCGGGGGTCCATACCCTGGATGAATATGACATCCGCCCCCAGTTCTTCAGCCCACCGCGTGAGATTCGCCTCGGGCTCACCCTCGCCTTTTAATGCCCGGACGCTCCGTTCGCTTCCCGGCTTTACCGCATACCATGATGTATAGACGATATATCCTGCTCTTCCTGGCCTTATGGATGGCCTGCCCGGCCGTCGCACAATCGCCCGAAGAACGCTCGCGAAGCCAGCGCGGGTGGACGCAGCAACAGCTCAACCAGTGGATAGCCCGCCAGACAGCGAAACCCTTCGAAGCGCCTCCCGGCCTCGACTGCTCCGACTTCACCAACCGTCGCGACGCGATCCTGAACGGCAACAAGATCACCACCCAGATCTTCAACTTCGGGTCGATCTCGGCACCGGGCAATAGGATTACGGACATCGTCTGGAACGGGCTGGGCTACGGGTTCGAGTTCGGCCCCTTTGTGGCGGTGGAAATCGTCGACACGTTCCGAGAAGACGGGCGCGAGAAAGATCCGCAGAGCGTACCACTCCTGGACGGGAACGGCAACCCGGTCCTGGATGAGAACGGCGACATCGTCTACGTAATGCATATCGTCTCGGAGGGTCTCGTCTCCAACGGGGGTGAAATAGCGCCGGACGGATCGGCCTTCTGGGGCTGGCAACCCATCCCGTGCGCGCAGCCCGTCGGCAGCTTCCAGGGGCTCCAGGTCGTCAACCCTTCCTCGAACAAGATCCCCACGAACGACGCCGCCGACGAGGACCTCGACGGTAAGCCGGACTCGTGGCCGGAAGACTGGTACAACGAAAACCTGCAACGGTACGTCTGGCCCGGAGCCCTCCAGCAAGGCGCTTCCAACGCCGATAAGGAAACGCTCTATTTCATGAATGATTATGCCAACGAGGAATTCAATTACTACCCGTTTCCCTCGGACAGCACCCGGCGCGGGCTCGGCCTGGAAGTAGAGGTGCGGCTCTACCAGTGGGCCAATCCGCTGGCCGAAGACGCCATCTTCCTGATCTACAAAATCACGAACAAGAGCGAGAAAGACCTGGAGAAAGTGATCTTCGGCATGTGGGGCGATCCGCACGTCGGCGGGCCGGGCGACTGGCCGGACGACTGGGCCTTCTTCGACAAAAACCTCAACATGGTCTTTGCCTGGGACGACGACGGACGGTCGGATGTGGCGGGCCGGGTGCCCGGATACTTCGGCTACAAGTTCCTCGAAAGCCCCGGCGTGGATGATGACGGCCTCGACAACGACAACGACGGGATGATCGACGAATCCTGGACAGACGGCCTCGACAACGACGGCGATTGGCTGTTGGAACGCGACGACGTAGGCATCGACGGCATCCCCGGCACTGGAGACCCCGGCGAAGGGGACGGCCTCCCCACCGCGGGGAGCCAGTTCGACATCACCAAGCCCGGCGAACCCAACTTCGAATTTACCGACATCGACGAGAGCGACCAGATCGGCCTGACCTCGTTCGCCTCGCCGCCCTTCGCGGGCAACCGCGTCTCGAACGACGAACGCCTGTGGAGTTTCGTCCAGCCGAACCGCTTCGATGAAGTACCGTCGGAACCGGGCGACTACGTGTTCCTCTACGGCTCAGGCGACTTTCGCCTGAAGGCTGGCGAAACCAAGCGCTTCTCCATCGCGCTGATCGTCGGAGAAAACCTCGAAGACCTGAAACTCAACGCCGAGACGGTCCAGCAAATTTTCAACGTGGGCTATCGCTTTGCCAAACCGCCCGTAAAGCCGCTGGTGCGCGCCGTCCCCGGCGACGGGAAGGTGACCCTGTACTGGGATGATGCCGCCGAACAATCCATCGACCCGCTCACGTTGGAAAAAGACTTCGAGGGGTACGTGATCTACCGCTCGACCGATCACGAATTCGGCGACCAGCAAACCATCACGGACATCAACGGCAGCAAATTCCTCTTCTCCCCCCTGAAAAGCGCGCTGGGGGTCGAAGCCAAGTTCGACCTCAAAAACGGCCTCAAAGGCCCCTCCCCGATTCCCTTTGTCAACCGAGGCGTCTCGTACGACCTGGGGGATGACACGGGCCTCTTCCACACCTACGTGGATTCGAACCGGGTGATCAACGGGCAAACCTACTATTACACCGTCGCCGCCTACGACCGGGGCTTCGCAGGAGACGCCGGAGAAGCGTTCCGCAACGGGATCCCGCCCAGCGAAACGAGCAAGACCATCACCTACGACCCGACCACCGACTCGTTCATCTTCGACGTCAACACCGTCTCGGTGGTGCCGCGCCCCCATGTGGCGGGCTACGTCGCGCCCTCTGCACTGTCCCAAGACGGGCTGGTGCACGAATCGGGGGCCGGAACGGGCACCATCCGGATCGACATCGTCGATGAACTGGCGGTGATGGACGATCATCCCTATCGCCTCCTGTTCGAGACGGTTGATGAGCAGCTGGCCTACTCCGTGATCGACGAAGCGCCGGTCACCGTCGCGATGCCCGTAGCGCCCGGCAAGTTTTCCACGCTGGGCTTTCAACACATCGTGCCTGAATCGGTGGAGGTACGCGCCCCGGACGGCCGCCCCCTGGCAGCGGGTACGGAGTACCTGCTGAACGCCGAGACGGGAGCGATCCAGGTGCTGGCCGCCGCCGGCCTGTCAGCCAACGACGAAGTGACCGTGTCCTTTCGCTACGCGCCCCTTTTCCAGAGTACGCTGTTCGCAGCCGAAGAGGGAAACATCGTCTTCGACGGCATGCACCTTTTCGTTCAAGACGATCCGTTGGAAATCGACCCGGACGAGACCGGATGGGTCCAGGGCGGCAACAGCACCCCGTTCGAGGTACGCGTGGCGACCTCCGGCCCCGGTCGCGAGGGCCAGCCGTCCGATTACGAGATTCGCTTCGCCGACAGCCCTGTCGGCACCGGCATCAGCAACAACGTGCCCATTCCGTTCGAGATCATCAACCTGACTAAAGCGAATCAGCCCGTCGATGCGTTTGCGCCCGACATCAACCGCAACAACGCCTGGGACGTCGACGAACCCATCATTTTCGTCGAGACGATTGACGGGACCCTCACCGCGACGTGGCAGGTCCGTTTCATTGATGCAAGCCGGACGCCGGGCAGCGGGGATGTGTTCTTCGTCAGCACGCGAAAGCCGTTCGCCGCGGGCGACACCTTCAGTTTCCGAACGGTGGCCGCTACGACAGATGCCGCCCTCGTGAAGCAGGAGTTGAACGACATCTACGTCGTGCCCAACCCGTACGTCGCTACGACCCCGTTCGAGCCGCGCAACCCGATCTCGCGCACCGAGCGCGGCGAGCGGCGACTCTACTTTGCCAACGTGCCGCAAAACTGCACGATTCGCATCTACACGTTAGCCGGCGAACTGGTCGACGTCATCCACCACAACAGCACGCTCGATGACGGAAAAGCGTTCTGGGACCTGCGCACAAAGGACAA
>JBHHWM010000147.1:0-11745 GCA_046756545.1 Rhodothermales bacterium | reverse complement strand
CTGGGAGGTCCCGCTCGGCATGGTTCCGCAATTGAACGAGGTGCCCGGAGCGGACACGTGGGGGTCACTCGTGATGGGCGGTCCCATCGTCACCGCCGGAGGGTTGGTGTTTATCGGCGCGACCATGGACGACGCCATCCGCGCCTTTGACATCGACACCGGCGAAGAACTCTGGAAGGCTCCGCTGCCGGCAGGCGGCCAGGCAACGCCTATGACCTACGAGGTCGGCGGCAAGCAGTACCTAGTCATTGCGGCGGGGGGGCATGCCAGCATCGGAACGACGCCCGGTGACTACGTCGTCGCCTTTGCGCTGCCGGAGTAGGCGGGAGGCGGAATAAAGAAGATCGAGGGGGATCCGTTGGCCCGACGTGGAGGTAAAGAGGCACAGCTCAATAGAATACTGACACAACCCTTTGGAGTGTTTCCCATGCCTTCTCATCGATATAGTTTCTTGACGCTGCTTGTAGTGATTGCTGCCGCCTTTCTGGGGGCGGACCTTGCGGCCCAGCCGGCCACCGTGCAGGCCGGTCGCTACGACAACGGCAAGATGTGGATGTTCGAAAATCCGCCTATTGACTACCTGGCCGAGACCTACGACTTCCATCCCGACGAAGCCTGGTTCGAACGGGCGAGACTCAGTGCGTTGCGCATCATCGGTTGCTCGGCGGCATTCGTTTCGCCCAACGGGCTCGTCGCGACCAACCATCACTGCGTACGCGGGCGGGTGTCGCAGGTCAGCCAGCCCGGCGAGCACTTGCTCGATAACGGGTTCTACGCCCCCTCCCTCGACGAGGAACGGCCTATCCCCGGCTACTATGCCGACCAACTCATCGCCATCGAAGACGTGACGGACGAAATCTATGCGGCGCTCGAAGGGCAGGAGACGGACGCGGAACGGGCACAGGCGCGCGAAGATGCCTTTGCCCGCGTAGCGGAACGCCTGCGGCAGGAACAGGCCTATGATAACATCGAAGTGCAGGTCATCTCGCTCTATAACGGCGGGCGGTATTCCGCCTATATCTTCCGTCGCTATACGGATGTGCGCCTGGTGGCCGCGGCGGAACTGCAACTCGGCTTCTTCGGCGGCGACGGCGACAATTTCACCTATCCTCGCTATGCGCTGGACTTTGCGTTCCTCCGCGTCTACGACGAGAATGGGGAACCCATGCAGACCCCGAACTACTTCACGTGGAGCCAGGACGGCGTCGAAGAGGCCGATCTCATTTTTGTGATCGGCAATCCCGGTTCCACCACCCGGCTGGCGACCGTCGCGCAGCTAGAGTTCCTTCGAGACGTGCAGGTAAAGCATACGCTGCGTTTTCTCAACAATCGCTTGGATGCCTTCCGCGCCTTTTACGAAGAGAACCCGGAAGAAGGCGAGGCCCTGGGGCTGCGAAACACCATCTTTTCGATTTCCAATTCGCAGAAAGCCTATAGCGGTCGCCAGGCCACGCTCGACGATCCGATGATCATTGCCCGGCGGCAGGACGCCGAACGGCAGTTCCGCGAAGCGATTGAAAACGATGCGGAACTCCGCGAAGCCTACGCCGGATTGTTCGACCGCATCGCGGAGATTCAGCAGGAAAAAACAGCGTTGGGAGCCGCTTATGGCGCGTTTCGCCTGCTCGAAAATCAACGGTTTTCCTCGGCTACGCTACGGCGGGCGCTGTATGCCTATGGCTACCTTACCGGGCTGGAACGAGGGGTGTCGGAAGAAGCCCTCGCCGAGGCGAAGCAGCGGGTGCTTGGCGTCATGGACGGCCCGCGTGGTCTGGAACGACGGCTGCTGACGGTCCGGTTTGCTGAATTCTTGCATCACCTGCCGAGCCATGCGCTTACGGAGGCAGCCCTGCACGGACGGACCCCGGAAGAAGCAGCCACCGAACTGCTCGAAAATTCGGTCCTCGCCGGGGCCGAGAGCGCGGCACAGGCCCTTGAAGCCGGTACGTTGACGATGGAAGATCCAGCCCTGCAAATCATGACGCACCTTGTTTCGGAATATGCTGACTACCAGAGCGCGTTTGCCGGGCTTGCGGCACAGGAACGAGAATTTCAAGGGGCATTAGGGCGGGCGCGCTTCGACGTGTACGGCACCGCCGTGCCGCCGGACGCGACCTTCTCACCGCGTATCACGGACGGCATCGTCAAAGGCTACGAATACAACGGCACCGTTGCGCCGCCCTACACGACCTTCTTCGGCCTCCTCGATCACCATCATTCGTACGGCGGTCACCCCGACTGGACGCTACCCGACCGCTGGGTTCACCCATCCAAAGAACTCGACCTCTCGACGCCGCTCAACTTTGTGTCAACGTCCGACACCATCGGCGGCAATTCGGGTTCGCCCGCCGTTACACCCGAACTGGAACTTGTGGGGCTGAACTTCGACCGTAACATCGAGGGGCTGTCGCGCGATTATATCTATCTGCCCGAGCGCGGGCGCAACATCATGGTCGACGTTCGCGCCGTGCGTGAGGCGCTCGACGTGATGTACGACGCCGACCGCATCGTGCTGGAATTGGTCTCGGGTCGGCTCGTACCCACCGAAGAAGAAGCTGATGCTGTGATGCAGCAGTAACGGCCTTGGAGCCCTCAGCGGCGAATGCGCAGGGCAGGTCACGTAGGGGATTCTCGTGATCTGCCCCGCGTGTACCGGGGGAAGGTCTTTCTCCGTGGCGCTACTGTGTGTTGGAGATCACCAATTCGAGTTGATCGCCGGGGATCACGGGAAAATCTTCGGTGATTTCGACATCGACGCGTCCGATAAAGTCGATGGCAAAGCGCAGGGACGAAGCCCCTGCGACGATGTGTTCGGGGATCACGAAGATCTCTTCTTCGCCCGTCGATACCGTGCCGAGCTGGACGCGCAGCGTGTCGCGTACGACGTAGATCTTGGCCTGGAGCCAGTTGTTGTTGCGCACCCGGATAGTGGTTTCGGGAAGGACGGCGGCATCGGATGGTCCTTTCGTCGAACCGCAGGATGGGAGGAGGAGCAGGATCAGGCCGACCAGCGCCGTCGTTCGCAGCAAGTGTTTCATCGTCATTCCAGGTTCGCCAGGGGATGTCTCAACGGATTATTCTGCTTCAACCGCATTGCCGGGTATCAGTTGCCGCAGGCCGCGCACTCCGTCGTATTCAGGGAGGGCGGCCGGGCCGTTCGGTGGTGCGCTCAAACGTTATGTTCCCTCATACTGCGTGATCGATGAGACATATTCTGGTCCCGAGCGTCCCGGGTTTACATAAGCTGGTGCACGCCTTGTATGAACAGGCTTATGTGGATCTGCGTGGAGTAGAGGAGACCGTTACGGGGCACGCCGGAGAACCGTGGTCGTGGCTTCTCGACTTGCGCCGCCCTCTGTTGAAAGCCGAGTTTCTGCTGCCCACCGTGGAGGCCATGAGCCGCGTGCTGGTAGAGGCCGGCGTTGAACAGGTGGCCGGGTTGGGTCTCGGAGCCGCCCCGCTGGTTGTGGGCATCGTGGCACAGGATTGCGGCATCGACGGCATGCTCATTCGCCCCCAGCCGAAGCGCCGGGGCCTGGATCGGGTGGTCGCGGGCCGGTTGGATGCGACGAGGCCGGTCTGGCTCGTGGACGATGTCGTCAACTCCGGCAAAAGCGTGTTGAAAGCAGCGAGGGTATTACGAAAAGAAGGGTATCAGCCCGCCGGTATCCTTTGTGTGTTCGAATATCGATGGGGAGGAGGAAGACGCCGGCTCGGAGAAAAGGACCTTTCCTTGCAGGGCCTGGCTGAAGTGAGGAAGCGACGAGCGAAGTAGGTCGGCCTGTCAAAATGAATGTCGTGATGTCCCGGGCAGAGCGGGAAGTCCTCTTCCACTCCGTGGTAACCTCTCCAAATACATTTTTTCGGTGCGCAACTTAATCTTAGTTCCGCTGTACATGATATACGTACATATATTATGTACAGAGAGCCCTTTCTAAAACGTGCAATGTTATGGCAACCCTGGAAACCACATACACAGAAGCACGCGCCAAGTTAGCAACGTTCTGGAACAAGGCGGTGGAAGATCGCGAGACGATCATCATTCACCGGCGCGGACACGAATCCGTAGCCCTGATTCCGCTCTCGGAGCTTTCGGGTCTTATGGAGACGGCTCATCTGCTGCGCTCACCTCGCAATGCCGAGCGGCTGCTTGCGGCCCTTGCGCAAGCGCGGGCAGGCGAGGGAGAAACCGTTTCTCTGGAGTCGCTTCGTGAAGCCGTAGAAGTGGACAATGGCTAAAAAGAAGCAACAGGAGCCTGCAGAGAGGGTTATCGTTATTCAAAAACAGTTTTGGGAAGATTTAGAGTACTGGATCGGCACGGACCGCAAGACGGCTCTTCGCCTGATGCGTATCGTGGAGGGAGTGAGGCGCGACCCGTTTCAGGGTATAGGCAAACCCGAGCGTCTCAAGTACCTTGGTCCCGGAGTGTGGTCGCGCCGCCTGACGCAGGAGCACCGAGTTGTATACCTGGTTCAAGACGACAGGATTGACTTCTTGCAGGGTAGATATCATTACTAAAGCTACATGCCGGTCGAATAATCACATCTGGCGCTTATCGCCCTGGCTGCCCCAAGCAGCACACAGTATCAGGGCGCGTGCGTTTACAACCTAATGGATGTCCATTCGGAGAAAAGAACCTGTCCTTGCAGGGCCTGGCTGAAATGAGGAAGCGACGCCATAATGATGCGTCGATGGGTTGCATTTCCGGGTGATTCCATAGTACCGTAGCATTGCCCTCCTACCGGTCGTTTGTCGTTCCTGTGGTTCGGAGATACGGGTTGCTGGTTTAGGACCCATCACATACAACGCCTTACCCGAAACCTGAACCCGGTGCTTCCCATGTCTGCTCTGATGAATCGACGCCAATGGTTGAAAACAGGGACGCTGGCGGCTGTCGGCGTCGCCATCCGGCCTGAATCGACCGTTCTTGCCTCGCCTACACCAGCCCCTTCTTTTCCGCTCAACAAACCCCTGCGGCTGCACAGCAATGAGAATCCCTACGGTCCTTCGGAGTCGGCGCGGCGGGCCATGCAGGTAGCCTTTGATGAGGGAAATCTGTATCCCCATGCCACGTACAAAGAACTGCAATCGCTGATTGCGCAGCGCGAAGGGCTGACGCCGGACCACGTCGTCCTCGGGGCCGGATCGCACGAAATCCTGCGGATGACGGCCATGGCCTACGGGCTGGCCGGGGGCGAGATCCTCACGGCCTATCCCACGTATGAAGGCATGGAAAACTATGCCCGAACCATCGGAGCGCACGTGCATCGGATCCCATTGGACGACGACTTTCTAATCGATCTGGACCTGATGGATCGGCGCACCACACAGGCCGTGAAGCTCGTCTTCGTCTGTAATCCGAACAATCCGACGGGCACCGTGCTGCCGGGTCAACGGGTACAGGCGTTTTGCGAGGAGGTCGCTCGGCGGTCGGTGGTGTTCGTCGATGAAGCCTATTACGAACTGGTAGAGGACCCGGACTATTACTCCATGACCGCGCTGGTGCGGGATGGGCACAACGTCATCGTCTCGCGCACCTTCTCGAAGATTTTCGGCCTCGCCGGGTTGCGGATAGGGTATGGCCTGGCACGGCCCGACATCGCCGCGCGGCTGCGAACGTTCGAGACCGGCGCGGGCAAGAACGTCCTGGGTATTCGGGCCGCTATCGCTGCGTATCAGGATCCGGACTTTATCGCCTTCAGCCGGAGCAAGAATGCGGAAGCGCGCACCTACGTCACGCAGGTGCTGGAGGAGTTGGGGCATCGGTGCCTGCCTTCCCATACGAATTTTGTCTTTTTCCACCTCAAGCAGAACATACGCCAATTCCGGGCCAACATGGAGCGGCGCGGCATCCTCGTCGGACGCCCGTTCCCGCCGTTTCTGGACTGGTGCCGCCTGAGCCTGGGGACGCCGGAACAGATGCACACGTTTGTGGGCGCGTTCCGAGCGGAGATGAGCACGCCCTGATCGGGTTCAGGAGCGGCTGCCGATGGTGTCGGGGGTTGAGAAACGTGGTAGGGATGGTTTTCTCTGCTATTCGACGGTGATCGTGATTTTTTCCGAGATCAGGGGAGGATCGAGCGGGATATGATGCTTGTCGCCGAAGACCAGTTGGAGCGTGTAGGTCCCCGGCGCGAGGTGGAGCGTCGTTTCGGTCTGTCCCTTTCCGAAGTGCCGGTGGTGCTCGTCGGAGGGCATTGGCTGGTCGAGGGGCGGCAAGGTCTCGACGTTGATGAGCAGGTGGTGGTGGCCCGTGTTGGGGAAGTCGATCCCGGCGGGTGCCACGCCCATCCCCTTCAATCCGAACCTGACGGTAACCTTGCCAGCGAGGATGGTGCCGTCCCGGGGTGCGATGATATAAACCGACGCTCCTACGGGCGAAGGGGTGCGGGGAGTCTGGGCGAAGGCTGACTGAGAAAGGAAGCAGGCGGCGAGGAGGAGGGCTGGATACACGTTTTTCATCGTTTAATGGGGGCAACGTGATGGGGGCAACGGGGTGTCCGGGAAGTGCCGCCCGTGGGCGAAACCCGGCTGGTAGACGCCGGGCAAGGCGTCGAACACAAATTACCGCTTTTCGATTTGAAGTATGGCCGGATGCGTCTTATTCTACTCCCCCTTGCTTGATGAACCAAACGCACAGAAAACCCATGTCGAAAATGAACGGTACGACCTTCATGCTGGCGGCATTTTTGTTCGCCTCGTGCTGGATGACGGCGGGCCGGAGCGCCTGCGCTCAGGAGAGGGTCCCGCCGGCCATGGACCCGCGTATCTATGATATTGTGGCGGCGGCCTCCCCCGACCGCATCGAAGCCGATATCCGCAAGCTCGTTAGCTTCGGCACGCGCAACACGATGTCGGATACTCTGTCCGACACGCGGGGCATCGGGGCGGCCCGGCGATGGATCAAGGCGGAGTTCGAGACCATCTCGGAAGCGTGCGGCGGATGCCTCGAAGTGTTTTACCAGCGCAACCTGGTGAAAGGATCGGAGCGGTCTCGTATTCGCGAAGACACCTGGGTGGTGAACGTCGTCGCCATCCAGCGCGGGACGACCTATCCCGACCGCTACGTCATCATGTCCGGCGACATCGATTCGCGCGCCTCAAGCGGTTCGGACGGCGTCACCGATGCACCGGGAGCGAACGACAATGCGTCCGGCATGGCGGGGGCGCTGGAAGCCGCCCGGATCCTGACGCACTACCAGTTTCCGACCAGCATCGTCTATGCCGGGCTCTCGGGCGAGGAGCAGGGGCTCTTTGGCGGGCGGCACATGGCCCGCGTGGCCAGGGAGGAGGGCTGGAACATCGTCGGTGTGCTCAACAACGACATGATCGGTAATATCGAAGGCATCGACGGGGTGATTGAAAACAACACCTTCCGCGTCTTCTCCGAGCCCACCCCGGCCACCGATACCCTCCGTCAGCACCAGATACGGCGTTTCTTCGGCGGTGAAGTGGACGGCCCGTCGCGGCAAATCGCTCGGTACATTCACCGGATGACCGACCAGTACATTCCCAACCTGGACGCCATCATGATTTACCGGCTCGACCGGTTCGGGCGGGGCGGCCACCACCGGCCGTTCAACGATGAGGGGTTTCCCGGCGTTCGCATCATGGAAACCCACGAGAACTACACCCGCCAGCACCAGGACATCCGGGAGGAGAACGGCATCAAGTATGGCGACGTGATCGAAGGGGTCAACTTCGAGTATGCGGCCAGGCTCACCGCGGTGAATGCCATCACACTGGCGGGGCTGGCCTGGGCACCGCCTCAACCCGCCAACGTGCGGATCGGCGGGGCCGTGCGTCCTTCGACCACGCTCGCTTGGGATCCGGTCGATGATCCGAACCTGGCCGGGTACAAGGTGTACTGGCGCGACACCACCGCACCGCAGTGGCAGCACAGCCGATTCGTCGGGAATGTGACCGAGCATACCCTCGAAAACCTTGTGATCGACAACTACCTCTTCGGCGTTGCGGCGGTGGGCACGGATGGAAACGAGAGCGTCGTCGTGTTTCCGTCGGGACAGATCCGGCGGCGATAAGGGGGCGACCCGTACGCCGAGCAGGTTTTTCGCGATTTTACGAAGAGGCCCGTTCGCATGACGCTCGAGGCGTTGCTGGATCCCGAGAGCACGGCACGCCGTCTGGCAGCCGGTGGATTGAGCCCTGAAGCCGTGGAGCGGCAGGCGCGCCGCTTTACCCGGGTGGCGGAGGTGTTGCGACACAGCGGGGTCGAGGCGGGGCGTTCGGCCCGGGCTTTCTTTGTGCCGGGACGCATCGAGGTGCTGGGCAAACACACGGACTATGCCGGCGGGAGTAGTTTGACGTGCGCCGTCGAACGCGGTTTTGCCCTGATTGCCACTCCCGGATCGGACGCCGTCGTCCACCTGACCGGCGTGGATGCAAACCACACCGTCCGTTTTACCCTGTCTGGAGATCTGGCACCCCGCCCCGGCCACTGGTCGAATTATCCGATGACGGTGGCGCGTCGCGTCGCGCGCAACTTTCCCGGTTCCCTGCGTGGGGGGCACCTGGCTTTTGGGAGCGACCTGCCTCGCGCTTCCGGGATGAGCAGTTCCAGCGCGCTGGTCGTCGCCTTTTTTTTGGCGCTCAGCGCGCTCAATACCCTGCCTGAGCATCCTGATTATCTCGCACATATCGAGCACACCGAGGATCTGGCGCACTATCTCGGCTGTGTCGAAAACGGCCGGACGTTCGGCACCCTCGTCGGTGACAAGGGGGTAGGCACCTTCGGAGGCAGCGAAGACCACACGGCGATTCTATGCTCCGAGGCCGGAACGCTGCGCCGGTACGCCTACGCCCCCACGCGGTTTGAGCAGTCGGTGCCGTTTCCCGAAGGTAATGTGTTTGCCGTTGCTTCGAGCGGTGTAGTTGCCTCGAAAACCGGGGCAGCGCAAGCCCGGTATAACCGCGCTGCGCTCCTGGCCGCTGCTGCCGCCGATGCCTGGCGGGCGAGTACCGGATGTAATGATCCTCATCTCGGCGCGGCGGTGGCCGGGCCGGGCTTCTCCCGTCAACGGATGCGGGAAGCCCTTCAGGCCGGGGTCGATTCTCATTTCTCTGCAGAAGACCTGACGCGCCGCTTCGACCATTTTTACACCGAAAACCACGAGATCCTTCCCGCCGCTATGGAGGCGTTCCAGACCGGCGACCTGACGGCGTTCGGCCTCCTCGTTGATCGTTCGCAGCAAGCGGCGGAACAGCTTCTCCAGAATCAGGTCGATGCAACCATCTACCTGGCCCGGCAGGCGCGGAGGCTCGGCGCGACGGCGTCGTCGGCCTTCGGGGCGGGCTTCGGCGGGTCGGTATGGGCGCTGGTGCGGAGGGAGGAAGCGAAGCCTTTTTTGGCAGCCTGGTCGAGAGGATATGCGGATGCTTTTCCTCAGCCGGCGGCCCGGGCCTCGTTTGTTGTCGAGCGTCCGGGTCCGGCCGCTTTTCAGCTACGCGGATAGAGGGTTCTTATGAAGACATCTTCGGCTCTCGCGATCATGCTGGCCCTTTTTGTGGGTGGGCTGACGCTTCATGCAGGTGACCCTGGTTACCGGGTGCGGCACCATCCCAACGGCGACACCCTGCGCGTAAAGGTGCTCACGTATAACGTGCTGGGTGGAAGGAATACGGACGGCGCGCGTGACCTGAACCGTATAGCGGAGGTCATCAAGGCGCTCGATCCCGACGTGGTGGCGCTCCAGGAGGTGGATCGTAGGACGGGGCGCTTGCAGGGGGTCGATCTGCCCGCCGAATTGGCCGCGCTAACCGGCATGGCGTTCGTTTTTGGACGGGCCATGTACTACGATGGGGGTGAGTACGGAGAAGCGATCCTGTCCAGATTCCCGATCATCGGGGTGACCCGTCATGCGCTGCCGCATCGAGAGACCAGCGAGCCCCGCGCCGCCCTGGCCGCGACCATCCAGTTTCCGGCGTCCGACCGGAGCTTCGTATTCATCGGGACCCATCTCGATCACTTGCGTTCTCCCGAAGATCGCCTCATGCAGGTGAAAGAAATCAACGCGATTGCGCGCCGCTATGAAGGACGCCCCGTGATACTGGCCGGGGATTTAAACGCCGTCCCCCAGAGCGACCCCATGCGGATGCTGGAGACCGTCTGGACCGATGCGTGGCGGAAAAACAGCGACGGATTTACGTTTCCCGCCGATGAGCCACGCCGCCGGATCGACTATGTGTTGTACCGCCCCGAGGATCGCTGGTCCGTTGTCAAAACGTACCGGGGCATCGATGTCTTTGCGTCCGATGCGGCATGGCGCGACCTTCTCAACCGGGCCTCCGACCATCTCCCGCTGATGGCCGAGTTTATGCTTGGCGTGGAATAGTATCCTTCGTTTGCTGTGAAACGGTCGGTGGGGTGATGAGGGAGGCAGCGCGTATGTTTTGATCCCTAGCCGGCTGCGCCTTATTCTATCGGCATGGTTTGCTCCAAGGCTGGCGTCGTGCTGCTCCATGAGCGGCTTGCTCCAGCTTCCCTGCTTATCCAATGTGGAGGCCATGAAGATGAAAACTGCTCGCTGGTGGACGACGTGGCTGGTTGTGATACTTACGATGGGCTGTGCGGCGGCATCCGGGTACGCCCAGGTAACCACGAAATCATACGATGATCTGGCCGAAGGACCGTACAACCGGCTGGTCATTCGCGGCGCGATGGTCATTCCAGGGCATGGCGGCCCACCGGTCGGCCCCTACGATATCGTGATCGAGGGCAATCGGATTGCGGAGATGATCCCCTTCGACCCGGTGACGGCAGCACGGCGCGGCGACATCAACCGGCCTACCGGCGACCGGGTGATCGACGCCGCGGGCAAGTATGTCATGCCGGGTATGGTCGATCTGCATATGCACCTGCGCCGGGAGCCGATGGAACTCGAGTACGTCTACTATCTGAAGCTCGCGCACGGTGTCACGACGATGGTGCCTGCCGCCGACCGGGGGCTCGAAAACGGCATGGAGCAGGCGCGTCTGAGCGCTGCCGGTGACATCCTGGCACCGCGTCTGTTTCCCATCTGGGGCTGGGGCCGAGGCGTCGATTACGACCGTGCTTTCCTTGAAGACCCGGCCAATGCGCAACAGATAGCCGCCGAGATGACGGCGAAAGGCGCGCATGTCGTCAGTGTGGGAGCGCTGGGGTGGAACCAGGAGTTGCTGGGTGCCGTGTGCCGCGCCGTCGAAGCAGTCGGAGGGATCACCACCTATCACATCCCGCCCAGCACCACATCGGTCACCCAGGCGGTGGATGCGGCCCGGCTGGGCGTCACGATGATCGAACATCATTATGCGTATGCCGAGTCGTCGCTGGATCGCACCGTGCAGGATTACCCGCGTGATTATAGCTACAACGATGAGAATGCGCGCTTCCGCCACGCGGGCAAAGTGTGGACCGAAGCCAACAAGGAACGGTTGCTCACGGAAGTCGCCGACTCGCTGGTAGCCTATGGCGTCACGATGCTGCCGACCCGCGTGGTCTACGAAGCCAACCGCGACATTCTGCGCGCACAGAGCCTGCCCTGGCACGAGAAATACACGCACCAGGCGCTCATCAACTGGAACCTGCCCAACCCGGCCTATCACGGGTCCTATCACTACGACTGGACGTCGGACGACGAATATTACTGGAGCTATGCGTTCGACCTGTGGGGTGACCTGATCTATGCCTTCAACAAGCGCGGCGGGCGGGTGGCTTATGGCACGGACGACAATTACATCTGGGCCAC
>JBHHWM010000146.1:0-11791 GCA_046756545.1 Rhodothermales bacterium | reverse complement strand
TCCTTTGCGGTAATCGCCGCTTTGCCCGCCGGTTTTGGCCAGCAAATGCACATCGGTAATGCAGATTTCTTTCGAGACGGACTTGCACATGTCGTAGATGGTCAACGCGGCAACGGAGACCGCCGTTAGCGATTCCATCTCGACACCCGTCGGGCCAATCGTCTTGGTATATGCGCGGATCTCCACGGCGTGGTCCTCTTCGCTGAGCGTAAACTCAACGTCGATGCCTTTAACGTACACGTCGTGGCACAGAGGAATGAGCTTGCTCGTCTGCTTGGCACCCATGATCCCAGCGATCTGCGCGATAGTAAGCACGTCGCCCTTACGAATCTTATTTTCGACCACGAGCCGAAACGCCTCTTCCCCCAACAATACACGTCCAACAGCCACGGCCGTACGAACCGAATCAACTTTTTCGGAAACGTCCACCATTTGAACTCCACCTCGCGGATTTACGTGCGTCAGGGTCGGTACATCTACAGGCATAACACCTTGCTGGGTTGAACTGTAAAAACAGGGGTCGGTGCGTCCAACGCGAAAGATAGCCCGGAGTTGCGCGAACGGCAAGCACCAAACGAGATCGCCGAAGGAGTTCCCTCACCTGAAAATAAACGTCGAGATTCCCTTATTTAGTACAAGAGACGACCCGTCAATGCGTAAGCTGTTGCCTCCCCTTCGATCAAAAGGCGACAACGCGGGGTATATTGTTGAAAACGTACGAAAAGACGAAGGGATCGTGACTCCACAAACCCGGTGGATCGTGTTGACGCTTCTATCACGTCGATGCTTTGCAGCACTGCTCGTGGCCGTTATACTCGGGCCGTGCCCCTGCCCGGCCCAGCCCGCCGACGAAGCCTTTGCGCACGCGCGCCTTGCGTTTGACGAGGGCCGCTACGAAGCCAGCGTCCGGGCCTTTGAGGAGGTTACACGGCGCGACCCGGATAACGCCGAGGCCCATTTCTTACTGGCACGGATCTACGCCGAAACGCCGCTGCAAGACGTCAAACGAGCCCGAAAGGCCCTCCAGAAAGCCATCGAACTCAACGCCGAGGCTCCCCGATACCTGGCGCTACGCCTGTACCTGATGCGTGAGCATCCGTCGAATTTTCTTCCCGATTACCAGGCCTGGAAACAGAAAGAACTGGCCGAAAAAATTCTAACGCTGGATTCAACCCATGCGCTGGCCCACGTCGAACTGGGCGAATGGGAAGCCGCGCTCTATTTTCAGTTTCGCCACGCGATCTATGTAGCGGGGAAGCTCTCGGGAAACACCCGGCCTTCCGACCCCTTCCTCGACGTTGACCGCCCGGCACGGCGTGCCGCGGGGGGAGCCATGGTCCTTGATAAAAGCGAGCCTGCCACAGACGCCTATCCTCGGGCCGTGGCGCACCTGGAACGCGCCCTCGCTTCAGACCCGTCGCTACGCGCCGCCTATGCCCCCCTGATGCGCCTCTACACCGCCGAATCCGACTTTTCGAAGGCGCTTGCCCTGCTCCGGCGCATGAAGCTCTTTTTCTCCGAAGATCCGATGACCTGGTTGTATACGGGGATGGCCCAGTACTACAGCGGCGCGTTCCAAGAAGCCGACGCCAGTTTCGCAACGGCGTTTCACTACCTGGATCCGGCCGAGCGTGCCGCCTTCGACGACCTCATCCTCCTTTTCAAGGAGCAAAAAGAGCAGCACGCCCGCTATGCCCAGGATGAAGACGCCGAGACGGTCGGCGCGCGGTTCTGGACGTTTCATGATCCGCGCCTGCTCACCTCCTACAGCGAGCGACGGCTCGAACACTATGCGCGCCTCACCTACGCCGACCTGTTCTTCGGCGACCCCCAAACAGGCACAAAGGGATGGAACACCGACATCGGGCAGGTACTCGTGCGCTATGGCTTGCCCGGATACGTAGAGGATCGGAAAGCGGCGGAAGAAACTCCGTTTGGTACCGGCAAGACCGAATCCGGCTTTCGCACCTGGTACTACGACGACTTCAAGCTAGATTTCGTCAAGGCGTTCCCTCGCGACCCTTATCTGTTTACGGACTACATCGAGGATGGGGCGCAGCGTGTTTTCCATAAAGTGCCGCACCGCTCGCAATACGAGCCGCGCGCCCAACGCGAGCCCGTGCCCTACCTCGTGAGCACGTTCAAAGGGATCGATGGGAAGGCCGATGTGTACGTCTCCTACGGCATCCCGGTGCCGTTCAAGCCGGCACGCAACGCCCTCGCCCTGACCATCCGTACCGGCACCTTTCTCCTGCATCCCGACCGGGGCCTCGCGGTGGAGCAGCGCCAATCGTTCACGTCGTTGGCCTCCCGGCAAATAACCCGCTTCGACGAACGGCCTCACTGGCTCAACGCACAACATCTTCAGGCCGCTGCCGGGACGTACGAAATCGCCGTCGAATTCGAAACCGAAACGGCCCGGGTCGTCGGGTTTGAACGGAGCGCCGTCACCGTTCCCGATTATACCGGCGACGCCTTGATGCTGAGCGATGTGATGCCTGCCTACGACATCTTCGAATCCGCCGAAGGTCGCTCTACGAAGCCTATCGCCGAGGGCTACATCGTGCGCCATGACGTGGCGATACGGGCAACCCCGCGCGCCGTCTTCCCCTCCGGACAGCCGTTGTTCCTCTACTTCGAAACATACAACCTGGCGCAGCGCGACGACGGCGCGACGGCCTACGAGATCGAGGCCGTGCTGGTCCCCTGGGACGGCCGGGCCGGGGGCCTTACAAAGCTGCTTCGCAACGTATTCGGCGGCAAGCAGCGCGAGGGCGTCTCGGTACGTTTTGACGATCAAGGCGCCACACCCCACGAAGCCCACTACATGCTGCTCGACACGCAGGACCAGCCGCCGGGCCGCTACGTGCTGGCCCTCCGGGTGCGGGACAAGGTGACGGGCGCAAGCGCTGAAACGAGCCGGGACATCACCCTCGAATAACATATCGACCACGCACTTCGAACGGTTATGCCCTTCTTCACCCTCATCTCAACATCCAACCTGCACGCGCACCTCCACGACCCCAACTGGGTTATCGTCGATTGCCGGTTCTCGCTGGCCGACACCGAACGGGGCCGCCGGGCCTACCGCGAGGCGCACATTCCCGGTGCCGTCTACGCCCACCTCGATGACGACCTCTCCGGCCCCATCGTCCCCGGTACCACCGGACGCCACCCGCTACCGGGCGTGAACCGATTTGCGCAAACGGCGTCGGAGTGGGGCATCGCCGAAGGGGTGCAGGTCGTCGCCTACGACGACTTCGGCGGGGGCATTGCGGCCCGCCTGTGGTGGATGCTCCGCTGGCTGGGCCACGAGGCAGTCGCGGTGCTCGACGGCGGCTGGCCCGCCTGGCAACGAGACGGCCTGCCCGTTCGGGACGGCGACGAAGCACGTCCATCCCGCACTTTCGTCCCTCGTCCCCACCCGGAGTGGATCGTCAACGCAGAGGAGGTAAACGCGCTCCGCACCGATCCGTCTTACTGCCTCGTGGATGCCCGCACTGCCGAGCGTTACCGGGGCGAGCATGAACCCATCGACCCGGTGGCCGGGCGCATCCCCGGTGCACTATCGGCCCCTTTTGCCGGGAACCTGGACGCCGACGGTTTCTTCCTGCCTCCCGACGCGCTTCGATCCCGCTTCGAACCCCTCCTCGGTAGCATCCCGCCGGAGCATGCGATATGCTACTGCGGCTCGGGCGTCACGGCTGCGCATAACCTGCTCGCCCTGATGCACGCCGGGCTGGGCACCGCCCTCCTGTATCCCGGCTCGTGGAGTCACTGGATCACCGATCCGAACCGGCCCGTTGCCACCGGATAATATCGACGTCTCCCGTACTCCACCACATAGAGCCTGCATCACGGGGGTGTTTCAGGGAAATCCAGTTCCAGGCATCCCCCGGCCGGCGTCTGCTCCCACTGTGTTCGAAGCCGGCTGAATCGCTCCCGGATGGTGTCGGCCACGTCAGGGGTAAGGGTGTCCAGAACCGTGATACCGAGCCCACGGCACGCCCCTTCAACCGTCTCAAAAAACGCCTCGGCCGAGGAACTGCCTGCTACTTCATATTGAAGCGCCATGACGATGGCCTCGGTGAGCAGGGCCTCATCACCCACCCAACGGCGGTCGTCGGTTTCGGCAAACTCTTCGATCGTATGCCCCTGGGCCAGCAGCCCGTAGAACGCATGCTCGAACCCGAGCGTAGTCTCGACGGCATAATGGGCAAGGTCGTGCTGGGGACCGAAGCCTTGATAGAGGCGCGTCCAGGTCCGGGTGCCGTCGGCCCGGATGCAACTGAGCGTGTGCGGCTTATCCTTGCCTTTCAAAAAGCGAATCTGCATAAAACGTGCGTTTACTGGCTCCCGAAGATGCGGGCACATCTCCCCCTGGGTCCCGGAGGCGAGGAAACGACGAGACGCTGCATCGGCGAACGAACCAGCGGGGAAACCCCTCTTCGATTCGTCGTTTCTACCCGAGGGGGCACAACGCGGGTTAAAATATAGCACGGAAGGCCCCGCATTAAAAACCCATGCACTCCGGCTCCCTATCGGGCAAGATTCCCGTCATACATCGCCCGCCAGGAGAGTTCAGGCGCGCGGGGGAGACCGGCCAGGATTTCGCCGAGTTGCTGGAGCGAGTCGAGGTTGTGGACGGGCAGGAAGTCGTCGATGTGAGGGAGGGCGGCTTGCATCCCCCGGGTGAGGGGCTGGTAGGCCTCGTAGCCCAGCAGCGGGTTGAGCCAGATCAGCCGGTGGCAGTTGCGCGCCAGCCGGGCCATCTCGCGCCCCAGCAGGTCCGTGTCGCCCCGGTCGCAGCCGTCGCTGATGATGAGCACCACGCCGCCGCTGCGCAACACCCGCCGCAGCCAGGTATAGTTGAATTCTTTGAGCGCCTCGCCGATCCGGGTGCCCCCGGCCCAGTCATTGACCTCCCTGGCCGTCGTGCCCACAGCATCATCAACATCGCGGCGGCGCAGGTAGCGGGTGATCCGCGTCAGCCGGGTACCGAACACGAAGCTCTCGACGCGCCGCAGCCCCCCGGTGACGGCATGCATAAAGTGCAGCAGCATGCGCGCATACGGTTCCATCGAGCCGCTGATATCGCACAGCACGACGACGGGGCGCATCTTTTTCTTCGGCCCCTGGTAGCGCAGATCGAGCAGTTCGCCGTGGTGATGCAGGGCGCGCCGCATCGTCCCGCGCATATGAAGCCGTCGTCCCTTTTCCCGGGGAGAATGGCGCCGCACCCGGTGCGGCTCGATGGGCCACCGCATGTGCCGGATGAACGCCCTGGCCGCCGCCACTTCTTCCACCGTAAAATCGGCAAAGTCCTTTTTTCGTAGCACCTCGTCCGCACTATACGTCGCCAGAAATTCGATTTTCGTTTTCTCCTCGTTCGACGGGCGTGGTCGGATGCCCGTGTTTTTCTTTCCTGCTTCTGTCAGCGCCTGATGCGCGCGGGTTTGCTGCTTCGGACGCTCCGGCGGCGGCACGTCGGTCTGCGGCAGCAGCATCGCCATGAGATCCGGCAACTGGGAGGGGGCGCGCCAGAAAAGATGAAATGCCTGCTCGAAGAGTTCGACCTGCTCGCGCCGCTGCACAAAGACGTTGAAGAGGGCCTGGTACACGTCGTCCTGCCGTCGCACGCCGACTAGCTCCACGGCACGGAGGGCGTCCATGATTTGATGGGACCCTACCTTAAGCCCGGCGCGTCGCAGCACCCGTCCGAACGCCACGATGTGGTCGGCCAGCGGAGTCGCGGGGCGTTTCCCGGCAGTGTTTTTTCGCATGGCGGATGAGATCGAAAACGGCAGATAGCCGGTGGGCCGTGTATTGCGACGGCGGCTACGGGGTGCAGAACTCCAGTGTACTTCCTTGGTTCACACGCCGTACTTTGCCCCACCATCGAGCACGAGGCCGTACAACGCACTTTCTATGAACAAACGCATTCTTTTGTTTACGGGAAAAGGAGGCGTCGGCAAAACGACGTGCGCGGCGGCCACGGCGATGCACGCCGCCGAGAAGGGATACAAAACCCTCGTTCTCTCATCGGACCCCGCCCACAGCCTCGCCGATGCCCTGGATCGCCGGCTCGGGCCGGAGCCGGACGAGGTCCTGCCCAACCTCTATGCCCAGGAAGTGGATCTGTACTACTCGATGAAGAAGTACTGGGGCCACATGCGCGAGTTATTGCTCCTCGCCTTCAAATGGCAGGGCATGAATGAAGTGGCGGCGGAAGAACTGGCCGCGCTGCCCGGCATGAACGAAGGCTCGGTGTTGCTGTGGCTCGAACAGGCCTATCGCTCCGACGACTACGACGTGATCGTGGTTGACAGCGCCCCCACCGGCGAAACGCTCACGTTGCTGACGCTGCCCCAGGTAACGCAGTGGTGGGTTACCCGGGCGTTCCCTTTCCAGAAAACGGCCATCAAGTCGCTCGGCTTCGCGCTGCGCAAAACGACGGGCATCCCGCTCGACAAAGGGTACGACGAACTCGACGCGCTCTTCGAAAAGCTGAAGCGCATTCAAAAAGTGCTCAGCGACCCCGAGGTCAGTTCGGTACGCCTGGTGATGAACCCCGAGAAGATGGTCATTACGGAGGCGCGGCGGGCCTACACCTACCTCCAACTCTACGGCTACGGCGTCGATGCCGTCATTGTCAATCGTGTCTTCCCTGAAGAGGGCACCGGCAAGGCGCTGGAAAAGTACGTGGCCGCCCAGGCCCGCTACCTCGACGAGATCGACCGCTCCTTTGCCCCGCTTCCCATCCTCCAGGTGCCCCACCTCGGCGAAGAAGTGTTCGGCCTTCCCCTGCTGCAAAAGATCGGCGTCCAGTTGTATGCAGACCGCGATCCCACCGACATTTTCTACAACGAGCCGACCTACCACCTCGGCATGCAAGACGGCGCGTACCTGCTGGAAATCCGCCTGCCGTTCGTCGAAGCATCAGCCTTTGCGGCGGACCAGCACGGCGACCAGTTGGTCATCCAGGTGGCGAACCAGCGCAGAAACTATCTTTTGCCTAGATTCCTCTCGTATTATACCCTGGCCGAAAGTTGGATCGAAGACGGCTGGCTCTGCGCCCGCTTCGAACCATCCGACGTATAAACCGCTGTTGAATCCGGAAGGAGAACGCGCCTTCTGCACTCCATCCGCGACAACAGCGAGCAACCCACCGTAACGAACGTTGGAGAGTTGAGATGTTTGTACCGAGTATGCTCCTCAAGAAGCTCTATACCATCGGGAGCTTGCACAACGAGAACGGCAGCGTCGCCTTTTCTCTCAAGAACCGCCTCCGAGACGCCAGCATCACCGAGTTTCGAGGCGTCAAAATCAACGGCCAGACCGTGCCGAACGCCGGCGTCGCCCTCCACCTCGGCGACGGGACGGTGCGCACCCCGGACGACATCTCGCCCGACGCTCCCATTGATTTCCCGCTGCGTAAGATCGTCACGCTTTCGATGGACCACACGCCCCTGCCCGAAGGCAAGCATGCCATCGAGATCGCTGTGACGACGCAGCCCTTCGGCAAGCTCAACATCCAGGTCGACGACACCATCGCAAAGCGCGACCCCTCCCGCGTGCGCATCCCCCGCGATGAAGCAGACGACTACTCGGACGCGATCATCAAGCAGCGCCAGGCCTTCGTCGAAGAATACACGGGGGCCAGGCTGGAGCACATCAAACGCTACTCGTTCGACCCGCACATGACGGCGGGCAACTGCGAGCATTTCACCGGCGTGGCGCAGGTGCCGCTGGGCTTCGCCGGGCCGCTGCGCCTCAACGGCGAGCACGCGCAGGGCGACTTCCTGATCCCGCTCGCGACATCGGAGGGCACCCTCATCGCCTCCTACAACCGGGGCATCAAGCTCCTCAACCTCTGCGGCGGGACCGTCTGCACCGTCACCGGCGACGCCATGCAACGCGCCCCGGTGTTTGTATTCTCCACGGCGTTGGAGGGACGGGAGTTTTCCCGATGGGTGGACCAGCATTTTCAGGAGATCGCCAAGGAAGCCGAATCTACTTCCAGCGTGGCCAAGCTGCAATACATCGACACGTTCCTCTCCAACAAGTTTGTCTACCTTCGTTTCAACTATTCCACGGGTGACGCCGCCGGGCAGAACATGGTGGGCCGCGCTACCTTCGCCGCCTGTAGCTGGATCCTGGATCACTACGACGGTATCGAGCACTTTTTTCTGGAATCCAACCTCGCCACCGACAAGAAAGCCTCGCAGGTCAACGTGATGCGGACACGCGGCAAGCGCGTCACGGCCGAAGCCGTCATCCATCGCGACGTGCTCATTCAACACATGCGGGTGGCCCCGGAAACGCTGGTCTACCACGGACAGGTCTCCAACGTCGGGGTGATCCTCTCGGGAGCCAACAACAACGGAGCCCACTCGGCCAACGCCATCACGGCCATGTTCATCGCCACCGGACAGGACGTCGCCAACGTCTCAGAATCGTCGGCGGGGATCATGTATACCGAGTTGACCCCGGACAACGACCTGTATATTTCCATCACCATTCCGTCGCTCATCGTCGCCACCTACGGCGGCGGCACCGGGCTCCCCACGCAGCGCGAATGCCTGGAACTCCTGGGCTGCTACGGCAAAGGCAAGGTCAACAAGTTTGCCGAAATTGTAGCGGGGGTGGTGCTGGCGGGCGAATTGTCGCTGGGCGCGGCCATCTCGTCGTCGGACTGGGTGTCGAGCCATGAACTCTATGGGCGCAATCGCTAGGTTTTTGCCGGTGTATCGGTACGTAATGAAGAATAGAACGTTGACACGTTGAAACGATTATGACGCACACTTCTGCTATTATCCCCGACCTCGTTGCCGAAGGGTTGTCGAAAAATACCACCGGCATCGTCTCTGCGACGAAACGCAACGGCACCTGGTTCACGACGTCGATTGAAGCGTTTCGAGACATGACGGAGCGGTGCGCCTTCGGCCTCTATGCCCTCGGCTTGCGCAGAGGCGACCGCGTAGCCCTCCACGCGGAAAACAGCACCGAATGGCTCATTGTCGATCAGGCCGCGCAGGCCCTCGGCGCGGTGACCGTGCCCATCTACACCACACAGCCCGGCGATCAGATCAAGTACATCCTGGAGAATTCGGAAGCCCGGATCTACCTCGTCTCGACCGAAGCGCTGTTTGCGTCCTTGCGTCCGTTCATGGGACAGATCGCTACGCTGGAAACCACGGTGGGGCTTCGGGGCACCTTCCACCCGGGGATGTTATCGCTGGAAGAACTGCTGGACCGGGGCCGCCAACAACAGGCCGAGACGCCGGAGTTGCTGCACCACCTCCGCGCCGAGATCACGCCCGAGGACGTCGTCACGTTCATCTACACGTCGGGCACGACGGGCTTCCCCAAAGGCGTCATGCTGACCCACAGCAACTTCGTTTCCAACATCCTCGCTGTGTTGAAGCGCGCCCCGTTCGATATTGAAGGCCTCCGGGGGGAACGCGTCCTTTCCTATCTGCCCCTCGCCCACAGCTTCGAGCGAACCGTGTCGTTGCTCTACCTCCACATCGGCTGCCCGATCTACTTCATCGAAAACTACGAAGACATCCTGGAGGACCTGCGAACCGTCCAACCCGCCCACTTTACGACGGTCCCGCGCCTGCTCGAAAAAATCTATGCGGGCATCCGGTCCAAAGCCGACCAGCTATCCGGCGTGCAGAAAGTCCTCATGGGATGGGCACTCGACCTCGCCGACCGCTACGACGTAGAGGCACCCGGAACCTGGAGCGACCGCATCGCCCACGCCCTGGCCGACCGCATCGTCTATAAAAACATCCGCCGCATGTTCGGCTCCCGCCTGCAAACCCTCACAAGCGGCGGGGCGGCGCTCTCCGGCCAGATCATGAACTTCTTCAACGCCATCGGCATCTTTTGCGGACAGGGCTACGGAATGACCGAGACGTCGCCGGTGATCAGCGTCTTTCACCGGAAAGAACTCCGGGCCGGATCCACCGGCAAACCCATCGACGGCATCGAGGTCAAAATCGCGGACGACGGCGAAATCCTCACGCGGGGTCCGCACGTCATGAAAGGCTATTTCAAGATGCCCGAGGCTACCTGCGAAGTGCTTACCGAGGACGGCTGGCTCCACACCGGCGACATCGGCCACTTCGACGACGACGGCTACCTCTACATCACCGACCGCAAGAAGCAACTGCTGAAACTCTCGACGGGCAAGTACGTCGCGCCGCAGCCTATCGAAATGGCGCTGACCGCCAGCCCGTTCATCGAGCAGGCCGTCGTCATCGGCAACGAGTGCAAGTTTTGCTCCGCGCTCCTCGTCCTCGACGCGGCGGCCGTCCGTCGTCATTTTGAGGAGCAACACCCGGCGCTGCCGGAAACAGGCTTCGCCGGGCATGCCCCCACCATCGAGCTGATCCGGAAGGAAGTGGACGCCGCCAACGCTACGTTGCCCCACTGGGAACAGATCAAGCAGTTCCGTCTGCTGGAACACCCTTTCAGCATCGAGAGCGGCGAACTGACACCCACCATGAAGGTGAAACGCCGCGTGGTGCAGGAAAAATACAAGGACAAGATTGCGTTGATGTATGCGTAATTACCTTTCACAACGGCTTCGGCGTGGACATACCTACAGCCGCAAGGTGACGTAGTCATCCCCTCGATCAACCCATGACCTGGAACGATGTGATCGCTGATTTTCGGGAGACGGTAGAACGCAGCGCGGCGACGTTGCTGAAGATGTCGGACGCCGACAGCGCCCGGCACCCCGCACCCGGTGCGTGGTCACCGAAAGAAATCATCGGCCACCTGATCGACTCGGCCTCGAACAACCACCAGCGCTTCGTCCGAGCCCTCTTTCAGAACACCCTGATCTTTCCCGGCTACGGCCAGGATGCATGGGTTCGGGCACAGCGCTATCAGGACGCACCGTGGCCGGCACTCATCACCCTCTGGCGAAGCTACAACCTGCACCTCGCCCGCGTGATGGAATCTGTGCCCGAAGAAACACGCATGCAGATACACCGGCGGCATAACTTTCACCAGATCGCCTGGCAAACCGTCCCCGAGGACGAGCCGACCACGCTGGACTATTTCATGCGCGACTACGTCGCCCACCTCAAGCATCACCTTCGCCAGATCTTGCCTTCTTGACGTATGGGCCGGATCAGCCGGGGATGTGAACGGTAAGAGGCTTGCCCGTGTGCAACCGAAGCCTGTTCTTTTTCCCCCATACGACGTACTCTATGGGATGCCGTCATGCTGCTTGCCGGGTCTGGCCTCATGCCGAATAACACGCAAACAGAAACGCCCTTCACACCCACGACGCCGGTCGAACCCGACGGGGCAACGAACCAACACGACGCGCCCGGCGAAGCGCCTCGCTCCGCGGCGTCTGCGCTGCCGGAAACGCCGGCCCCTCAGACGGAAACCGAGACCCACGCATCGGTCCAGACCTATAAACCGCCGACGTTCATCCTGGACCCGCTGGCCCCGTACAAGGGGGCCGTCCGGCGTTTCTTTATTGCCTACCGGCACGTGCTCGGGTTGTTAATGGGCGGCGTGGTTGCCTATGCGCGCGCCTTGCCGCCGGAGCGACGGCGCAGGCTGCGGTCGCCGGGGCCCCGCCTGCTGGCGTTGCTCCTGAAGCCGTTCGTCAAGCGGAGCCTGGTCAACCTGCCCTTTCCCACTCAGCTCCGGCGGCGGCTGGAGATGCTCGGGCCGACGTTCATCAAGCTGGGCCAGGTGATGGCGATCCGCGAGGACCTGCTGCCTCCTTCGGTCACCGACGAGTTGAAACACCTGTTCG
>JBHHWM010000145.1:0-11867 GCA_046756545.1 Rhodothermales bacterium | reverse complement strand
GCGTGCAGCTCCGCGATCCTTTCCTGGAAGAGGTCGGGAGGCTCCGAAGGGGGGCGAAAATGTTGTCTTCTCGGGGGAGCCTGCTGATGGCGCGGGGGCGGTTCCAAGAAGCGGAAGAGGTTTTCGAACGGGCCGTCGCCGCCGACACTGCCGACGCCCTCGCGCATCTGAACCTGGGCTCGATCCGCGCGCGTCTGGGCAAGACGGATCAGGCCAGAGCGGCCCTGGAGCGGGCCGTCCGACTGGATCCTTCGCAAAGCATCGCGTACATGCTGCTGGGGCAGCTCTTTGCCCGGCAGGGGGACCCGGCCGCCGCCGAGCGGCACTATCGTACCGCCTTGCAGGTCGATCCGCGTAATGACGAAGCACACCTGGGGCTGGCCGCGGTCTTACGGCACACCGGGCGCTGTATGGAGGCCCTGCGGCATGTTGAACAGGTGCTGGAAATAACGCCCGGACAGGTACAGGCCTATCTGGAACAGGCGATGTGCTATGGACAGCGCGGCGAAGATGTTCGGGCCCGCGCCGTGCTCGAAGCCGCGCACGACGTCTTTCCTCTACATCGCGGGGTGCGGGATGCGCTGGTGCGGATCCTGGCTGCCAGCCCGGTCGACGCCGCGCGCGACGGGGCGCTGGCACTGGCTCTTTCCGAAAAAACCGTGTCGGAGGCGAATCATCCCGCAACCGCCGAGGCCCGGGCCATGGCCTATGCCGAACTGGGACGCTACACCGAAGCGATCCGGTGGCAAGAGACCGCCGTTGAGGCCGCCCGCGCAAGGGGAGAAACGGCGTATGTGGAGCATCTCAACCGGGCGCTCCAGCACTACCGGCAGGGCCGACCGAGCCGCACCCCCTGGACTTCGTTCTACGACGAGATGTGACGCGGAAGCAACCCATGAAGAAGACAGGCAACACGCCGGAGTTACGCCGCGCCATCGGCCTCCCACACGCGACGGCGCTGGTAGTGGGCACCATTATCGGTTCGTCTATCTTCGTGCAGCCGTCCGACGTTACCAGCCTGGTTCCTTCAGTGCCCGGCATTCTGCTGGTGTGGCTGGCCTCGGGAATCCTCACATTGTTCGGGGCGCTGGTCTGCGCCGAACTGGCGTCCATGTTTACCCGGTCCGGCGGCGTCTACGTGTATCTGAAGGAAGCCTATTCTCCCGCCCTGGGCTTTCTCTGGGGATGGGCCATGTTCTGGGTCATGCATTCGGGCATCATTGCAGCGATTGCCGTGATTTTTGCGCGTTACATGGCCTACTTCTTCCCCCTGGGCGATGCCGGCATTAAGGTCGTGGCCATCGGATGCATCGTGGTATTGTCTGCCGTGAACGTACTCGGCGTCAAGCCGGGGACGGTCTTGCAAACGCTGATTACGCTGGGGAAAGTCGTCGCCATCGCGCTCATCATCATCGTAGGGTTCGTACTGGGTTCGCGTCTGCCCGAGCACTTCGTGAGCGGGGAACTAGCCCCTACCGGTTTCACCGTCAAGGATTTTCTGCTGGCGATGATTGCCGGACTTTTTGCCTATGGAGGCTGGCACATGGTCACGTACAATGCCGAGGAAACCATCGCGCCTCGGAAGACCATCCCCCGCGCGCTGATCGTCGGTACCCTCGTCGTGACGCTGTGCTACATGGCGATGAACGCGGTGTACATGTACGTGCTGCCGCTCGACCAGGTCGCCTCGTCCACGCGGATTGCCGCCGACGCCGCCGATGCCCTTGGAGGCTTCGGCGGAGGGGCATTGATGGCCGGGCTGGTAGTGTTCTCGACGTTCGGCGCGGTGAGCGGTATCATCCTGGCCGGGCCGCGTGTGTATTATGCTATGGCGCAAGACGGCCTCTTGTTTTCCTGGATGGGCACCATTCATCCGCGCTTTCGCACACCGGCTACGGCTATCGCCATCCAGGCGATCTGGGCGTCGGTGCTGGTGACCACCGGAACGTATCGCGAACTCTTTACCCGGGTGATCTACACCGAGTGGATCTTCTTTGGCCTGATGGCGCTCGGCTTGATTCTGCTCCGGCGGCGACCCGATCTCCAGCGCGATTATCGCGTGTGGGGCTATCCGGTGGTCCCCGTGATATTTATTCTCTCCTCGTTTATAATCGTGCTCAACCAGATCGTATCTAATCCGGGCGAGAGCGCCGTCGGTCTCTCGCTGGTGCTGGCCGGATGGCCCGTGTATTTCCTCTGGACACGAAAAAGAAACAACGCACCCTGACGCCATGGCGATTATCGATTTCCACAACCACTTCTACCCACCCGAATACGTCACGGCGCTGCAGGCTGGCCCCAGTGCCTACACCGTGACCGTCGATGCCGAAAACAACCCGGTCCTCCACTCGCCCGGCGATTACAACATCCTGGTGCCCGGCCATCGCCTGATAGACGTTCGCAAGGCCGACCTGGAACAGGCAGGCGTGGATCGTCACATCCTCTCGTTTACCGCTCCCGGCACGCTGATCGAACCGCCGGACCGGTCGGTGGAACGGAGCCGCCTGGTCAACGACGCGCTGGCCGCGGTGCAGCACGAGCACGGCGATCAGTTTCCGGCCCTGGCCACGCTGCCGCTGAACGACCCCGAAGCGTCCGTCGCCGAATTGAAACGTGCCCTCCTGGAACTGGGGCTGAAGGGGGCGACGTTGTTCAGTAATGCGAACGGGGTGGCGTTGAGCGATCAGCGGTTCTGGCCGCTCTACGAAGTAGCCGACGACCTGGACGTCGTGTTTTTCGTTCATCCCACCTATCCGGTAGGCGTCGAGGCCATGCTGGAGTACATGCTGATGCCGCTGGTCGGCTTCCTTGCCGATACCACGCTGGCCGCCGCCGGCCTGGTGTTCAGCGGCGTCGTCGAGCGGTTTCCAAGGATTCGGTGGGTGCTCGGGCATCTCGGGGGCGCGATCCCTTATTTTGCCGAGCGCCTCGACCGGGGCTACGAAGCGTTTGCGCAATGCCGGGCGCACATCATGAAACCGCCGAGCGCGTACCTGAAAGACCGGTTCTACTACGACACGGTCAACTTCGACGTAAACGCCTTGCAGTTCGCCATCGATTTTGCCGGGGCGGACCACGTCGTGGCCGGAAGCGACTACCCGCACCAGATCGGGAGCATGTCGAAGATGCTGGCCGCTATTCACCGGCTGGAGATCAGCGAAGAGGAGCGGGCCGGTATCCTGGGGGGTAATGCCACCCGGCTACTCGGGTTGTGATGCGCCCGGTTCAGTGCGTGAGCGCGTACATGATGAAGTTGATCGCCATCTGGAAGCTGACGGTCGAGGCTTCGGCCAGGTTGCCCGGCCACTCCCATCCGTCGCCGATGTCCTGATTGTAGCAAATCACGCACATCAGCCGCCCGTCGTCGTCGAAGATGCCGTAGTATTCGTCGGCGTATTTGCCGAAGCCGCGCTTCGTCGATTCGGCTTCGATGGGATCGATGTCGTAGTAGATCGACCAGATGGGATGGTCCGGCGAGAGTTCGACAGGCTCTCGATCCGGAAAAACCTGCTTGATGTTGTAGTAGAAATTCGACCATTCACGGCCTGATTTCCCACCCCAATCGTGGAAGTCGTCGATGATCATGAAGCCGCCGCGCGCGAAGTATTTCTGCAAGTTTTTGACCTCGTCGTCGTTGGTCAGCCAGTAGCCCGGTTCGCAGAGGTAGAGCACGGGGTATTCGAAGATGCGCGGATCGGTCAGCGTCAGCACCAGCGGTTCTCCTTCGAGGTGAATGTTGGTGGTGCGGTCGATAGCTTCGTAGAGGTTTCGTTCGGCGGTGGGATAATCGTAGGCCCACGTATAGCCCCGGCTGTAGGGCACTCCGGTATACTGGATGCGGATGAAGCGGAAGCCGTAGCCGTCGGGCGAAGTGGGCGGAGGAGAGCCCGTGAGAGGAAAGCTTCCAAGCAGCAGGGTGAACAGAATCAGGCTGCGCATGGCCACACCCCCTTGTCAGGGATTGCAGTTCGAGTAATGCCCCGGGGCCGTCACCGGGCGACGAGGAGTCGACGAACATACAAAGGGGAACCCCCTCCTCGATGCGTCGTCTCCCCGATTCATCGTTTCAACTCGGGGGCACAACGTGGGTTACTTACGCATCAACCCGGCGAAGGTTATCGTCCGCGCGTTCTGATTGATTCAACGGGGCAGTTTCGGGATAGATTGCTCCTTTTGTTTCCAGTTGCTTCCGGAGGTGCGCCATGGCCCGTTCGGCGAGGGCCAGGATGGTCAGCGCCGGGTTGGGACCGGGGGCGACGGGAATGATCGAGCCGTCGAGCACCATCAGGTTGGTGTAGCTGAAGACACGCCCGGCATGATCCACGACGCCGTCCTCGGCGGTTTCGCCCATCGGCACGCCGCCCTGGTTGTGGGGGATCTCCACGCGTTTGAGGAGTTGGGCCGGCACGTTGGGCACCCACCACGCGTGGGCCGTCCGGGCCACCAGTCGCCCGAGGCGGTTGAGGTAGCGGTAGAACGCACGGTTGGCGTCGAAGTCGTAGTCGATGAAGGCGCGGCCGTTTTTGTCCAGCTTGAACGTGCCGTAGGCGTCGTCGCGGCCCATCTTCAGCAGCGGGATGGGCCAGCTCCGGGCGATGAGCGCAAACGGCGGCACGAACCTGCGCAGGAAGCGAGTGAGGCGGACGATGGCGGCATAGTGCCGGGGCCGCCACAACCCGAACGTGCTCAGCAGGATCGCCAGGCCGAGCCGAAGCGGGGTCGGGTAGCGCCCGCTCTCGACGTAGGTGCCCTGCGAACTGCCGTCGCGGTGCCGGAATTTGATGTAGTCGCTGTTCGTCGTGCCGATGTCGGGGTCGAACGACGGGCGCGAGACGACCAATCCCAGGACATACGCTGCACCGCCTATCGCCGCGAGCCACAGCGGCCCGAGGATCAGCGCGAAGAGCACCACAGCTACGCCCAGCCACGACACGAAGAAGCCCCGGAAAGGTAGCATCAAGCTGACGTAGTCGCCGTTGCTGGTATAGCGTTCGCCGAGGCGGGGGCTCAGGTTCGTCAGCGTCCGGTGGACATCCCGGTTGCGGAGGAGCAACTCGCTCGACCCCACGCTTCCCGCCGACACGACGAGACGCCGGGCCGTGCAGCTATGCCGTTCGTCACGCGGCGCGATGAGCGACGGCAGCCAGTTGCGCGCGAGGCGGCGGAAAGCACGGGTTTCCTCGACGTATTTCACGTAATGAATGCGAAAACCGCCGCCTTCGAGCGGCTCGATCTTGTCGGTCTGGCACAGGGCGCGAATCTTGGCTCCGTGCTGTTGGGCCAGGAAGAGGTAGTTGCGGTCGAGGCTGTTCTTGGCATCGATGTCGCCGCCCAGCAGCGATTGTTCGCGCGGGTCGGAATACCGTTGCGTGGCTCCGTGCTTGTTGACGAACTCGGCACCGGGCGTGCCGTCGGGCGGGGCAAAGCTGATGCCCAGGTTGATCGGTCCCCAATCCTCGACCAGGTCGGGAGCTTTTTCCTGGAGCCGCGCGCCGATGTCGTAGAGCAGTTGTGTGGCGCGCACGTCGCTGTAGGGGGGGTGATCCGGGTAACGCTGTGCGTCCATCACGTCTTCGGCGATGGTGTAGAAGGAATCCATGTCTTCCTTCGTGATGGCCGCCGGGAAGTCGTGGAAGGAGTCACGGCGCTTGAGTGTGGCGGCATAGACATGCGAGCCGCCGCCCACGGCGCTGCCGATCCACGGGATGATATGCCGTCCACGCGGGCGCAATTCATTGAAGCCGAACCGGTGGCGGCGCGGATTCCAGAAGGCATCGGGATCGGCCTCGAAGTGCTCTCGGCTCACCCATCGTCCGCGTTCGAGCACGAGGACGCGTTCCCCGGTTTCTGCAAAGCGAAGCGCCGCCACGGATCCGCCGAATCCCGAACCGATGACGACCACGTCTGCGTCAAATTCGTGTTGTGCCATGAGGGTAGCGTGTTGAACGATCAGGCCAGGTAGGTTTCTCGCTGGTGTTGCTGCCGCCGGGCGAGGGCGCTGCCGATCCGCGCCGATAGCTCCTGCCATACCGGGGCGTTTGGCTCTCCGCGCGTGCCACGCAGTCTTCGAGCGATGGCGTCGCGGAACGCTCGATCCGCCTCGGTAGCGTGGATCGTCTGTTGGAGCCGGACGGGATGTTTGTCGTCGGTTTCGGTATAAAGATGCACCGAGACCAGGCGGAGGTCGGCGTCGGCGAGCAGCACCGAGGCGCCGTTGGCGGGACGAGGCTCGGCCACGTCCAGCGTCCAGCCGCCCGTGTTGTAGACCTGGATCCAGGGTCGATCCGCCGTTTCCTGGAGGTCCATGGCGAACGGTTTATGGGTGTGCCCGAACACAAAAGCCAGGTCGTCGGGAAGGTGGCCGAGTTCATCCCGGAGTTGTTGGCAGGTAGGGCCGAAGAGGTAGGAGCGCAACCCCTCGGCGATGCCGTGGCTGCACGCTTCGCCGTAGGCGCACCGCTCGCCGGCCATCTTCCTGCCCACCAGGGCAAAAACCTGCTTGAGCGCTTTCTGTTCGAGCCAGTCGCCGGGGATGAACGGGAGGTCTTTGGCTTCGGCGATGCGGCGGGCCAGGTCGTCGATGAACGCGCCGAGGCGCTCCGGGTAGGGCAGCATCTTGAAGAGGGCTTCCACGTCGTCGCCCGCCGCGCCCGACCGCCCCAGCAGCGACCACACAAAATCGATCCACGCGAAATTTTCGGCTTCGAGTTGATCGACGGTCGTGGGCATGGCGCGGTCTGGAAAGAGCCATCGCAGCGTCTTGCTCATGAAATGATAGAGCGCTTCCACGTAATGCCCGTGGTGAAGGACCACGTGGCGATCCGTCGAGGCGGTGCGGAGCAGGAGGTTGGGGTAGGCCACGTTGATCTGCTGCGCCGCCTGAGGCCGGACTCCGTTGTGTTCGTCGGCGAGAGGGTGTTGAACGTGCCGCACGATCTGGTTCAGGAGATACGAGGGTACGGCCTGGTCGGGGAAGAGGGGTGTGGCGTGCTTCGGCGTCGGCAGCCCTCCGGGGTGATGTTCGTTCAGAATGGTGTGGACGTACTGGGTCTCTCGGGCGATCTCCCAGATGTGATGGTCGTGGTTTCCGGGGAGGTACAGGATTTCGCCGAAGAGTTCTCGGCCCGGCGCGAGGATCAATTCGAGGAACCGTTCAAACGTCATCAACGCGTGGCTGAACGTCCCGAATGCCAGGTCGAGGATGTCGCCGTTGAGGATCAGGGTCGGTTGGGTCGATCCCCGATTTTGGTCGATCAGGTGGCGCAGGCACGCCACCAGTTGCTCCAGGACCGGGCTGGAGTGCGCGGGGTCGATGGCGTAGGCGGAGGCTTTCAGGCAGGTGAGCAAGCTATCCTCTTCACCGAGGTGCAGGTCGGACAGGCACACGTACCGGATATCATGAGGGGGCTGTGCCATGCCGTGGTCCGGGGAAGGTTGTCGGGTGAGGCGGGGCGATAGGGCGGCGTCTGCTATGGTGTGTTCTTTAAAGAGGCGCGTCGTTACGCCTGATTCGATCTCTCTATCCCCCCTCGTGTTCCTGCATTATCTTGGAGCAGGCGACTTGCGAGGAGGGATGTGCGTTGGATCCCTGTGCCGCAGCGTGTTCTTCCCATAAGCAGTCATGATGAGCAACCCACGACCACACGTACTCGGAATCGACGACGCACCTTTTGTGAAAGGGCAGGCGGGTGAGGTCCCCCTCGTGGGCGTGATGATGGAAGGGGCCACGCTCGTCGAAGGGGTGGCGCTCGGCTCCTTTCCGGTCGATGGGGCCGGAGCGACCGAGTACCTGGCGGCGTGGATCGCCGAGATGCGCTGGTTCGAAGCGTTGCACGCCGTGGTGTTCGGCGGCATTACCATCGCCGGGCTGGGCCTCGTGGATGTGCCGGAGCTAGCCGGGCGACTGGGCGTCCCCGTCATCGCCGCCACACGCCGCAACACGTCAAAGAGCGAACTGACCCACGCGTTGCGCACCGCCGGTTTTGCCGACCGCCTCACGATCCTCGAACGTGCGCCCAAAGCGTACCGGCTCGGCGACGGCCTCTTCATCGCCTGCGCCGGTGCCGACGTCGAACACGCCGCGCGTCTCATTCGCGCCACGCTCAACAAGGCCGCCCTCCCCGAGCCCTTGCGGATCGCGCACCTGATCGGGGCGGCCCTTGTTCGAGGCACGTCGCGGGGGCGCGTCTAGCTACGACGATATGCCGTTTCTTCAGGCCCGTCCCAGCGCGGCCAGCATATCCTCGGTGCGGGTAAACTTGACGCGGGGGCATCCGCGTTCTCGGCCTCGGGCCGTTTCCAACGCGTCGATGCGTTGCCAGTCGGCGAAGGAGAAGTAGTCGGGTTGGCGGTCGCGGATCATGCGTTCGGCGGCGTCGGCCCCCGGCGACGGCGGGGTGAGATGGATGCCGGCGGCCAGGTCTTCGAGCATGCGGTCGACGGTTTCGATGGCGTCGGGCTTGTTGGTGCCGATGACGCCGGTCGGCCCACGCTTGATCCATCCTCCGGCATACAGGCCCACGACGGAACGCTCCGTGTCGGGGTCGAGGACGCGCCCCTGATCGTTCAAAATGACGCCCCAGCTATCGTTGAACGGCACGCCGGGCAACGGCACGCCGCGATAGCCCACCGAGCGAAAGACGGCCCCCACGGGCAGTTCTTCATAGTGGTCGGTGGACCGGGGGCGCAGCCGCCCGTCGTCGGCAGCATAGAGTTCGTTTTTCACCAGCCGCATGCCGCCTACGCACCCTGTGCCGTCGTCCAGGAGTTCGACGGGCGAGACCAGGAAACGAATGGTGAGCCGCCGGGGTTTGCCGGTCGATTCCTGCGCGGCAAATTGCTGGATGATGGCGATCTTTTTTTTCGTGGGGAGGTCGGGGTTCGCTTCGAACGCGTCCCGGCTCAAGGCGTCGAGTGCGGCTTCTTCGGGCGGCACACACACGTCGGCAGCCGCAAGTTCGGCCAGTTCTTTGGCTTCGGGATTGCTGAAGGCCGCCTGGGCCGGGCCGCGCCGCCCCAGCATGTAGACGTCCCTGATGCGGCTCTCGCGCAGGGCTTCGAGCGCATAGTCGGCGATGTCGGTCTTGGCCAGTTCATCCGGGGTACGGCACAGGATGCGTGCCACATCCACGGCGACGTTGCCCACCCCGACGACGGCGACGCATTCCTGCGACAGGTCGAACCTAAGGTCGCGATACTCCGGGTGGCCGTTGTACCAGGCCACGAAGTCGGTCGCCGAGTAGCTGCGTTTCAGGTCCTCGCCCGGGATGCCCAGCCGCCGGTCGATCTGGGCACCTGTGGAGAAGTAGATCTGGTGATAGTGCCTCTTGAAGTCGTCCAGGGTGAGGTGCGTGCCGAAGGTCACGTTGCCGAAGAACCGGAAGCCCGGCTCGGCGGCTATCTTATCGTAGACGCGTGTAACGTTTTTGATCTTCTCGTGATCGGGTGCCACGCCGGCGCGTACCAGGCCGTACGGCGTGGGCAGCTTGTCGAACATGTCGACCTCGACCGTGTAGTGCTTGTGCCTGAGCAAATGGCCGGCGGCGTAAAAGCCTGCGGGACCGGCCCCGATAATGGCGACGCGGAGCGGATTCGTGGCGGTGCCTGTTTCAGACATGCGATTCTATGGATCCTGGGAGAATGTTCGAGACGAGGGGCGTCGGGTGGAGGAAGCGCCCTAAAGGTATTACAGGCTGCCGCCACGAGCAAGGCACCGTTGATGCATTCTTGTTGGAGTTTTGCCGGATTCGGATTTGTCGGGGGCGGAGGTTCGGCGTGTATTTATGAGCAAGTGTTATTCGGAAGCGTTACCATACAGCGGATTCCTGCCTATCGGCGAGATGGTACTCGGCAGGGTCCGTGAGACGCTTATTGTCCACCTTGAAGGAGACTGGAACGATGCCGTGTTGTCAATGCCAGGGGATTGAGGAACAGTTTAACCGGAAGATGGCTGCGCGTGAACTCCGGCAGTATCGCAAAAAGGGACCGCGCCGCACCACCCGTATGTTGATCGACGCGCTCAAGGCCGAGGGCATCGACGGCGCGACCCTCCTGGATATCGGCGGCGGGGTGGGGGCCATCCAGCACGAGCTTCTGAGTGCCGGTGTGCGCGGCATTACGGGTGTGGATGCATCTACCGCATACCTGGGCGCGGCGGCGGAAGAGGGGGACCGCCGGGGATATGCCGACCGGGTGCGCCACCGCCACGGCGATTTCGTCGAACTGGCTC
Source organism: Rhodothermales bacterium (assembly GCA_046756545.1). Classification (GTDB taxonomy): domain Bacteria; phylum Bacteroidota; class Rhodothermia; order Rhodothermales; family JBHHWM01; genus JBHHWM01. The sequence continues at coordinate 1,639 of JBHHWM010000145.1, read as the reverse complement.
CGGAGATCGAACCGGAGGACATCGTCACTCTCGACCGGGTCATTTGCTGCTATCCCGATATGCAGGCGCTGGTCGAACGCTCGACGGAACGGGTCCGGAAGCTCTACGGGGTGGTGTATCCCCGCCGCACCTTCTGGACGAAGGTGGGCTTTGCCGTCATCAATCGTCTCATGCGGTTCCGAGGCTCGCCGTTCCGTGCTTTCTTGCACGAGCCCGCAGCCGTCGATACGTTGGTGCGCAGCGCGGGCCTGGTACGGCGTTTTTATGATACGACGTTCCTCTGGCAGGTCGTGGTGTATGCTCGCTAGTCTCGGCCACCCGACCTAAAGGGACGCCCTTTTGTATTTATTGCATCGTTTGTAGTCGCTACTTTGGTAGGCAAGGAAGGGAGGGGTGTATCTGAGGCGTACGTGCACCTTGACAAAGACCAAAATGCTATGCGACGTGCGATACAACTCGGCCTGGCGCTGACGGCGCTGCTGTGCCTCGTCCTGTGGTGGACGATTCCTTTGCACCATGAAGACCCGGCTCACGAGGCGGGAGGGGACCTGTCGGAGGCGTACGAGGCGCTGATGTTTTGGAGCCGGCAACGCGCGTATCCCAACCCGGAGATTCCCTCGCAGGGCGTGTTTCGGGTTTTCGAACGGGAGCGTGCCCTGGCGCTTGCCCGAAAAGGCGGTTCCTCCGAGGCCCCTCCGTGGCAACCGCTCGGCCCGCACAACATCGGCGGGCGCACGCTGGCTCTGGCTATCAACGCAGACAACCCCTCGACGATATACGCCGGGTCGGCCAGCGGCGGCCTGTGGCGGAGCTATACGGGCGGCCTCGGGGTGCGGGCCTGGGAACGGGTGGCTACCGGGTTCCCGGTGCTGGGGGTCGGCGCTATCGCCATCGCACCCGACGACACCAGCACGCTCTACATCGGCACGGGCGAGGTGTATAACTACCAGAGCATCGAGCGGGGGCTGGCCGTCCGCGTGACGCGGGGCAGCTACGGGATGGGCATTCTCAAATCCACCGATGCCGGAGCAACCTGGACGAAAAGCCTGGACTGGTCCTACGATCAGCGCCGCGGGGTGCAGATGATCCGGTTCAATCCGGCGAATAGCCGCACGGTCTGGGCGGCGACGACCGAAGGCGTGCTGGTGTCGCGGGATGCGGGAGCGACCTGGCAGACCGCGCTGGACGTCCTCATGGCGACCGATGTGCTCGTCCATCCCGTAGATACCAGTATCGTGTTTGCGGCGTGCGGCAACCTGGGCAGTCCGGGGCACGGTATCTATCGAAGCCTGGACGGCGGCGCTACGTGGGCTCAGCTCACCAACGGCCTGCCCTCCAGCTATGGCGGCAAGGCGCTGCTGGCCCTGCACGAGGGGAACCCCGACCTGATGTATGCCAGCATCGGGAACGGCAACACGAGTGGGGCGGGGACCTGGCTCGCCCGCACGTTCGACCGGGGCGATACGTGGGAGGTGGTCTCCACCGAAGATTATTCCACGTTCCAGGGGTGGTTTGCGCATTTCGTCGGCATTCATCCCCGCGACCCGCAACGCATCATTGCGGGCGGCGTGAACCTGTGGCGATCCTCCAACGGGGGCATCACCCTGACGCGGGGGGACCGCACCAACTTCAACACGGA
>JBHHWM010000144.1:0-11965 GCA_046756545.1 Rhodothermales bacterium | reverse complement strand
ACCCGATACGAGTGGTTTTTCAACCCTATCTCTGAAAGTGATAGGTAGCTAGATCTCCTCATATTGACGGGAATCTCCATGCCGACCCTGCAACGGGTGCAGGTGTGGAGCAGTGATCAATAGCCGTGCCGTCCTGCAAGCCGTACCGTTCGCCTGATGCTACCCACGCCCTCTGCCATCTCACAAGTCTGGAAGAACGATGAAAACAGAGCTTATTAACAACAGTCGGGCGGAGCCTGTCCCGGACTCTGATCCGGAGCCCTTGTGTCACGCCGGTAAACCGACGGTACGCGCCCGTCGAAAGACAGCCCTCCTCTTCGTCTTCGCTCTCCTAAGCGGCACCGCCGCCCAAGCGCAGGGCTACGTGCTCGAATCCGAGTTTGCGACGCAGCAAAACATCGTTCTCGCTACTGACCGCCCGTTAGGAATAAAAAATTACTGGCAACGACAGTATAGCGGTCACCTCGACATGAACGCCGATGGCATCGACGATCTCGTCATAATCCACGAAGACCAGCAGGGCACCCCTGTCGAGATGGTCGTCGTCGACATGGTCACCCGCGAGCAAATCTGGAGTTGGGCGGATGATAATGGCGTTCCTGTTGATAAGTTCATGGGATTCGCCGACATCGACGGCGACCTCGACCTCAAAGAGCCTGTTTTCATTCTCGGCGGCGATGGCATACACTCAGACACTCATACACTCATGATCATCAATCCTGATACGAAGACAGCAGAGTTCGAGATTATCGGGATCCTCGTAGCCCTCATTGAGGACCTCGACGATGACGGGCTGCACGAACTCGTGGTCATGGTCGACGTGGGAGACGTTTTATTTCTCCAGACGTGGGGCGCAGGCGAGGCCGGCCAGGCAAGACGCTAATGCGCGCCGTTTCTCCTGAGATATTCAACCTATCCGTTGAGGATGCCATGAAACCGAAGGTTCGCGCTAGTAAATCGAAGATTACTACATCAGTCGGCTGCGCCTGTCCCTTCACTGCGTTCGAGGGCATGCCTGAGCGCAGTCGAAGGGCCTCGTGTCACGTCAGTAAAAGGATCACGCTCCTCATCCTGATGCTCCTGATAAGCATCCCCGCCTTTGGGCAATTCGTCAAGAAATACCAGTCGCCGTCGGGTTTCGACCTGGACCTGCCCGGTCCTCTTCCAGAGTACGAAGAACGCATGGACTTCGACGGCGACGGCACGCTAGAGTTAGTGCTGGAGCACGTAGACGACCAGGGCAACCCCATCGACTTCGTTGTCATCAACCATGAGCAACAGGTCGTGTTGTGGCGGCTCGATGAAAGCGACCTGGACGCAATTGTGGATGCGCAAACGGACCCGTGGGGTTTCATCGGCTTCTTCCCCTTTTCCCCCACGGACGACGTACGCGTGGCGGTATTCGGGGGGCGGATCGCCGGTTTCCTCCAGGGCGTTGATCCGGCAACGAATCAGACCCTGTTCGTCTTTCCCCGGAGCGCGAACAAGTCCGGAAGCGCGGACGAACTGCGCTACGCCATCTTCGACGTCGACGGCGACAGCTACCCCGACCTGATCGTCAGCGACCCCGCGACGCAGACCGTGCAGGTCTGGGGCGTGGAGACCACAAGCACCGCCACCGAGGAAGACATCGAGGCGGCGCTGCTGCACCTTTTCCAGAGCTATCCCAACCCGTTCCGTGAGTCCACGACCATCACCTACGAGGTCAAGCAGCCGGGACCGGTGACGGTCACGGTTTACGACGCGCTTGGTCGCAAGGTCAAGACGCTCGTCGATGCACAGCAGGTGCCGGGATCACACGCAGTGACCTGGGACGGGCGCGACGCCGGAGGGCAGGCCGTGGCGGCAGGGATCTACTTCTACCGCTTACGCCTCGGAGATACTGTCTACAGCAAACAAACGATTCGCGTCAAGTAAGCATAGGAAAGGCTTGCGACGCGGCCAGACGCCAACCCGGAGGTATCGCCATGAAACAAACGGTCATCTCGTTCCTGTTTGCCTGCCTGTGCACCACCGCCTTGGCTCAGACGACCGAACAGGCGGAAGAGTCGATCTTCTATCTGAAGCAGCGGGCCTGTGCCAAACCGGTTACCGGAGGCTGGACCTATGCTCCCGATCCTGCGTCTCCCCAGGCCTGCGTGTCCGACCTTGGTTGTTCGGACCCGCTTGCTTCGTGCCGGCACCGAAGTTTCGTGGAACCCGCGAGCTTATTTTACGCACCGCTCGAATTCGCCGCCGCGCCGAAAGGCAGCGGGCAGGGGGAGGGTTTCCTTCGCTATGTGCCGCTCTGCGAAGACGGTTCAGGAGATCACGAATATGCCGTCTCTGAGGGAATCCTCGGCACGCCGCCGACCTGCGCGGCTGACGTCTACATCCGCTGCGCCAACGGGGTACGGCCTCTCTATCGGGCGGATGCCGGCCAGGATAACAACTGGCTCATACATGCCGGCGGAGGCGGGCACGCGAATGCTCCCACTAGCCATTAGTTTAGCGAAAAATGGAGCAGTCTGCGTTGTGAACCCTGCGTTTTCTGTCCATATAGCCCATTATCGGGCAATACCCCCATAGTAACAGGGGGGTAAGCTATGAACCTATTCACAGAGCCCGGCTCTTGGGTTGCAGGAGCAAGCGGTGAACGGGCCTCTGAGGGCCTGTAGAGGGCGCTAGAGGCCAGGCAAGGTTCTCATGGGCTGTCTAAATGGGTTCCTGAGCCGGTCAGAAAATCGCTAAACTAATGACTAGCAGTCCTCAGGCCATATGGACGCTCGCTCACACCCAGGCAGGATCCTTCACGGTGATCACGCCACCGAACAACCGCACGCAACTGGACGGGATCTTCGACGAGAGCGCTTCCAACCCCTTCTCCCACTACAACCGGATCTGGATTGCGAAGTGTACCCCGGACCGTTGGCTGGGCAACAAGGCCCATCACAACCTGGCAGATTTCACAACGCCCCTGACGGTAGAAATCATCGCGGGGGCCTGCACCGACGCCGACGAAAACGGAACAGCCAACTGCGCCGACAATGACTTTATACCGGGGTCCTGCGACTGCACCACCAGAGAACTGGCCCCACCGCAGAGTAACAACAACGAATACAGCGTGTACTATCACGGTAAGCGGATCGTACGGGCCGTGCTCGCCGATCTCACGGGGGGCATTACTACCTATGCCGAGTATCCACTCGTCGATGCAAACGGAGACCGTCAGGCTGACCTACGACCCGGTGATGAACCCTTCACCCTACCCGATGCTGATTCCAAGATCGTCTTTCACTGCCATTCCAATGGATGCAACGGCTTGCAAGGAGGGCACATCGATGATCTCAACGCCCTGATCGACGCACGCCTTGGAGCCGACGTAGACGTGCGCGCCCTCTTCACCGGGTTCCTGACCGGAAGCCTCGAAGCCGAGGTCACCGTGACGGAATACGACGGGATCGACCTCAACCCGCAAGACGGCATTCCGGACCATGTAGGTGACATCGATGACAGCCTGAGCCTCTACGATCATCTCATCGACGATCATTCCGTGACCCGGCAGGCCATGTCGGACGCCACCTACGCACCCGGCGGCAGGCAGTTTCAGATGCTGGCGGACTGGTGGGATGCCTCCATGCCGGACTACGATCCGCCGGTGGATGCGAGTTGCCTCGCCTACCACTGCCCCAACAATGCGACCGGCTGGGAGAATGACCCGGCCTGCACCCCCTGCAACGAATCCATGCACGTCCTGCTCAATCACCTCAACACGCCCTTTCTCTACAACCAGGCCCAGTTTGACCGTGTCCTGGGCCAACGCATGAATCACTGCGAGAGCAATGACATCCCCCCTGTCGCCCAGCCCTGCGACGTCGAAGGCGATTTTACCGGAGTAGACCTTCGTCAGACGCACTGGCGAAAGCTGGTGCGGAAGGTGATGGCCGACCTGTTTCGCTCAGGGGATTTGGATCGAGAAGAAGGAGGACCGGGAAATGAGTGGCCGTACAACCAGCTCATGCTGCTTGCTCCTGACTGGGCCAAGCATGGCCCCTTATCTGATCTGACGGTTGCTACGAAGATGCTGGCACTGCCAGGCACCGGCGGTTCGGCAAGCCTGGCAGCGTTGGCACACGCGTTCGTTCACCAGAACAACGCCGACGCCCCAAGAAAGGACATCTGCCTGGTCGAACGGTTCCCGGGCGAAAACGCCTTTGATTTCGACGACGTCCAGAAAGGCAGCATTCCCGTCTGTACCGACACCGCAACGGGCGTTGCCACAGAGCCCGTAGCCGACGGACTCCCGGCGGGATCTACCTTGCAACAGAGCTATCCCAACCCCTTCCGCACTTCCACCACGATCACCTACGACGTCGAGCAGCCGGGGCCGGTGACGGTCACGGTTTACGACGCACTCGGTCGCAAAGTCAAGACGCTCGTCGACGCGCATCAGGCGGTAGGGTCACACGCGGTGGTCTGGGACGGGCGGGAGGCCGGGGGGCAGGCCGTGGCGTCGGGGACCTACTTTTACCGCCTGCAGGTGGGCGAAGCGGTCGTGATCAAGCAGATGGTCCGCGTCAAGTAAACACCGAAGCGGCCTGCGGCGAGGTCAGGCATCAACACACACGGAGGAAAGGCCGGTTATGATTCCGTATGCCGTGGCTCAGAGGCTAGCAACCGACGGCGCACCATCTCCAGCACCGCCGTGCTGGTAAGCTCTTTGTTCATCACCCGGTTTCCTCCAAAGTGCAGCAACCGGGCGAAGTCACCCTCCGCATCGGCACACCCGATCCAGACGGTGCCGACGGGCTTCTCCGGCGTCCCCCCCGACGGCCCGGCAACGCCGGTCGTTGAAATACCGATATCGGCCCCCAGGCGCGTGCGGATGCCGTGGGCCATCTGGCGAGCTACGGTTTCGCTCACCGCACCTTCCTGCTCCAACGCCTGCGGGTCCACCCCCAGGATGTGTTGTTTGACCTCGTTGTCATACGCCACCACCCCCCCGACGACGTAGGCCGAGGCACCGGGTATGTTCGTTAGCCGGTGGAGCACCATCCCCCCGGTACAGCTCTCCGAAACGGCGATGGTGAGCCCGCGTTCGGCCAGCAGGCGCCCGAGGGCAGCTTCCAGGCTGTCGTCGTCGATCCCGTAGATGTACTTGCCGGCGCGGGCGCGCACATGGGTTTCCAGTGCCCGGATCCGCTGCTCCACGTCCTCCTGACTGTCGCCTGTCGCCGTCATGCGGAGGCGAACCCCGGTGGTGCTGGGCAGGTAGGCCAGCCGGAGCGACGGATCGAGGTACGACGAGAGGTCGCCGATTTTTTCCTCCAGGCTGGATTCCCCGATCCCCGCCGTCAACAGCGTGCGGTGGACGATCACGCGGAGCCGTTTCAGCGCGCGCAGCCGGGGGGCTACTTCTTCCTGAAACAGGGCCTTCATCTCGCGCGGCACCCCCGGCAGCACCACCATGATGCGCTCCTCGCCGTGCAGCGTATCGACCCGCCACAGGCCCGGTGCGGTGCCGACCGAGTTGGTCAGCGCCTCGAACCCATCAGGCACCAGAGCCAGACACCGATTGCTCTCGGGCATCGACCGGCCCCACCGGCGGAAGCGCCGTTGGATCTTTTCCAGAATCGCCGGGTCCAGGTGAAGCTCCGCTCCGAAGAAAGCGGCCACGACCTCGCGGGTCACGTCGTCGTGGGTAGGTCCCAGGCCGCCCGTAATCAAGACGAGATCCGACGCCGCGAAGGCCTGTTCCACCTCCCGGCGAATAGCCGCTTCGTCGTCGCCGAGCGTGACGACGCGCGCCACGTCGACGCCGAGCAGGCTCAACTGCTCGCCCAGCCAGGCCGCGTTGGTATTGACTACCTGCCCGATGAGCAGTTCATCGCCGATGGTGAGGAGGGTTGCACGCATACGATCTCAGCCTTGTTTTCAGCGTGAAGGAGCCTGGTGAAAAGGAAACGCCCTGATTACCGGGCATGGCGATACTTGATGATGCGGACCTTTTCCAGCGTGACCAGGCCCTCTTTCACCGTCTCATCCAGAAAGGGCAGCAACGCGTTGATCTTCTCCTCGGTGTCCACGATCTCGATAACCACGGGCAGGTCCTCCGAAAGACGCAGCAGCTTCGCCGTATGGATGCGGCTGGTGGCCCCGAAGCCCATACTCCCGCGCAGCACCGTCGCACCGGCCATGTTCAACGCACGTGTCTGCAATACGATTTGCTCGTAGAGGGGCTTCCCCTTCCACGTGTCGGTTTCTCCGATAAAGATCCGGAGGAGGAGTCCTTCCTGGGGTAACTTCATGGCTCTGCTCCTACTTGAGAAGGTCGAGTAGATACCGGGCGCACACAAAGCCGACATACACCAGCGCAAGCCCGAGCACGTTGCTGGCGAGGATGTTCACCAACCCGAGCCTGACTTCGCCATCGCGTAACAGGTGAAAACTCTCCAGGCTGTAGGTCGAGAAGGTTGTAAACGCACCGAGCACCCCGATGAAGAGAAACGTCGTGAGCTTCGGCGACAGGACGACCCGTTCCAACACAGCCCATACCAGGCCGATCACAAACGAGCCGAGTAGATTGACGGCCAGGGTGCCCCACGGAAAGGTCTCGTCAAAAAGGCGGTAGGTCAGCCCCGAAACCACGTACCGAAGCACCGCGCCAACGGCCCCTCCGGCAGCTATAAGCAACAGCTTGGTCATGTGTTGTGCGACGACGCTGTTTGACGATTTACTCCTGATGGGCCTTCGACCACCCTGCCGGATCACGTTGCCACGCCTTCAGGCTGTCGATGGCTTCCGGCGCAAGATGACCTTGCTCGGCAGCGACGGCCAGGAGCGTATCGAACGTGGTGAGCGTGTAGAAAGAAAGCCCGGCGTCCTCGAAACGCGCCCCCGCATCCGGCAGCCCGTAGGAAAAGATCGCCACGAGCGCAGCCACCTCGATGCCCGCCTGTTGCACCGCCTCCACCACGGCCATCGACGAGGTGCCCGTCGAAACCAGGTCTTCCACAACCACCACCTGCTGCCCCCTCATCAGGAGGCCCTCAATCTGGTTGCCGCGTCCGTGCGTTTTGGGACGAGAACGCGCATACGCCATCGGCACGCCCAGGTGATGCGCCAGCCAGGCGGCATGCGGGATCCCGGCCGTCGCCGTGCCCACGATGGCATCAGGCTCGATTCCGTGTTGGTGGAGCACCGTCGCAAACCCTTCGGTGAGCACACGCCGCACCTGCGGATAGGACATGGTCAGGCGATTATCACAATAGATCGGCGACTTCAAGCCGGAGGCCCAGATAAAGGGAGCATCGGGAGCGAGCGAGACCGCACCGATGGACAGCAAATCAGCCGCGATGCGTCGGTTGAGCGAAGGGCTCGATTCAGCCATTAAACTGCGCGGGAGATACGTATTCTTTGTTGAAGAGATACCACAGCCCCGTAAACACGGTCAGGGCGACGACGACCATCAGCAGGATAAACGGAATGGCGCTTTCGAGCACCCAGAGCGCCGCTTCCGCCACCGCACCGCGAAGTTTACCGGCGGTAAGAAGCACCAGGATACCGATTAAAAAGATGAGTTGAAGCGTCGTCTTCGTCTTGGCCATGGGCACCGTGCGAAGGGTGCGTCCACGCGACTCTTCCCACATGCGGAGGACCGTCACCACCACGTCGCGCAGGGCGATGAGGGCCACCGCCCACCACGGCACAATCTCCGGAATAAGAAAAGCCAGCGCTGTGAACGTACCCAGCACCAGCACTTTATCCGCGAACGGATCCAGAAATTGCCCCAGCCGGGACCGCACGCCCAGCGCGCGGGCCAGCTTCCCGTCGAAGTAATCCGTGATGGCTGCAATGATGAACAACACGAGCGCGCCGCCCAGCCCGAACAGCGTATTCGACATCATCATGACGAGCAGGATCGGCGTCAACACGATGCGAGCGATGGTGATGGCGTTGGGTACGAACTTCATGGTGGGCAAGGAGAATGGATAATCGTCGGAATATAACAAGGCATCGCGAGTATTGCTGCCTTACCGCCCCCCGCAGGCACGAATCTGCCATGTCTTAACTCATCCGCTACGCCGGTACGCGGTGCGTTCCAGGTGGCGCTTCTGCAAACTTTTCAGGCCCTTCCGCTTGGGAAACCCGCATAAAAAGCTCGCTACGGCAACCCTGTGCGCCCCCTTTCCACCGAAGCCTGTCATTGTGACCGACCCGGGGGAACGGCACTGTTCTTGAGGAAAGGCGGGACAGTTCCATACGACAACACGCGAAAATACGCTTTTCTTCACAGCAGGCAATCCATACAGCTATGGGAAAAATTATCGGTATCGACCTCGGCACGACCAACTCGGTAGTCGCCGTGATGGAGGGTGGCGAACCCAAGGTGATCGAAAACTCCGAAGGTGCTCGGACGACGCCGTCGGTCGTGGCCTATAAGAGCGACGGCGAACGCCTCGTAGGGGCCCCGGCCAAACGCCAGGCCATCACCAACCCGACCAACACCATCTTCTCGATCAAGCGCTTCATGGGGCGCAAACACAGCGAAGTCGGGGAAGAAATGAAAACGGTCCCGTACGAGGTGGTCAGCGGCGACGGCGGCACGGCCCGCGTCAAGGTGAGCGACCGGCTCTACACCCCCCAGGAAATCTCGGCGACAGTGCTCCAGAAACTCAAGCAGACGGCCGAAGACTATCTGGGCGAAAAAGTAACCGAAGCCGTCATCACCGTCCCGGCCTACTTCAACGACGCCCAGCGGAAGGCGACCAAGGAAGCCGGCAAAATCGCCGGGCTCAACGTCCGCCGCATCATCAACGAGCCGACGGCAGCAGCCCTCGCCTACGGACTCGACAAGAAAGATTCGGATGTCACCATCGCGGTCTACGACCTCGGCGGCGGCACCTATGACATTTCTATCCTGGAACTCGGCGACGGCGTCTTCGAGGTCAAATCGACCAACGGCGACACCCACCTCGGCGGCGACGACTTCGACCAGCGCCTCATCGACTACATCGCCGACGAGTTCAAAAAGAACGAAGGCATCGACCTCCGCAAAGACGCCATGGCCCTGCAGCGCCTGAAAGAAGCGGCGGAGAAAGCCAAAATTGAACTCTCCAGTTCGACCCAGACGACCATCAACCTGCCGTTCATCACAGCGACGCAGGACGGGCCGAAGCACCTCACGATGGACCTGACGCGCGCCAAGTTCGAGCAACTCATCGACGCCCTCGTGGAGCGCACCAAGGCCCCGATGGCCAAAGCCCTCAAAGACGCCAATCTCTCCAAAAGCGATATCGATGAAGTCATTATGGTGGGTGGTTCCACCCGCGTACCAATCGTCCAGAAGACGGTCGAGGAGTTCTTCGGCAAAAAACTGAACCGCTCGGTAAACCCGGACGAGGTAGTCGCCGTGGGCGCGGCCATCCAGGGCGGCGTACTCTCGGGCGACGTCACCGACGTGCTGCTGCTCGACGTGACGCCCCTCAACCTGGGCATCGAAACCCTCGGCGGCGTAATGACGACCCTCATCGAAGCCAACACGACGATCCCGACACGCAAGCAGGAAATCTTCTCCACCGCTGCCGACACCCAGACCTCGGTCGAGATCCACGTCTTGCAAGGTGACCGCCAGATGGCGACCTACAACCGGACGATTGGCCGTTTCCACCTCGACGGCATCCCGCCTGCCCCGCGCGGTATCCCGCAGATCGAAGTCGCCTTCGACATCGACGCCGACGGCATCCTGAGCGTCTCGGCCAAAGACAAGGCCACCGGCAAGGAGCAATCGATTCGCATCGAAGCCTCCAGCGGCCTGAACGAAGCGGAGATTGAAAAAATGCGCCGGGAAGCCAAGGAGCACGCGGCGGAGGATAAGCAACGACGGGAGGAAATCGAGAAGCTCAACCAGGCCGATTCCCTCATCTACACTACCGAGAAGAACCTCAAAGAATTCGGCGACAAGCTCTCGCCGGACAACCGGTCGAAGATCGAGGCGGCCCTGGAACGCCTGAAGACCGTCCATAAAGAGAACAACCTCGGCGAGATCGACTCGGCGCTGGAACAACTCAACCAGGCATGGAGCGCGGCCAGCCAGGAACTCTACCAGGCCCAGCAGCAAGCCTCCCAGGCCGGCGACGGGGCCACCGCCGAAACAGAGCCTGCCGCCGAAGAAGAGGTCAAAGACGTGGACTTTGAAGTGGTCGAAGACGACGACGAATAAGGCGCGTACCGGCGTATGCTGTAAATACGTAAAAAGCCCTGATCGTCGTGGCGGTCAGGGCTTTTTGTTTTGGATGCACGCCGTCAGGGTTCGAGGTGAAAAAGCCGGAGTGCATTCTCCGTCGTCACTCGTTCCACTTCTTCCACGGAGAGCCCTTTTACGTCGGCCAGCTTCTCGGCAACATACCGCACATAGGCCGGTTCGTTGCGCTTCCCGCGATACGGGACCGGAGCCAGAAACGGTGCGTCGGTCTCCAGCACGATCTGCTCCATCGGAACGTCGAGTGCGAGGGCATCCAGCCCGCTATTTTTGAAGGTCAACACCCCTCCAATCCCGATGAGAAAGCCGAGATCCGCCGCGTCTTGCGCCAGCGAGGCCGGACCGGTAAAACAGTGGAAAATGCCCCGCAGGCGCTCCGGACGGTCCGAGGCCTCCTTCTCTTCGCGCAGGAGCTGCACCAGGTCGTCCGACGCCTTGCGGTTGTGCAGAATGAGCGGAAGGTCTTTTTCGATAGTCAGCCGGATGTGGCGGCGGAAGAAATCCTGCTGAACGGCGTCGAACGACCGGTCCCAGTAATAATCGAGGCCGCTCTCGCCGACGGCCACCACGCGGGGATGATCGCACAGGGCCGCGATCTGCGCGAAGTCGTCGTCCGTGGCGTCTTTCGTGTGAGAGGGATGGAGTGCTGCCATCGCATAGAGCCCTTCGTACTGTTCGCACAGGGCCAGCGCGCGATGAACGGACGGGATGTCGATGGCCGGCATGACGATGCGCGCAACGCCGCTTTCGCGCGCGCGGGCCACCAGGCCGGGCAGGTCGTCGCTGAAACGATCCAGGTAAATATGGGCGTGCGTATCGATGAGCATGAACGCGTGTCTCTCGTCGGTGGTACAGAAGCTCGAATGCAAGGTACGATTCTTTGAAGAGTGAAAGGATCCACCGAACCGATTTACTTTTTTCAGGACCTCTTGATTGCACGGTTCGCCCCATTTTTGCGACGGATCGCGCAAGCGAACGTCGGCTTCGTTACACGCCTGCGTATCTTGGGGGGTATTGCAGAGAGAACCGCGCATCGTCAAAACGGTGTACCGAAATACTCAGAACGAATAACAACCAACTACGCACTCTCTCCCCCCGGCCAAGACACTGTGAATCGCTTCCTGCTCATAACACGCATCACCATCGTGCTGACCGCCCTGGTCGCCCTCATCCCCATTGGACGCATGGTGGCCGACTGGGTGAATGTGTCCGTCGAGGTGGCGCGCCGCTTCGGAGCACCTCGCACCGGCACCCCGACGCGGGGCTATGACTGGGTATCATGGCAGGAAGAAGACGGACAAATCAAGGCGGTGTACGTCTTCCCTCGGAATGAAGACGACGAACCCGGCCTCCAAGAAGGCGACATTTTCTACCAGCTCAACTACGAGCAATACTTCACCCTCGAAGATTTGCAACGAGCCGTGGAGGGCATCCCTCACGGCAGCCGACGCACCTACACCGTGCTGCGCGGCGACCACCAGGAAGATGTCGTCGTGCGCTTCACCCGATATCCAACCTTTCTCTACCCGCTCTCCCCGGCCCTGTGGCAATTCTCGTTATGGGGGTTCATCTTCGGCGCGTTTTTCCACGTCCTCGGGTTCGTGATTGCCGTACCGCTGGTGCGGCGTAGCCGAACCGCCCGGTTTTCCCTCCTGCTGATCGTCGTCTCTTTCCTGTGGATCTTCGGCAACCTGCTCCGCCTGTTGATGGTCCACCTCCTGGGGC
>JBHHWM010000143.1:0-11971 GCA_046756545.1 Rhodothermales bacterium | reverse complement strand
TCGGGCAGGGTGCCCGCCAGGAATGCCGCGAGCGTGTATTCATCGATATGTTGTTGGGGTTCCATAGACATCAAGAACGATAATTCCTGAAAAACGTTCGGTACAACCAATTACATCTATCGTACCAGAATTATTAAACGTAAGAATTTTGAAAAGTCGGGCGCGATGCAAAAAAATTATTCTCATGATACCTTGGTTGAGTCTTCAAAGGAGATCGAGGTCAGCGGGTTGAATCCCTACGATCCAAGACGCATATTTACCAGATGTCGCACAGTGTATATTCTGCGACCGGGTCTCCCCAACATATCGGGTTAGCTTTGAGCACATTCATGGATAAGGATCTTCAGTCAATACAGGAGGCGCGCAGGTTGGTAGAGCAGGTGTGTGCTGCCAAGAAGCGCTACAAGACGTTCACGCAGGAGCAGGTAGATCGTATCGTGGCTGCGATGGCTCGGGCCGGCGAGCAGGCCGCCGAGCGGCTGGCCCATATGGCCCACGAAGAGACCGGCTTCGGTCGTCCGGAGAGCAAGAAGACCAAGAATCTTTTTGCGACGAAGATCCTGCACGAGCGGATGGCCGGCATGAAAACCGTCGGAGTGATTCGCAAGCTGGAGAACGACACGATCTGGGAAATAGCCATCCCGATGGGGGTCGTTGTCGCCCTGATTCCCTCGACCAATCCGACCTCGACGGCCATGTACAAGGCTATCATCGCGGCCAAGGCGCGTTGCGCCATCGTGATGAGCCCGCACCCTCGCGCCACAGGCAGCACCGCCGAGGCGCTGCGCGTGGTCGCAGAAGCGGCGTACGAGGCGGGAGCACCGGAGGGACTCTTCGGCTGCATGACGACGGTTGCCCTGTCCGGCACGAACGCCCTACTCGAACACCCGGACATCGACCTGATTCTGGCTACCGGCGGTTCGGCCATGGTCAAGGCGGCCTATTCCAAAGGCAAACCGGCCTATGGCGTCGGCTCGGGCAACGTGCCGGTGTATGTAGACCGGTCGGCGAACGTAGCCAAAGCCGCTGCCGACCTGCTCTATGGTGTATCCTTCGACTGGGGTACGCTGTGCTCCACCGAACGCAGTGTCATCGCGGACTATCCTATCAAGGCGAAGCTGATAGAGGCGATGAAACGGGAGGGAGCGTATTTCTTGAACGATGGGGAGAAAGACAAACTGCGTCGCTTCGTATTGCATAAAGGGCGGCTCAACCTGGAACAGGTCGGTCAGTCTCCGCACCGCATCGCAACGCTGGCAGGGTTTAAGGCTCCGCACGACGCCCGGGCGCTCGTCGCCGAGGTGGAAAAGGTCGGCAAAGAGGAACCCCTGTCGATGGAGACCCTCTCGCCTATTCTCTCGTTCTACACCACCGATGGCTGGCAGGCGGGCTGCGACCGTTGCATCGAAGTACTCCATTTCGGCGGCATCGGGCACACGCTGGGATTACATTGCACCAACGAGCGCGTCATCGAAGCGTTTGCCCTTCAAAAGCCCAGCATGCGCATCGTCGTCAACACAGTGGCGGCCCTGGGTTCGGTCGGTTATACCAACCGCCTCTTCCCGTCGATGACCCTCGGGCCGGGCACGCTGGGCGGCTCCATTACCAGCGACAACGTCTCGCCGATGCACCTGCTGAACATCAAACGGCTTGCGTTCGAGACGAACCCGATCCATCCGGCAGACGGAGTCGCAGGGAGCGGGAGGCATCGTACCACCTCCGGCGCGTCGAGAAGCTGGATGGATGAAATCGAGGCGCGCCTGCTTGCTCGTGCAGGCAACCCGGTTACCTCGCCGGATCGCCCGTCGGGTTCGGGCGACCAGCGCAAAGCGGCTGCGCCGGTTCCCTCCCTCCCAACGCCAGCCTCTTCGACATCACCTTCCTCTACGACCCTCGCATTGCCCGACACACGCATCGAGCAGTTGGTTCAACAGTTTAAAAAATAGGGCCGAACGAAGAAGGGCAAAGGAAGACGGAATGGAGCCCCATGGCGTTCTCGGCCCCGCCCGGCACGCCCCGTGAATTAATCGTGAGGGGGGAAAACATCAGCCGAAAAGGCGTTTCCGATGCGTATCCGTCGCGCAGGCTGAAATTGACACCAAAGCGCCGCACACGGTATATTAGCCCATCTGTACGCACCCTCAGCGAAAAGAGACATGGCAGACACCAGCGATTTTAGAAACGGCTTTACGATGGTCTGGAACGGCGACATCTGGCAGATTGTCGAGTTCTTGCATGTGAAGCCCGGAAAGGGCGGTGCCTTCGTGCGCACCAAACTGAAAAATGTGCGCAATGGTCGCGTCGTGGACAATACGTTTCGGGCGGGGGAAAAGGTGAACGAAGCGCGGGTAGAGCGCCGGGCGCATCAGTTCCTCTATGAGGACGACCTCGGCCTGCATTTTATGGATACGGAGACCTACGCGCAGTTTTCCTTGCCGCCGGATCAGGTTGACAAGCGTGAGTACATCAAGGAGGGCGGCACCATCGATATTCTTTTCCACGCCGAGACGGAAGAACCGCTGACCACCGTCGTGCCTAAAAGTGTAGAATTGGAAGTCGTGCGGACGGATCCCGGTCTCAAGGGCGATACGGCCACCGGTGCCACCAAGCCGGCGACGCTCGAAAGCGGTGCCGTTGTCAACGTGCCTCTGTTTATCGACGAAGGCGACGTGCTCCGCGTCAATACCGACACCGGGGCTTACGTCACGAGGGTGTCTACCGTTAAACTGTAACATCGACAGGCGTCATTCTACGGGCGTGTCGTGACGCGTCCGGGTGCACTTTTGCCCTGCATTCACAAGAAGGAGTCAACGCATGGATCTTGCGCGAATAAGGGAACTACTTAAGATTGTGGCCGAGAGTGACGTCGCAGAGCTAGAGATCGAGGAGGAGGGGGTCAAGCTCGTCGTGCGCAAAAACGCAGCGACCGTGATGGTGCAGTCGCCGCCGGTGATGGCCCCCTACGGGTTGGGCTATGCTCCTCCTGTCTATCCGCAGATGCCTCCGCCTCCGCCGGTAGCCACCTATGCTCCGGCTCCCGAAGCGCCGCCGCCGACGCCGGTGCCTACCGCTACGCCTTCCGCCACGTTTGAGGGAGAGGTGGTTGCGCCGGAGTCCGGGGGCGTCGAGGTGCGCGCACCCATTGTGGGCACCTTCTATCGGGCTCCGGGTCCGGACGCCGATGCGTACGTCAACGTCGGCGACACGGTCCGGCCCGGCGACGTGCTTTGTATCATCGAGGCGATGAAGCTGATGAACGAGATCGAATGTGAAATGGCCGGGACCATCCAGCAGATCCTCGTTGAAAATGCCGAGGCGGTCGAGTATGATCAACCCCTGTTTATCATCGAGCCGGCCTAGTCGGGGTGGCTATCGGATCCCTTGTAACGTGTAGAGACGCGTTTGGGGTTATTGCGTTGATCCACGGGGGGGATGCACAACGATTCGGGAAAAGAAGCCGGATTCCTACCCCGATGCACTCCACACAACCCACCGCCACCGACGACGAGAAAGGACAGGCCGTGGGCTCGGTGAGCGATTGACGGGGTATAGCAGCATAAATCCGACATCTACAATGATCAAGAAGGTTCTGATCGCCAACCGGGGCGAGATTGCACTTCGCATTATTCGCACCTGTCATGAGATGGGGTTGAAGACCGTGGCCGTCTATTCCACGGCGGATCGCGACACGCTCCACGTGCGTTTCGCCGATGAGGCGGTCTGTATCGGGCCGCCTCCCTCCAGCGAAAGTTACCTCCGGCTCGACCGCATCATCGCCGCCGCCGAAGTGACCGGGGCCGACGCGATCCATCCCGGCTACGGCTTCCTGGCCGAGAACGCTGATTTCAGCGCCATCTGCATCGATCACGACATCAAGTTCATCGGCCCCTCGCCCCAGACTATCACCCACATGGGCGACAAGAGCCGCGCCAAAGAGACCATGCAGGCGGCGGGCGTGCCCGTCGTGCCGGGGTCCGACGGCGTCGTCGAGAGCGTCGAGGAGGGTAGGCGTCTTGCTGCCGAGATCGGCTATCCGGTGATGATTAAAGCCAGCGCCGGCGGTGGAGGACGAGGCATGCGCCCCGTGTGGGAAGAGGCCGACTTTTCTTCGCTGTTCAACGCAGCGCGTGCCGAAGCCGAGGCTGCTTTTGGGAACCCGGACGTGTATCTGGAAAAACTGGTCGTGAAGCCGCGTCACATCGAGATCCAGGTGCTGGGCGACGGCCAGGGAACGACCATCCACTTCGGCGAACGCGAGTGTTCCATACAGCGGCGACACCAGAAGCTCATCGAAGAGTCGCCGTCTCCGGTTGTAGATGCCGACTTGCGCCGGCGCATGGGTGAGGCCGCCATACTGGGGGCCGATGCTGTCAGGTATGAAGGGGCCGGCACGGTCGAGTTTCTGCTCGATGCCGGCGGCGATTTCTACTTCATGGAGATGAATACGCGGATCCAGGTCGAGCATCCCGTGACCGAAGAGGTGGCCGACTGCGACCTGATCGAATACCAGATTCGCGTGGCCATGGGCGAGAAGGTACGCCAACGCGAGATCAAACTGGACGGGCACGCCATCGAGTGCCGCATCAACGCCGAAGATCCGTTTCGTAACTTCAGCCCGTCGCCGGGGCGGATTTCCACGTTCCATCCGCCCGGTGGGCACGGTGTTCGCGTGGATACCCACGCCTTCACGGGCTACGTCATCCCGCCGCACTACGACTCGATGGTAGCCAAGCTCATCGTCCGTGCCCGCACGCGGGAACTGGCCATCAACAAGATGCTGCGCTCCCTGGACGAATTCGTGTTGGAAGGCGTGAAAACCACCATCCCCTTCCACAAACAATTACTGGTTCATCCGGAATTCCGCAGCGGTAACTTCGATACCCAGTTTCTGGAGACTTTCGAATTGCAACCGCCGGACGAAGGAGGATGATTCTTTCGGTTTCGCGCTTTGCTCTTTGTGCTTAGTTTCTTACCATCGTGCTCTTCGGAAGGCAATCGAATCCGGGGGGCTCAGAATAACGAACCGCTAACCACGGACAACGACCACAGACATGGAATTTCCCGATACCCTGCGCTACACCAAGGAGCACGAATGGATTCGCCTTGAGGACGACGGCAAGACAGCCACCATCGGCATCACCGACTTTGCCCAGAGCGAACTCGGTGATATCGTCTTTGTCGAACTGGAAGAAGAGGGTACCGAAATCGACGAAGACGAGGTTTTTGGTACCGTCGAAGCCGTCAAGACGGTGTCGGAGTTGTTTATGCCGATGCCCGGAACCATTGTCGCCATCAACGAGGACCTGGAGGTCGGCCCTCAACTCGTCAATGAGGATCCCTACGGCGCGGGCTGGATGGTCAAAATCGAGATCAGTGACCCGAGCAGTCTAGACGGCCTGCTCAGTGCCGCCGAGTACATGGAAATGATCGGATAGCCGTTGCGCGGTACGGGGCGGGAGGGTCCTGCCTGGTTCGTAGCCGAAATCAAAAGAAGATGCACGAAAAGATAATCATTCTGGATTTCGGGGCGCAGTACACGCAGTTGATTGCGCGGCGCATCCGCGAGGCCGGGGTTTTCTCTGAGATTTATCCCTGCACGATAGATCCGGCCGACGTACAGGCCATGCAGCCCAGAGGACTCATCCTCTCCGGAGGTCCCTGTTCGGTCTACGACGAGGGAGCGCCCCAACTGAGCCGGGCCTACCTCGACCTGCAGCGTGCCGATGGGTCGCCGATGCCGATCCTGGGCATCTGCTACGGCTTGCAGGCGATGGCGCACACGCTGGGCGGAGGGGTCGAACGCGCCAGCCGCCGCGAGTTCGGACGGGCTCACCTCACCGTGGACGACGACACCGATTTGCTGGCGGGCATTCCGTCCGGCTCCCAGGTCTGGATGAGCCACGGCGATCACCTGACCCGCCTGCCCGACGGGTTCGAGGTCATTGCCCATACCGACAACGCGCCCATCGCCGCTGTGCGCTCCGCCTGCCGGCCCCACTACGGCGTGCAGTTTCATCCCGAAGTGGTGCATACCGACCACGGTCGACAGATCCTGGAAAACTTTGCGCACCGGATTTGCGAATGCCGGGGAGACTGGACGCCCGCCTCGTTCGTCGAAGAAAAAACCCGTGAGATCCGCGAAACAGCGAGCGGTGAGCACGTCATCCTGGGACTCTCCGGCGGCGTCGATTCCTCGGTGGCGGCGGTCCTCCTGCACGAAGCCCTGGGCGACGAGTTGACCTGCATCTTCGTCAACAACGGGCTGCTGCGCAAAGGTGAGTGGGAACAGGTTCAGACTACCTTCCGGGATCATTTTCATATCCGCCTCCACGCCGTGGACGCCTCCGATCTTTTTCTGGATCGTCTGTCCGGCGTCGGCGATCCCGAGCGGAAGCGCAAGATTATCGGCACGACGTTCATCGAAGTCTTCGAGCAGGCCACCGAGGAAATTATCGAAGAACTGGGACGCCGTCCGAAGTTTCTGGCGCAGGGAACGCTCTATCCCGATGTCATCGAGAGCGTCTCGTTCAAAGGGCCGTCGGCTACGATCAAGACGCACCACAATGTGGGCGGACTGCCGGAAGAACTCAGCTTCACGATCATAGAGCCGTTTCGGGAGTTGTTCAAGGACGAGGTGCGCAAGATCGGGAGCTTGCTGGGTGTGCCCGATATGATCATTCGGAGGCATCCTTTTCCCGGTCCGGGCCTGGCTGTTCGTATGCTGGGACCGGTAGAGCGCGAAGGGTTGGCCCTGCTGCGTGAAGCCGATGCTATCTTCATCAACGAGTTGCAACGCTACGGGCTCTATGATCAGGTTTGGCAGGCCTTCGCTGTGCTGCTGCCGGTGCAATCCGTGGGGGTGATGGGCGATTATAGAACCTATGAGAACGTTTGCGCCCTCCGAGCCGTTACCAGCGTAGATGGCATGACGGCCGATTGGGCGCAACTTCCCCACGACTTCCTGGCCCACGTATCCAACCGGATCGTCAACGAGGTCCGGGGCATCAACCGTGTCGCCTACGACATCAGTTCGAAACCGCCCGCTACCATCGAGTGGGAGTAAGCCTCAATACTCATGCGCGGACTCTTTGCGTGCTCTGTATGGACGTGTTCTTCGCCGGTCGCTTGCGGCTTGTGTGAGCATGCGAACGGACGAGAACGCTACACCGGTTCCGTGCTGCGCAAACACGCCCGTATGGTGGTGCTTTTCTTCCTCTTCGGGTGGTGGCTGTCGGTATCCCAGACGGCCATGGCTCAGGATACCGGCGACCCGGTACCACGAAACGAGGAGGCCGAGGCCGTTTTTGAACAGGCTTTGCTCGCCTTCGACGAGGAGGATTACGAGACGGCCTACCGGCGCTTCCGGCTGGTCTACGAAGCTTACCCCCTTCATCGCAAGACCACGGCCGCCACGTTGATGGCCGGTAAGGCCCTCTATCGCGATGGCGAGTACCAGCGCGCCATCGACCTCTTGTCTGCATTTTTGCAACTCTATCCGACGAGTAGCTACCTCGACGAGGCCGAGCACACTCTTCGTTTTGCGCAGCAGCACGTACAGGACGAAGCACGGCGAGACGGGGCCGTTCGGCTCGGTATCGCGCTGCCGCTCTCCCGCAACGATGTCGAACTCACTCAATCGCTCTTCAACGGCATTCGCCTGGCCATAGACGAATACAACCGCGCGGCTGAACAACCGATCCGGATGGTGTTTCGCGATTCGAGGGGCACAGCCTCGGGGGCGCGCCGGGCCATTGCAGCGCTGGTCGCTGAGGACGTGGACGCGATCATCGGTCCTCTCTACAGCGAGGAGGCGCAGGCGGCCGCGCAGGCGGCCGAGCGCGCACAAGTGGTGCTGATAGCCCCCCTAGCTACCGATGAAACCGTGGCCCAGGGACGACAATACATCTTCCAGGCCAATCCGACGATCACTTCACGCGGTGCGGTTATGGCCCGCCTGGCGGTGAATGACTTGCAGTTGCTCAATCTGGGCATCGTTGCGGAGAGTGGAAACAGCATCAGCGAGCGGATGGCCGAAGGGTTTCAGGAGGAAGCGTTGCGGCTCGGAGTGAATGTGGCGTTTTATGAGATGCTTCCTGATGCGCGAAGCTGGGGACAACTCTACGAGCTTATCGGCAAGGACCGGCTCTCTTCCATCGACGCGATGTATCTGCCGCTTTCCGGGCGGAATACGCAACGCCATATCGAAGAGGCGCTGGCCAGTCTCGGTCGTGCCGGATCGGTGCTGAGGGTGCTGGGCAATTCCGGCTGGCGCAATGCCGTCTCCAGGCAGCAGGCCAGCGCGTTCAGTGTGACGTACACGGACGATTTCTATGTGGACGACGCGGCCCCCGAGGTGCAGGCCTTCAAACGCGCCTATCGCTCGCTGGCCGGGCAACGGCCGGATCGCCTGGCCTATGTCGGTTATGATGTCGTGCGTTTTTTGCAGCGTTACCTGACCCGTCCGATGGATCGTCCGCTGCACGAACGGCTGCACGAGACGGACTTTTTCCAGGGGCTCGGTACGCAAATTCGGTTTAATAGCGGCCATGCCAATGAAACCATGTTCTTTTTGCAGTATCGCAACGAGGATGTTGTGCGGCTGCGCTAAGACCCTGGAACTGCCTCCACGTCGCTCCGTATCACCTCCGCTACACGCCGGATGCCTTTTCGACGGGCTCCGGCCTTTTGCGTGTTAGGCGCTGCATACTAATCGACGCGGCCCGGCGTTATCACAGGACGCGGCGATGTGAGGACCACCCTGCGTGCAAGCTCCTCTTGTTGAATCAGATGGGATGTATGTTACTTAGCAGATTGCGTTTTTCGGTTGTGATGCTTCTGGTTGTGTTGGTAGCTGGATGCTCGGGGAGCGGGCGGCTTCGCTACGACACCCCGAAGGAAGCCTTTGATAAGGGCATGGAGCGCTATGAGAGCGGCAAGTATGCCCGAGCCGTTCAGTATTTTCAGGGTTCGTTCGACTTCGGGCGCACCCATGAATGGGCCGACGACGCGCAACTCTTTCTGGCGCGGGCCTATCGTGCCAACAAGGAATATATCCTGGCGGCGAATGAGTACTCGCGCTTTGCCCAGATCTATCGTGCCGATCCGCGCGTGCCCGAAGCCGAGTTCGAACGGGCCATGACCTTCTATGAACGCTCGCCGCTCTATCAACTCGACCAGACGAATACCGAAGACGCGATCAACGCCTTCAACCTGTTCATCAACAGGTATCCGACGCACGAGTCCGTGCTGGAGGCCGAGCAGCGGATCAAAGAACTGCGCGAAAAACTGGCCCACAAGCAGTATGACACGGCCCTGCAATACGAGCAACGCGAACTCTTCCAGGCCGCCGCTCTGTCCTATGAGGTCGTCTTTGATAAGTATTCGGATACGGACTGGGCCGACGATGCCCTGCTAGGAGCCATTCGTACCTACATTATCTATAGCGACGAGAGCGTCGAAGCGCGCCAGGCCGAGCGTCTTCAAAAGGCGGTCGATCATTATCAGCGGCTCTTGCAACTCTTTCCGGACAGCGAATTGCTTAAAGACGCGGAAGCACTCTACGAGCAGGCCACCTCCCGCATGCAAGCCCTCGCCGGTGGAAGGCAGTAGGGATAGGATAAGAAGGATAACGGGGGAAGCAAATGTAGCCTACTCCTCCTATCTTTGCTCCGGTTCGTCCTCGTATCCCATACGTCCCTTCGCAGCATGAACATTGGCCTTTTCGGCGGATCGTTCAACCCGCCACACCTTGGGCACTTGATCGTGGCAGAGACGGTGCGCGACCAGTTCGGGCTCGATCAGGTCTGGTGGATTCCTGCGTTCAACCCGCCCCATAAGGCCGGTGATGCGCTGGCCTCTCCCCGGCATCGGTTCGAAATGACGCGGAGAGCGACCGAGGATAATCCGGGGTTCGACGTTTCGGATATTGAAATCAGGCGCGAAGGGACGTCCTACACCGTCGATACGATACGGACGCTCCAGGAGGCGCATCCGGCCTATGCGTTCTCGCTGCTCATCGGCGGCGACAGCCTGCGCGCCTTTGGCACATGGCATCATCCCGACGAGATCATCGCCCGCGTTCCATTGATTGTGTACCGGCGTTCAGGCGAGGAGAGGCTTGAGATCGAACCCGGACCGGCGGGTCGCGTTCGCTTCGCCGAAGCGCCCCTGCTCGACATCAGCGGAACGGAGATTCGTGCTCGACTGCGTGCTCGTCGCAGCATTCGCTATTTCGTCCCCGACTCGGTACGCACCTACATCGAGCAGCACGGGCTGTATCTGTGATAGGGAAGTATTCCGAATCCCCACCTCGACACCACTACGTTGACTTCATTCCCGACGTCTCTGCGCGAAAAAGCGGCACAACTGGTCTTTGCCCGCATCGGATCGAACATGCCGCCGCCCGTCACGGTGGAAGAGGACGCAGCACGGGTGGAAGCGCTGCTGGAGCGGTGTCCGCTCGGCGGGCTGGTGCTTTTCAACGGGAGAGGACCCGAGACGGCACGCGTACTGGCTCGCCTGCAAGCGCGGAACCCGTATCCGGTGCTTATAGGAACCGATATGGAGCGCGGCGTCGGGCAGCAGGTACGCGGTGCTACGGTGTTTCCGCACGCGATGGCCTATGCGGCGCTGGGCGCAGAAGCGGAAGCGGCTGTGGAGGCATCGGCGAGGGGGGCGGCCCGCGAGGCGCTGGCCTGCGGCATTCAGCTTGCCTTTTGCCCCGTCGCCGACGTGAACCGGGACCGGCGCAATCCGATTATCGCCACGCGTGCTTTCGGAACGGAGCCGGAGAGCGTAGCGCGCCTGGTTCGAGCCTACCTCCGAGGCTGCCGTGCCGAAGGGCTGCTGACGAGCGCCAAGCATTTTCCCGGCCACGGCGGCACGCATCAAGATTCGCACGAGGCTTTGCCGATCGTCACCGACACCCGCGACGTGTTGGAGCACACCGATCTGGTGCCGTTCTGCGCTGCCATAGAAGCAAACGTGGATGCCGTGATGACGGCTCATGTAGCATTTCCCGCCTTTGACCCGAGCCGGCAACCTGCCACGGCATCACCGATCATTCTGAACGGCTTGTTGCGGGAGGCGCTCGGTTTCCACGGACCCGTCATTACCGACAGCTTGCTCATGGGAGCCATCCGTGCAGCCCCGGGCGAAGAGGGGGTTCAGGCGGCCACGCTGGTCCGTGCCGGGGTCGATATCGTGCTCGACACCCCGGACCCCGAAGCGGCGGTGGAGGGGCTGGTGCGAGCGGTGAAAACAGGTCGGCTGTCAGCGGATCGCCTCAACGAAGCCTGTGCTCGCGTCTGGCAGCTAAAACAACGCCTGATCGACCGATTCGGCCGGTCGATCTTTACCGATCCGTCCCGGCATGTCTCGCCCGAAGAAGTCGGCGATGCCGCGCATGACGCGATGGCGAAGGAGGTGAGTCGCCGTGCCGTGTCGGTCAGGGATACCGCCGGTGTGCTTCCCCTCTCCCCGGATCGTGTGGCGTCGGAAGGGTTGCTGGGGCTGCTCATTAAACCCCACCGTTCCCGGCTGGACCCTCCCGAGGAACCATTGGGTTCCCTGCTTCGCGGGACTTTTCCCGGCGCAATGTATCACGAAATCGGGCCGGAAGCAGATGAGGCGATCGTGCGAAGGGTGCTGGAGAAGGCTGGGCAGGTGCGCCACGTCGTCGTTGCGATGATTGTCAAGCCGGCGGCATGGCATCATTTCGGTCTGTTGCCTGCCCAACACGCATTCGTCGAAACGCTGGTTGTGCGTCGTTCGGTCGTGCTGGCGTCGCTCGGCAGTCCCTATGTGTTAGAGGGATTTCCAGAGGCTTCGGCGCACATCTGCACCTTTAGCGATGTGGCCTCATCGCAGCAGGCCCTCGTCTCTGTACTGGTCGAGGGGAGCGAAGGTAATAATGATACGCACTTATCAAGATGTTGACCGTAGAAGCATGACATGAGGTTGTCACCGTAAG
>JBHHWM010000142.1:0-12018 GCA_046756545.1 Rhodothermales bacterium | reverse complement strand
GTGCTCATGCAGGTGGAAGGGCCGGTCGGCCTCCGTTAACCGGTTGTTCTGTTGAAACCCGGCGGGTAGGGATTTCTTTAATGCCTTCATCCTGCCCGCCGATAATACCATAGCGCCGTGATCAACCTTTTTGTGTCGGACATCGACGGATGTTTGTCCGAGCCGTTCCGCCCCTTCGACCGGCAGCGGCTTCAGGAACTGGCCGCGTATGCCGGGGCTGCCGGGCCGGTGGAACGCGAAAGCGTGTTGCCTGCCGTTTCGTTGTGCTCGGGACGGGCGTTTCCCTACGTGGAAGCCCTGACCCAGGTGCTCGGTTTACAGGTGCCGGTGTTGTTCGAAAGCGGCGGCGGCCTCTACGATCCGATCTCCGGTGAGGTATCCTGGCATCCCGCGTTCACCGCCGATATCGAGGAGGCCGTCGAAGAAGTCCGCCGCTGGATGATACGGGAGTGCATCCCCGGCACCTCGCTGGCCTACGATTACGGAAAACGGATACAGGCCGGTGTTGCCGGGATCGACCTGGATGAAGTAGCTGCTTGCGTACCGGTGATCGAAGCGTTCGTCGCCCGGCACTTTCCGGCGTTGTGTGTGTTTCATACGCCGATCTCTATCGATGTGCTTTCGAGGTCGATCACCAAAAGAGAAGGCCTGCTCTGGCTCGCCGAACGGGTGGGCTGCCCGGTAGATCGGATGGCCTATATCGGCGACACGAACGGTGACCTCGGGGCTCTGGAGACCGTGGGGTATTCCTTTGCCCCTGCCAACGCCGGCAAGGCGGTGAAACGGCAGGTGCAGAGGGTGACCGACGGACCTCTGATCGAAGGGGTTTTGGAATCCTATCGCTGGTGCATCGCCCGAAATGAAGCACAACGAAAAAAAGCATCCTAGCGCGGCCCTTGACTCTGTGCCTTCCATGGTCGTTTCTTCGCGTCGTGCTCTTCGGCTTGTTCCACCCCATGGTTATCCCATGTTCATGCGACGAGGCATCGTCTTATTTCTGCTCATCCTCTTGATCCCGATAGAGGGGGCCGTTGCGCAGCCTGCGACCTCGGAAGGTCCCCTGATGGCCTTTGCCGAAGCCGGGGCCTCCGTGTACTACGTCGTTAAACGGCGTGCTACGGTCTATACCCGGCCCGACTCGGGACGCGCGTATCTGCAACTGGGGTTTCGGGAGCCGGTGTTCGTCATGGCGACGGAAGGAAACTGGAAGCATATTCGCACCCAGGATGGAGCGCAGGGCTACGTCGAGTCGGCGGTGCTGTCGAACATCTGGATCCGCGTGTCGAAACGGCAGAAGACGCTCTATCTCTATCGCGGTACCGAATTGTTTTTTAAAGTGCCTGCCGACTTCGGCTATAATGCCTACGCCGATAAAGAACGCCGGGGAAGCACCGCCAATCCTGATCACTGGCGCACCCCCGAAGGGACGTTTTTTGTGGTCCGAAAAAATCCGTACAGCAAGTTTTACAAAGCCTTCGTGCTCAACTATCCGACCGCCGAAGATGCCGACCGAGGCCTGAAGCAGGGCATCATCACCAGAGAGCAGCACGCGGCTATCGTACAGGCCGAAGCCACCTTTTCGACGCCGCCCATGTCCACTGCGCTCGGGGGTATGATCGAAATACATGGCGACGGAACCGGCTCCAGCAGTAACTGGACGCAGGGCTGCGTGGCCGTGCATAACGACCACATAGACCGGCTCTGGCAATGGGTCGAGGTCGGGACCCCCGTGCTGGTCGAGAAGTAACGGCTCTTTTTTCGTCGCGGCGACGATGCACCCGGTCACTCCCTCTGTGTAAGCAACGCGTGTTCATGACCACCCTGCACGACACCTATCAATCAGCAAATCACGAAAAGTTTACCCATCCTAATCGCCTCTATCAGTGGCATCTGCACGCCTTTCTCCGGTGTGTCTATGATATGCTCCAACAAACCAATCCGCGTCTGGTGCTCGATGCCGGATGCGGAGAAGGGTTTGTTACCAGCTATCTGGCCCGGCAGGACCCGGCTGTACGCGTCACCGGTATCGATGTGAGCCCGGAGGCTATTGCGTATGCGCAGGAGCATTTCGGCGAACTGGCACACTTTCGCACGGGTAACCTGTACAAGCTTCCCTTTTCAGACCATTCGTTCGATACGGTGGTGTGTAGTGAAGTGCTGGAGCATCTGGATGACACTGAGCGGGCCGTGAGTGAACTGAAGCGGGTGGCGCGCAAGTATGTGATCGTTACGGTGCCGCGCGAACCCTATTTCAAATGGCTCAATGATTTCGGTCGACGTCTGGGGGTGAGCCCTGATCCCGGACACGTCAACTTCTGGACGAAGAAGGGTTTTCAGGAGTTTATCAGCGCCTACTTCGACGCGCCCGTCTTTGCCTGGAAGCATGTCTATCAACTGGCGCTATGCAACGTCTGATGCGCCGGGGCGGTTTGAATCTTCCCTTCCGCCTTGTGCGTATCTTAAGATGTCATTTTCATCTGACTGGTGACAGCCATGAAACGCAGGCTACCGGCTGGTTTTCGCGTCTGGGGCGGTTTCTTTTTGCTGCTTATGATGGTTTCGGCCATGGCACCGTTTGCCGGGGCTCAGTCGCGGGACCCCAAGCCGCTCTCCTTTGACGAACCGTACAGCGACGGTCCCGTCTTCTTCGTTCCCATCGAGGGCATGATTGACAACGGACTGGCCCGGTATATCGATCGCGCCCTTTCCGATGCAGCGGCCGACGATGCGGCACTGGTGCTCTTTGAGGTAGACACGTTCGGCGGCCTCGTCGATGCAGCCGACCAGATCCGCCAGACCCTGCTGGATGCACCGATGCCCACGGTAGCCTTCATCGATAAAAATGCAGCCTCGGCAGGAGCCCTCATCTCCTACGCTGCCGACCGCATCATCATGGTGCCGGGCGCTTCGATTGGGGCGGCCACGGTGGTAGAGGGGACCAGCGGCGAGGCGGCCCCGGATAAATACCAGAGCTACATGCGCGGCCTGATGCGTGCCACGGCGGAAGCCAACGGACGCGATCCGAGCATTGCGGAAGCTATGGTGGACGAGACGCTCTTCGTCGAGGGCGTGTCCGAAGAGGGCAAGGTGCTCACGCTTTCCTCCAAGGAAGCCCTGAGCTTTGGCGTAGCGGACGAGATTCTGGAGACCGTCGATGAGGCGGTGGACGCCCTGGGACTCACGGAGGCGACGATCGTAGCACACGAGGCCAGCAAGGCCGAACAGGTACTCCGCTTCTTTGGCTCGCCTATCGTGCAGTCGATCCTGATGCTGATGATGCTCGGCGGCCTGTACTTCGAGCTCCAGACGCCCGGCGTCGGGTTTGCCGGTGCAGTGGCTCTCTTTGGGGCCGCGCTGTTTTTTGCGCCCCATTATCTGCTCGGGCTGGTCGAAAGCTGGGAAATCATCCTTTTTGTCCTCGGCGTGGCGCTAATCCTGGCAGAAATTTTTGTCATTCCCGGTTTCGGGATAGCCGGAATTTCAGGCATCATCATGGTGGTGGTGTCGCTCCTGGTCTCGCTTGTGGGCAACATCGGCTTTTCATTCCCGCCGCTCAGTGCGTTCTCTCCCGCATTCACCACGCTCGCCGCGACGTTTGTGCTCCTGGTTTTGCTTATGTTCTCGCTGGGGCGTTACCTTCCCAAGTCGCAGCGCTTCAATCAATTAGTGCTGGCTCCTGAACTCTCCAGCGCCACCGGCTATACGGCCGCCGAGACGCATCGGGAATTGGTGGGGCAGATTGGTCGCACGCTCACGCCCTTGCGTCCGTCGGGGATGATGGAGATCGGCCATGAACGGGTCGATGTGATCACGTCGGGCGAGTTCATGGCGAGCGGCATGCCCGTGAAAGTCGTTCGCGTGCAGGGCAGCCGGGTCGAAGTACGCGGGGTGAAGGTTTTGCCGGCAGAAGACGAAACATCTCCGGTGTAAGCCGTACACTGCAAACACTTATCACGGCATTACCTCTGTTTTCTTTTGGAATTGCTCATCCCCATATTACTGATCATGGTAGGTTTCGGCCTGATTGTGGCTGAAGTGTATCTGGTGCCGGGCTTCAACGTCGTCGGGATTCTTGGTTTTTTGCTGGTCGTCTTTGCCGTCGGCTATGTGTTTACGGAAGCCGGTCCGATGGGGGGCCTCTTGACCCTGCTGGGGTCCCTGGCTTTTGGCGGAGGCCTGTTCTACATGATGTGGAAGTCGGGGGCCTGGAACCGGTTTATCCTGGCTACCAGCCTGCGTAATGATGATGAAGTGGTGGCGCGCGAGCATGAACACCGGGCACGGTATCTGGGCAAGACGGGCGTGGCGATCACTCCGCTGCGGCCCACCGGCGTCATCGAAGTCGATGGCGAGCGCATCGAGGTGGTGACCGAAGGCGAATTTATCGCTGCCGGAAGCGCGGTGCGTGTCGTGGCGATGGATCGCCGGAGGTACTTCGCCCGCCTGGCCGATTCCTTACCCGAGCCGTCCACCGATTGACGCTTTTCTACCCTTTTCTGGAACCCGGATGCCGGATTGCCGGTAGCGATGGGGCGACCCCCTGGCGACCTTTTCCCCGGTTTTGTGTCTATGTAGTGGTGTTTTTGTCGGCACATGCGTGCTCGGGAGTCGCCTGCCTCTTACCCAAGACCTTGAATCCGGCATGACCTTTCGATTTCTCCTGCCTGGCGCTTTTTTGATAGTGTTCATCTCGGGTTTGGCCGGATGTGCACCGAGCGCATCGCCGGATATGACCCTGCCGAAAGGCTGGCAGACCGACGGCATACGATGGTGGCGCGCCGACCAGGACACGACCGGCATGTTTCGCAATCTTGAGACGCTCAAGGCCATGCAGGTATCCGGGACGGAGGTTACGTATCTGGCCCATTCTTCCCTGGCGCAGCGGGGCGCAAGCCTGGAGGAACAGTTCGAACGGGCGGTCAGGATCAGCCTGATCCGCCTGTTTCGCAACCAGCCCGAACTCATTGATTCTCTCTTCAATCAGTACGTGAAGCCTACGCTGCAGGACGCGACGTTGACCGGAGATATCCAGGAAGAAGTGGAGGCGTTTAAGCGCAAGGGATACAAGCTGCTACGGAGCCATTTCCGGGAGCCACGGGTAGCCCTCGAACTGGGCACCGACGTGCCCGTGCTCTACCCGGACAGCCTGCAGCAGCGCCAGGTGACGGGCACCGTGCGTACCCAGGTCTATCTCAATGCGGAAGGAGAACCCCTGGCGATCATGCTGATCAGAAGCGTGCATCCAACGCTCGATATCATGGCCATGCGGGCTACTACGCAAATGCGCTGGGGGCCCGCCTATCGGATGCGCAAGGGGCGGTGGCTGCCCACCCCGTCGTGGGTGCGTTTCGGGATCAAATTCGGGTCTTGAGCCTGTCGGCGACGAACGCGATCATCAAATAAAAACCTCCACCGCCCTGTGCGACGGTGGAGGTTTTTTCTGCAATATAAAGCAGGTGATTACTTGAGTAGCACCATCGTTTTGCTCAACGTATGGCCCTGGGCTTCCAGGCGATAGAGGTAGAGGCCGGACGGAACCGCATGGCCGAGCGCGTCCCGGCCGTTCCAGTACACGTCATGCTGTCCGGCCGGCTGTGTCGCATCGACGAGGGTCACGATCTTCGCGCCGAGCATGTTGTAGATCGTGAGATGAACCGGGCTCCGTTCGGGCAAGGCATACTGAATGGTTGTGCCGGGATTGAACGGGTTCGGATAGTTGCCCAGTAGCGAGATCGTACTCGGCACTTCGAACGAGTCGTCGTGGGTATTGACCGGGCTCGGTGCCACGGCCCACTCAGAGCCTGTATAGCTGGCATCGACGGCCTGAACGGCCCAGTAATAGCGCTTCGTGGGATCGATGTTACGGATGACCAGCCGCCTGCCGTGTCCGGCGTTGCCCGCCCTGGGGACGAGGCGTGTTCCGTCGTTCAGCGACATGGCCGAGAGCACGTCGGAGGCCCCGAAGCTGGTGCCGACCCGCACGTTATAGGTCAGCGATGTTGCCGGGCTATCGGGATCGGTGGCGTCGGTCCATTCCAGCACAAGGTCGTTGCCGTTGAACTCGCCCTGGAGGTTGGCAACCGGCGGCGGTTCCGGGCGCTGATTGGGGACGGCCCGGGCCGCGTTGCGATAGTAAAAGAGGCCGATCTGGTTGACGGAGCCGTTGGCGTTGAGCAAGCCTCCGGTAGCCAGGATGTCAGGCGCATGGTCGTTGTCGAGGTCGCCGGTGGCGATAGCGCCAAACCAGATGCCGTCCAGGTCCGTCGGGTCTTTTTCGAAGCGGCTCTGCGTATCGACGTTGCGGTAGAGTTCCAGGGCGGCAGCACTGGCGGAAGCCGATTTTCCGGCGGCGGCTCCGTTTTCGTCAAAGCGGTTGAGCAGCACATCGCGCCGGCCGTCGTTGTCGAAGTCGATCCAGTCGGCGAAGGTAGAGACGGGCAGTTGGGCCTGGACGCGATCAAACCGGTTATCGAGGTCGTTGCCGAGATTCCGATAGACGCCGTCGATATCCCCTTTGTCGGGATCCGTTCCGGCAATCAGGACATCGAGGAAGCCGTCGTTGTTATAATCCCCCCACTTCGCGGATCCGGTCGTTTTGATGCCGGGCAACGAGGCATTGATGTCCGAAAAGGTATTGTTGCCGTTGTTGCGCCAGATCTTTGTAAACGACACCCCCTGGGCCGGTTGGCTCGTCGCCAGGATATCGGCGTCGCCGTCGTTGTCAAAATCCCCCCATTCCACCGAACCGCTTTCCAGGCCGTCCAGGCTGATGTCGTTGGCGCGACGGAAGGTGCCGGAGCCGTCATTGCGATAGATCAACGTCACATCGCGTGGATCGATGATGCCGGAGATCAGGATGTCGAGGTCGCCGTCGTTATCGTAGTCGCCCCAGGCCGATGCCTTCGTGTTGACGACCTCCGCCGTGCCGATGGTTTTGACGAGCGGAAGGTCGAGGCCGAGGCGGGTGAAGGTCAGGTTGCCGTCATTGAGGAAGACATCCGAGGTGGTTGGCCCCATGATGAGGATGTCGAGGTCGCCGTCGTTGTCGGCATCTCCGAGGTCGATGGAATTCTTCCGCGTAGCGGGAAGCCCGGTGCCGAGCACTTCTTCAAACGTCCCCGATCCGTTGTTGCGGTACATTTTGGTGACAGGGGCCAGGGTTTCGTCGGTGCCGGTAAGCACCACGTCGAGGTCGCCGTCGTTGTCGAGGTCGCCCAGCGCTACCGAGCCGGATGTGGTCGGCAGCATCGTCGTTTCGACGAGCCGGAACGACTGCGCGCTGGTCGGTATCGCAACCAGGCTTACTAAGAGAAAGGCGGTAACAATTCGAAGGTTCATAGGCAGCCACTCGCGCCTTCCGGAAAAGAGCCTTTACGTGTAAAGCACGCAAACATCTTGCCGGTGATGGTTGGTTGGTCTTAAGTAATACACGTTACCGTTGGCTGATGATGAAGCACAGCCCTGAAAAAGCAGAAGATGTTTCTACTTGAGGGAACCGTGTCGGTGTATCCTGTACAGGAGCTTTGCATCGGCGTTCTTTTCATAGGGCGGCTTACCAGATAAATCGCACGGCGGCGGAAAATGAGCGCGATAGCAGGAGCCGGTTTTCAGGGACGAACGTGACGTCGTTGCCGTCGGGAATGTCGCGGAGGGTACGGTCGGCCACGTTTTCCTGGTTGAGGACGTTCAGCACATCGAGCCGGATCTGGAGCGCGGTGGGGCCGAAACGGTGGGTATAGGCCGTGCCGAGGTCCAACTGGTGAAAGGGGCTGAGCTTGTGCGCCGTAGGCCGCCGAAAATCGACGTCGCCGTAGGTGGCCACCTGAGAGGCGTTGCTGCCGAGGAAGTCGTAATACGCTCTTCGATAGGCCCACATGCGTCCCCAGCCGCTGCGCCAGCGGGCCGTAGCGATGAGGCGTGGGTGCGGCGTCCAGTCGAAGGCGACGACCAGGCGGTGCGGTTCGCTCCAGGGGACCGGTTCTACGTGGGCGCTGTCGCTGAAGGCATATTGCCGTCGGGCGACGTTGTATTCATAGCGAACGAGCGTTCGCAGACGGCGGCCGGTGTGTTCTATGGAGAACGCGCTGCCGTAGGCATAGCCTCTGCTCGACCGGAGAAAATCCGCCTGAGCGCTGAGGGCCGGTACTTCCGTGAGGGCTTCATCGGTGATGCGCAACCACAGGGCCGGGTAGTCGATTTGCAGAAGGCGCGGCTGGTGTTTGTAATAGCTTTCGAGGTGGAGCGTCCAGCGATCACCGGGTTTCAGCAGGACGTCGGCGGCGACGTGATAGGCTGTGGGAGGCGCGATGGTTTCGTCCACCGGCATCCAGAACCGAATCGAGGGAAAGAGGGCGCTGGGGCTGATGCTGCTCTTGTCGAACTGGTTGAGGAACTGCCGGTAGAGGCCGGCGGCTCCCCGAAACGACCAGGTACCCAGCGGGGTGCCCGGCACGACGTAGCGTACTTCGAGGCGCGGTTCCGTGTACACCGTCTGGCGAGCCCCCAGGTAGGTCAGCCGTATGCCGCCCTTAACGGTCATCCGGGGGCTGAGAGAGGCTTCGTGTTCGGCCACGAACACGGCCCGCCAGGACGTGTCGGCCTGCACAATGCTGCGGGATAGAATGTCCTGAATACGAAAACGGTGCGCGGTGCGGGCCACTTCGAGGCCCAGCAGGGTATGCCCGTAGCGGTGCACGTAATCCAGGGTCGATTCCAGGGCGACTTCACGGATGCGGTTGCCGTCGTCCGCAGGCGTCAGGTCGAGCGGTACGTAGAGTTCGATGGTCCCGATGGGAAACAGGCTGACGCTATCGGCAAACGCCGCATAGGTATGCTCCAGGTTGTAGCGGCTGCTTCGGAGCCGGGCGGAGAGGAGCATGTCGGGATTAAGGATGCCGGTATACCGGATCTGCGCGTTGTCGTTGCCCCACCGATACCGATCCGGATCAGGAAGGTCCTGGGCGGTAGAATCGAACGCGGTGATGAGTCGCCGGGTCTTGAGCCGGCTCTTACTGCGGTAATAGGAGGCGTGGAAGGCGTGGTTCCGGTTGACCCGGAGGCGGCCTGCTACATGGAGGTCCGTAAACCCGAGATCCGGTACCTGGGGCGGCGGAAGCGACCCCAGCCTGGAATCGACCTCCTCAAAAGGGGCTCTTTCCTGGAGTCCTAGCAGCGGTGCTTTTAGCAGGAAGTCGTCGGGAATATTCCAATCCAGCAACAGGCTGTCGATGTGATTGGGGCGAATAGCTTCGTGCCATATGCTCTGGCGGACGGCGGCCATGAGTTGCGCCTGGAGGCCGTCTGTTCGGCCTGCCTGGAGGTGCATGCGGGCGTTGAGGCTCAACGGATCGACCTGCACATCCACCGTGCGTCCGTCCGGGCTGGTCAGGGCGTGCTCGGCACTGATGACACCGGCGAGCTGGCTCCCCTGGGCAGCCGAGAATCCGGCCTTGTAGACGGTAATACGTTTGATGGCGAACGAACTGAGCCCCAGCAGGCCGTTCAGGTGAACCGGTTCAAAGACCGGCACGCCGTCCAAACGAAACTGGTGTTCTCCGGGGTCGCCGCCCTGAATATGCACGTCGGCGGTGCCGTCCCGCGGGTTGACGCCGGAGAGTTCGATGCCGATGTAGTCGGTCAGGTCGGCGGTGCCCAGGCCGTTGACGGGGGAGAGGGGGGCGTCCGTCAGGGAGGGAGATCGACCCTGCGGTTGGTCGATGTCCTTGAAGTCCTCAACCGTAATCGGCAACAGCGGCACGACCGTGGGCTGTAGTTCGAGGTACAGGTCGGTGTGCTCTCCGGGCCAGACCTGCACCGTGTCGATCTGACTCTGATACGCGACGTGAGTGACGAGGATGAGGTATTCATCGGGAGGAAGCGTGGCGAAGCCGAATCCCCCGATGGCATTCGTGGCGGTGCCT
This sequence comes from Rhodothermales bacterium, assembly GCA_046756545.1. Lineage (GTDB taxonomy): Bacteria > Bacteroidota > Rhodothermia > Rhodothermales > JBHHWM01 > JBHHWM01. The sequence continues at coordinate 2,098 of JBHHWM010000142.1, read as the reverse complement.
TGCCCGAACGCATTGAGCAGCCGGACGGTGGCGTTCAGGAGCGGTTCCCCGGTTTCCTTGTCGATGACATACCCGGCAAGCGAGCCGCGTGGGGCGGAAGCTCGGTCGACTTCCTGGATGGCGTATGCGCCGGTGGAGAGCTGGTAAAAGTAGAGCCCGGTGCCCTGGAGGATGGCCCGGAGGAGGTGTTCCGGCGTGTCCCCCTTTGGATTCAGGCGGCCCGTTCGCTTGCCGGTCAGCAGGGCGGGGTTGTAGCGGAAGTCGAGGCCGGTGGCATTATGCAGCCGAACGAGCGCTTCTTCGAGGTCGAGGTAGCTTAGTTCCTCCGGAGGTGGGGGGGAGGAATGATTGGACTGCGCCAGTGCATCGACAGTGAGCAGCACGAACCCAAGAACGCAGCACAACAACGCCGCCCACGCCTGCAAGCCTCGATAGCGAAGCGTCATAAAGGTGAAGAAGCCTGGTGCCGGATAGAACTACATCACCGGGAAGGGAGCGGTGATGCGGTCCTACTTCTTATTCCGCATCAGGCTGAGTAACCTCGAAGCCTCCCGGGACAGCGCGAAATTCACACCGCTGGTTGTACTCACAAACTTCGCGAAGGATCTCCTCTGCGCCAAGGGGATTTTTATTCAATAGACCAACGGGTTCGTCCAGCAACGCTTTTGCCTTGACGTTGACGCGCAGGTTGTAGCGCCGCTCCAGTTCGTTCAACACGGTGCCAAGCGGCTGGTCGGGAAACTCGAAACCGCCGGTGCGCCAGGCGAGCGCGTTCTCGACGTTGGTTTCGGGGAGGAAGGTAGGAGAGGAGCTTTTCCGAGGCAGGCGCGCGGCCTGGCCCTCTTGAAGGACGAGGCCGTCCTGATCGTTGCCGCGTTCGGCAAAACGCACCAACCCCGATTCGACGGTCACGAGGGTTTCGGGGGTGCGGTCGTCGGTCCAGGCCCGCACGTTGAACCGCGTGCCCAGCACGGTGGTCGTGCCGTTGAAGGTCTGTACGACGAATGGCAGGCTGCCCCTGGTGACACGGAAGAACGCTTCGCCCTTGAGCTTCACGCGGCGCGTTTTTTCACCAAAGTTGGACGCAAAGCTGATCGTAGAACCGCTGTTGAGTTCGACCACCGAGCCGTCCGGCAACGTGACGTGGGTGGTGTCGCCGTAGGCGGCGGCCACTTTGGTGGACGGGTGCGTGACCTCCGGAAGTCCCACCGTGAGCAGCAGCGCGATGCACGCGGCCACGGCCACCCAGCGGAACGAGCGGTGTTTTACCAGGCGAAGCGGAGCCCGGACGAGACGGAGAGGCACCGGTGCCGTTTCTTCCTGCGGCGATGTTTCCTGAATAGCCGCTTCCAGATTCTGCCAGATCTCGGTGCCCAGTTGCCGGAACGTCGCGTCGTCGGGTTCGGTGCCGAGGAACTGATCGGCCTGGGCCCAGGCATCCAGGAGATGAGCGCGTTCCATTTCGCTCTCCTGCTCCAGGGCTGCCAGGACCTCAGGGGGAAGACGGTAGCGGTTTGTATGGTCGTATAAGCTACTCATGGTGTGCGGTCGGGTTGGAGCGCACGCATATGTTTTCGTAGATCCTTCAAGGCCAGCACGATGTGCGTATTCACCGTGCGTGGCGTCAGGTTCATCACCTGGGCAATCTCTTCATGACTCAACCCTTCAAAGCGGCTGAGCATGAACGCCTCGCGGCGTCGAGTCGGCATCTGCCCGATGAATCCGCGTAGTTGCTCGTCGAGCAGCGACGCATCGACTTGCTGATCGGCGGAAGGAGCCTGATCGTGCAAGTCGTGTTCAGGGAAGACCCCGCTTGTATGTTGGGCGGCGCGGTTATGGTTGAGCGCGAGGTTCCGCACCATCGTGTAGAGGAGCGCTTTAAGCGAGCGCTGCGGATCGATTTTTTCTCGAATCTGCCACAGCTTTAAGAACGCATCCTGCACGATGTCGCGGGCGGCTTCTTGCTCCCCCGTAAAACGCCAGGCATAGCGCAGGAGCACCACATGCATCGCCTCGAAAAGCTCCGAAAACGCTCGCTGGTCAGAGGATTGGAGTCGCTCGCTCCAGTGAGAAAAGGAGTCTTCGGACGGCAAGGGGG
>JBHHWM010000141.1:0-12106 GCA_046756545.1 Rhodothermales bacterium | reverse complement strand
GGGCTTTGAGGAGCCCCTTGACGTTGCCCCGAGCTTCTAACTTCTCCACGTTGGGCGGTCCGAAAAGCGACATGGCGTAACCTCTTTGATTTCAAGGGCAGCACGCTCAGGCAAGCGTGAGCTTTATAGCCTAAAATCGATGCCGATCCCGATATCGGTGTGGTCCCGACGATCTGCATGAGTGCAATCCGAGGATGAAGAAGAATCTCTATCGGTGTGCTTCTGACTGTCCTGGTGTCTCTCTGTCATCGCGGACTGCTGGGCCAGGATCAGGCGTTTATGCTCCTCATCGAGACGGTGGGATCGATACATCTCGACCAACCCTTCTGAAGCCTGCACGCGTACACCTCTCTTCTCGTCCTTCAATGCAACGATCAGCGGCGCTACGGCCTGCGCGTCCCCGATCTGGCCCATCGCCCTCGCCGCAGCTTCGCGTACCGTGCTATCCGGATCTCCAAGCACACTACGCAGCGACGCTACCGCCGGCACGCCAATCTCAACACAGCGATCCCACTGGCGCTTGATAATCCAATAGGATGCTCCCACCGCTCCTAGATCGGGCTGCCACCCCAGCCGATCCAACGCCTCAACGGCAGCACGGCGTACCCTTCTGTTCTCATCTTTGAGCGCACCGATTAACGGCTCCACCGCCGCCGTGCCGATCTGAACCAACGCCTCGGCAGCAGCCTCGCGCACATGCCAATCCCCAAGCGAACCGATCAGCGGCGCTACGGCCCGCGCGTCCTCGATCTGGCCCAACGCCCTCGCCACAGCCTCGCGCACATGCCCATCTTTATCCCCGAACACACCGATCAACGGCTCTACCGCCACCGCTCCCAACTCAACACACCGATCCCACTGCTGCTTGATAACCCAATACCATGCCCCGGCCACACTTCGATCCGGTTGCCAGCCCAGACTATCCAAGGCCTCGACAGCCGCCTTGCGTACATCCTTGTTCGTATCTCCGAGCGAGGCGATCAGCGGCCCCACAGCCGGTGTGCCGATCTGAACCAACGCCTCGGTAGCAGCCTTCCGAACATCACCGTCCCCGAGCGCAGCGATCAGCGGTTCGACGGCGGGTGCACCGATCTGAGAACACTTCCCCCACTGGCTCCTGGCGATTTGATACCGGGCTCCTACTTCGCTCTGATCCGGCTTCCAGCCCAGTCGATCCAAAGCGTAGGCGACGGTTAAGCGCATCCGCCAGTCCTTATTTCCAAGCACCGCAATCAGCGGCTCTATGGCGCGAGCATCCCCAAGCCGTCCCAACATGCCGGCAGCCGCCTTGCGCACCTTGCCGTTCTTGTCGCTCAGGGCTGTAATCAGCGGCTCTACGGCCTTCATCTGCATCAGCGCTTTCTCGGCAGCCTCACCAACACCATTGACCTCGTCTCCCAGCATAGCAATCAGAGATGCCACCACACGAGCATCCCCGATTCGACCCAGTGCTTCAACGACCACCCTTCGCGTACGCCAATCCTTGTTTCTACTCATCATGATCAGCGGTTCGACGGCCCGGGCATCCCCAAGCCGACCTAACGCTCTGGCAGCAGCCTTGCTTATGTCGCTGTCCTTATCTCTAAGCGTAGCGATCAACGGCTGCACCGCGCGAATATCCCCGATTTGAACCAACGCCTCAATTGTAGCCTTGCGCACTTGCCGATCTTTATCCCTGAGCCTACGGATCAACGGCTCCACGGCACGGATGTCACCTCGTCGAACCAGGATTCGAACCACTGCCTCGCGCACCTGGCTGTTCTTATCTCTTAGCGCAACGATCAGCGACTCCACCTCACAAGCATCCCCTAGTTGAGTCAGGGCTCGAACCGCCGCCTTGCGCACCTGGCTGTTCTTATCTCCTCGCAATGCGACCAGCGGTTCCAGCGCATAGATGTCACCGATTTGAACCAACGCCTCAACCACTGCCTTGCGCACGGGCCAATCTTTGCTTTGCGCCAACGCCTTAACCACCGCCTCGCGCACCTGGCTGTTCTTATCTCTTAGCGCAACGATCAGCGGCTCCACCCCGCAGGCTTCCCCTAGTTGAGTCAGGGCTCGAACCGCCGCCTTGCGCACCTGGCTGTTCTTATCTCCTCGCAATGCGACCAGCGGTTCCAGCGCATAGATGTCACCGATTTGAGCCAACGCCTCAACCGCTGCCTTGCGCACGTGCCAGTGTGTATCCCCGAGCGCAGTGATCAGCGGCTCTACCACCCCGGTACCCCCCAGACGGCCCAACGCCTCGGCAGCCGCCTTGCGAATACTCCCGTCTTTCAGGTACGTCAGGGCTTTGAGGAGCCCCTTGACGTTGCCCCGAGCTTCTAACTTCTCCACGTTGGGCGGTCCGAAAAGCGACATGGCGTGACCTCTTTTGTTTTGCCCGGCTATACCTTCGGCGGTGCATCCGGCAGCGGAAGGCCCACCGAAAGCCAGCGATCTTCGGAGATGTTCAATTGGTCCAGAGCGCTCAACAGCAACGAACGCGCTCGACCATGCAGGTGGGTACAATCTTCCGGCGGCGCGTCGAGGTCGGGCTGTTTCCGGGGTCCGTCCCAGGCGCGGCAGGCTCCCCCGCACAAATACCGTACGGCACATGCGCGGCACCGGCGGTTGGTGTTTACCGTATGCGTGCCCAGTTTTTGAAACGCCGGGGACACCATCAACCGGGTCAGTCCTCCTGCGCCGTGAATCGTTCCGGTCTTCCATTGCTCTCCCTTACACGCATAGCAGGGATACGCTGAACCATCCGGCGCCACGTACAGATTCTGTCCCATACCGCACGTGGCTATCGGCTGGAAGCCATGCGCGATGACCTCATGCGGATCGATATGACCCCACTGGGTTTCGGGGATGATCTCGGTGCCGCCCCCCAGCGCGCGGCCCAGCGGCAAGAGCGGTTTGAACCGTACCCGCCGGATGCCCAACTCGTCGGCCAGCGCCCGAACGGCATCGCGCGGAGCGCCGCAGATCTGTTCCCGGGGCAAGACGGCGGCCAGCGAGAGGTCGGTATCGCAGCCCATCGCCTTCAAGGCACGGAGGTTTTTCACCGTCAGGTCATAGCTTCCGGTCCCCCGTCGCCGGTCGTGGGTTTCGCGATTTCCATCCACACTCACCACCACCTCATCGGTGCTACGCCCGATGCGCTGGAGCATGTCCTCGCTGAAGCGAAGGGCCAGGCTGGTACGAAGCACCGTCAGCGTTGGTTTGACGTGAGGGCGTAAGGCGGCCAGCGCGTCGAGTAGCGCCAGCCGGTTCGGATGCACCAACGGCTCGCCGCCGGTAACGACGACGTGGCGGAAGCCGAACTCCGCCGCCTCATAACAGGCCCGCACGACGTCATCGACCGACAACCATCCCTGCTGCGCCGGACCCGACTCCGAGTAACAATGGCGGCACTGCAAGTTGCACGCGAAGGTCACGTGCAGATAGAGGTTGTTGCAGCCCGTGCTGCGCCCCGCGAGTTGGCGATGCATCGCCGCCAGCACGTCGGTGGCATACGCCTGTTTGGACACCACGCCCAGTGCTCTCAACGCACGAGCGGCTTCGGCTGGCGAACCGGTGTCGGCCAGAGCCACCGCGGCGAGGATGCGCCTGGCATGCTGTGCCGCCTCGTAGGGATGGGGCTCGTCCTTCATGATCGAGAGCAGCTTGCCGCGCCGCAGCAGCCCGTTCTTCTGATCCGGCTTCTCCATCACCGCCGCCAGGTTCTCCTGCGAAAACACTTCCTCGGCTGCCCGGTCCACGATGTGGCTGAAGATCTGCTTGTACGCCGGACAGTGGGGATCCCGCACCGTGGGCTCCAGACGTCCGCCGTTGGCGGCCAGCACATTATAGGGACACCCGCCGCGACAAAAATCCAGGTTTTCGCACCCCCCGCATTCCTCGTCCACCCGATGCTGCCGGTCTTCAAACATCCGCCACAGGGGATGCGCGGCAAGCGTCTCCATCGACGGGCTGTGCAGGACGTTGCCGAACTGATACTCCGGCATCTCGGCATACCGCTGGCAGAGGTAGATGCCCCCGTCGGCCCCAATCGTGAGGTGGCCTCCCAGGCAGTCGCCATACGTACAGATGCCGCCCCGGTGGGCCGAGACACTTTTGATGAGCGCATCCAGCGTGCTGATGCGGATCTTGTCGAGGTTTTCCAGATACCGATCCAGGAGGCGCACGATAAGTGCGCCGTGAGCGTCCGGCGAGAGTGCTAACGCATCGGCGTTCGGGTTCTTGATGGCCGGGTCGGCCACATGAATCGAGACGTTCAGCCGCTCCTCGATAAAGAAATCCAGGATCTCGTCTACTCGCGATGCGGATTGCGCCGTAAAGGTGCAAATACACCCCACCTCCATCCCATGGGCGCGCGCTCGTTCGACGGCGGCCATCGTCCGCCGGAAGTAGCCTTTTCCGCGTTGCGCGTCGTTGATGGGCTCCGGGCCGTCCAGGCTTGTGCCCAACGATACCCCAAGGTCCTTGAACAACCTGCAAAACGCGTCGTCGAGCAGCCACAGGTTACTTTGCAGGTGCAGCTTGAGCCGGTCGCCAAACCGGTGTCGCAGGATCGGGAGATTTCTTTGGTACCACTTGATGCCGGGAATCAGCGGCTCGCCCCCGTGGAAGGTGATGTCTACCCTCTCGTCGGCAGGCGTCGTGTTATCGATCCAATCCACCGCCGCATCGAACACCTGGTCCGGCATGATCGATCCCCGGTTCGGACCGAAGCAATACACGCACTCGGCCTGGCAGGCGAGGGAGGGCGTAAGCATCAGATGCCGACGAGCGCGTTTGTATCTACGCTTTTGATGAGGTCTGGCTAGCGTATCATCGTCGGTTTGAACGCCGGCCCCGTTCGGCAGGGTTTTCAGATCGTCAGAAGTAATAGCTGAGGGTAGATACGCCGTCTGCCGGTTAGAAGAGCGTTCTCTGGTTTGCCGTTCCATGAGATTCTCCGTCTGATGATGACGGGCGCAGCTCGTGGGCTCTTTCACATGCTACCCACCCACTCCGGGCCACATTTTGACTACAAAATACACCTCCATATCCTTTATAATCCTATAGATAAAAAGCAGATTACAAACTCTTAAAACCTTCACAAGAACGCACATACCACACGTTTGAAACCTACTCCGGTGCCCCCTGGTCAGGCCCTTCATCGCTCTTCTATTAATTCCCACGCACAGCAACAATCCCAGGAGGAATCCGACACATTAGTTGTAGTTGTATTTTTGATACGTATTCAGGGTTTTGATGTATAGTTTATTCACCAGGCCACATCCCAAAAAGGCACCCAACACCCCAGGGAGATTCAGCACCCAAAAAGCTATCCAGCCCAACCCACCACCCAATACGGCAATCAACAGAGACAAGACCCAGCTTTGTCTGAATCTGCGGGCTATTGGGCTTGGTTTCGTCAGGTTCGTCCCTTCACTTACATAATCCACCAACCTTTCGGCGTTGTCTGGAGTCAGAGGGATACGGAGCTTGTCTCTACGCATGCTCAAGAAGCCGAAATCAAGATCTGGTATCCAGTGATCAGTACTTGCCCCGGCACATAACCCCAGAGGAATGAACGGCATGTATAAAACCGACAGGTAGTCTCTACACAGAGAGCTGATAATTTTGTCGCCAATATTAACCGATCCATGCCTGCTGAGAAGCGTTTTGCCAATATCATATGGCCAGATTCCGGTTCCAGCCATTCCCTTTGCCCCTTCGACTTTCACCGTTAAATAGAACCACATTCCCCTGTCCTCCTTTTTATACCAGCTACCTATACTTAAGCCAGCCTAGTCTGTCTGCCGCGGCTTTTCGTATCCATCCTCTCTCTTCATTTTCCGCTAATTCTTCGAGGAGCGTCCGATCATTGAGCATGCTGATCGCCATGTGGCGATTTGTCTGATATTTGGAATTCTTTGCAATCTCTGCCAGCGTCGCCTGGTATTCCAACACCTCCTCGCTGACCGGATCGGAGCTCCACAGTTGTGCCCCCAACATGCGGGGCAACTCGGCGTCAAAATCACGGAGGTTAGTCACGTCTTCATAGTGTGTCGCTAGTAGATCGAATTCCGGCCGTGTCATGCTACGTAGAAAAGCCTCGCACATTTCCTTCTTGGGTAGCCTGTGAAGCGCTGCATTACGTATATGTGGCGCTACCTCTGTGTTGTCTACAATATCAAGGAGAAGCGCCTGATCGTTGATTTGTTCGACGGCAGATTCATCGACGTAGGGATAAACCTCGGCCCGAAGGCTCGCGGAGAGCTTGCCCATCGCTGCCTCGCGTACATCCGAGACCTGGTGGGTCTTGGCGATCTGTGTCAAAACGGCCTGATCCTCAAGCTTTTTAACCGCTGCCACCGCCGCCATCTCCCTATCAGTGTCGTCGTTGATATCCATATCAGTGTCGTCGTTGATATCCATATCCAGGACAAAGTCTGCCAACATGGTTTGATCAATGACTTTTTTCACAGCCGCAATTCGAACGTCAAGCCATTCCTCTTTGGGAACGTCCAAGTACTCATCATCCGCGATGTCGCGCCTGGCGACCTCCATTAAGGCACCCTGGTCAGTAAGTTTTTGTACGGCCACGTTTTCGGAGATCCAGACTTTGGTCTTTTTTCGCGATCTCCGCCAGAGCACCCTGATCCTCAATCTTTTCCATCGCCGCCTGGCGCACACCCAAATACTCATCCGTTTTGGCAACCTGCGTCAACGCCGTCCGGTCTTCGAGTTTCGCTACCGCTGCTTTGCGTACATGCGAGTCCTCGTTCGATTGGGCGATATGGGCGAGCGCGACCTGATCGTCGATCCTCTCAACGGCTGCCACGCGGACCCAATGTGCGGGATCGGTGTTGGCAACCTCTACCAACACCGTTTGGTCAATCAGATTACAGACAGCCTCTTTCCGGACCAACACATTTTCCCGGCCCTTGGCCTTCCTGGCAATTTCGGCCAGGAGCGCCTGATTCGTCACTTTCTTGACCGCAGCCATCCGCGCATCAGCTGTTGAATACGACCCCTCGGTATACACCCTCTTGACCCCAGGAGTGTCTTTTATAGCAATTTCAGTGAGTGTTTTTTCGTCCGTCAGCCTTTTAACGGCTGCCTCGCGTACAAACTCATAAACGTCATTCTTGGCAATTTCAGTGAGTGTTTTTTCGTCCGTCAGTTTTTTGAGAGCCGCCTCGCGTACCGATTCGTGCGAATCGTTTTTGGCCATATTGGTCAGTATGGCCTGGTCAGTCAATTCCCTGACTGCCTCAAGGCGTTTCTCTTTGTTTGAGTGTTTCCACCTCGGTCGAAAAAGATCATATACACCCATTTTTCCTTTTCCTTCATACTTGCTGAGGTTGTGAGATTATAGAAGATAACTACTGAGATACACGACTACGTCAGTCTCGAAGCAAAAGCTTAAAAAATCTCTAAGACCGTCTATTGCTTATCAACCATTGGCCGATTTTCTTGCAGATTCTGTGTTTTCTTCTCCTCTATGTCCCTGGTACCTCTCAGGGTGTCAATGCACCCGATGTCTTTATGATGGCTTTGTCGAGGAGGCGAAGGGCCTCCGCCGCCGGGACGCCCAGGTTCGAGCCGTCAAAATTGACGAGGATCGCCGCGTTGACGGCTTTCACCTCGCCATCGAGCCCGATGACCGGTCCCCCGCTACCACCGCTGGTCGTTTCCGCATCGTAGACCACCTTGTCTGCGGTCACCTGACCGATGATGCCGCGCGTGGCCAGCGGCCCGATGTGCCCGGCCTCGGCCAGCCGGCGCGCCATCGTCCAGAAGTCGGGCCGTCCTCCCTGCCGCATGAGCGAATCGACGAAGGCTTCGTTGGTGCGGGCCAGCAGGGCGCGCATGCCCGTCGGATACCCGAGCACGAAGACCTCCTCTCCCCGCTGTGCCGGAGCTTCGCTGATCGGGAGATGCGGAACGCGCCCGGTAACCTCGCTGCACCGGAGCACCGCCACGTCGGCGGTTTCACTGGCCAGGACCAGTTTCACATCGAACGGCTCTTTAACCTCCGGGATATAGCCGATGAAGCGATGCATGACGGGAATGAGCCCTTGCCGAATGAGTGCTTTGGCTCCCTCGTCGAACTCCCACGGCAGCGCGACGTGCTTGTTGGTCAGAAGCAGGCCGTCTTCGGTGGCGACGAAAGCGGTGCCGGTGTAGAGTCGTTCCAGGATCGGACCGGTGCCCCCGGTGCTAATGGTGGGATTCCCCTGGGCATCGGTCACCGGGCGGCCGTCCGGGCCGAGCAGAATGCGGAGCGGCTTGCGCTCCACCGGCTCGACGAAACCATAACTACCCTGCAAAAAAACGACAGACTGTGCCGCCGTCGCTATGATGCGCTGGCCCGCCTCCGTCCGGGCTTCCAGGGCCTCTACGCGTTCGACGGCCTCCGAGAGTTGGGATTCTAGCTGTGCCCGGACCTCGCGTAGCGCTCCCTGCGATAGCGCGTTTTCTTCGGCCTGTTCCAGCAACCCGGCGAAGCTTTGCACTTCCTCCGCCTGATGCGCCAGTTGCTTCTGAAGTTGGGTTGTTTGAAACAGAAGCCATCCCGTCGTCGAAAGCAACAAGGCCAGGAGTACCAGGATCGCGCCGCGTGACCAGGGCGAGGTCTGCGTCAATACTTCGCGGGGCATGGTTCGGAGAAAGATCGCCGCCTTGCCCAGCGGCGTCGGACTGCCCGCGCGCGCGCAATCGACACAGTCTTTGAGGGCCTCCGGGATCGTCTTGTACGGCTTGTGCCCTTCCCGGTAGAGTCGAAACCGCAGCAGCGGCCCCTCCTCCCCGATCTTGATGATATCGCCCGACGCCAGTAAGTGAACGGTGACCGGCTCTCCATTGACTTCGACCTGCACGTCGGGCGCGGCCCGTAGCAGATAGCTCGCGCCCTGCTGCGTAAGGGTGGCATGGTGCGTGGCTACAGCGGGCTCACGGTCGGCGGGGAAATGAATGGCGGCATCGGTCGAAGTGCCGATGTGCAACGAAACGTCCGAAAGGGGCTGCCGCGTTCCCTGTAAGACGCCGGACAGGTGATCGATGGCCGGGATCGGGGCTCCGTCGCCACGACCGGCTACCGGGCGGGCGGCGTGTTCAGCATCGTCCATGTATTTCTCGTCAGGGTTGGCGTAACACGTCCAGGAGTGCCTCGAATTCTTCCCGGCAGTCCGGGCACCGCTCCAGGTGAGCGTGTACCAGCAGCATCAGGTCGGCTGCCGGCTTTCCCTCCAGGATCAATTCTGCAAACTGGTCCGACAGCGCGAAGCACTCGTCGCAGCCGATCTCCTCCGGCAGGGTGCGCGCAACAGCGCCTACCATGTTCTTTAGTACCGACTGATCCATACCTATTACCTCCCCGTGATCTTTTTCTTGTGGCGACCTCTTTTGTTAGATGCAGCAAACCCGCACCATCTTACTACAGAGTGGCGAGAATCTCATCGAGCACGAAGCCCCGCCTTTCCAGTTCCCGCTTCAATCGCTTACGCGCGTCGTGCAGCAGCTTGTAGAGCGCATTCCGATTGGTCCCAAGCCGCCGGGCTACTTCTTCGAGCGGCATCCCGTGCATCATGACGGCGGTCATCGCCTTACGCTGGCGCTCAGAAAGTTCTTCCTGCATGATGCGCCGCACCTGTTCGAGAAGCAACCGCTGGTTCGCTGTCTCCTCTGGATTGCGATCCGGATCCGACAACACAAGCGCCGCTCGACCGGCGGACGGATCCATCTCAGGCATCAGGCCGTCGAGGGAGATGTTCTGCCACCGCTTCCGGCGAAGTTCTGTGAAGGCCACCCGCACGGCTATCTTCTGTGCCCAGGTCGTAAATCGGCTCTCACCTCGAAACGTATCCAGGCTGTTCAGGATCTTGAGTAGCGCTTCCTGGGCAAAATCCTCCGCCAGCGATTCCGCAATTTTTGGAGCCCGTTGCGCCAGCACGATGCGCAGCCCCCGCACCAGCACCTCCCTTAACCGGCCGATAGCCTCGTCTCGATCCGGGCCGCGCAGCGCTTCGACCCACGAGTCATTGGTGTCGAGGACCAGGCCGGGTTGTCGTTGATGCGTCTTTTCAAACATAGGCATGTCTTCTAATTCAAAGCCGTTATCAATCAGGAAGGAGGGGTAAGGTCACCAAGGGCATCAAGAAAACAAGGCCGTGCACGTAAGAGGTTCTCGATTGGTGTCGTCTGTAGGGAGAACTCGCATTCAACGACAATAAGGAGGTTCCAATACATGACAACGTCCACCTTTCAACAAACCGCAACGTCGCCGGTCCAGGACCTCGCACCCTCTCTTCGCACCGGCGCGCTGGCCGGTCTCGGAGGCGGCCTGCTCTTCGGCATGATGATGGGCATGATGGGCATGTTACCGATGGTCGCTAAAATGGTCGGCGCGAGCAGCGCGGCGCTTGGCTTCGTCCTTCATATGGGCATCAGCGCCTTCATCGGCGCGACGTATGGGTCCGTAGCGCGCTTTCTCCCTTCCCACACGTTCCTGCATCTTATAGCCGGCAGCCTGAACGGCCTTACGTGGTGGATCCTCGGCGCGTTGATATTGATGCCGTTGGCCCTCGGGATGCCGCAGATGGTACTCGTCGTGGGGCAGCCCCAGGTTATGAGCCTCGTCGGGCATCTCTTCTTCGGCATCGTTACGGCGCTCGTCTTTTCACGACTCAACCGGAAAGCCTGACCCTCAACCGAGGAGGAGATTGCTACAGGCGCAGGGCTGGAGCCCGTCCTTTTGTGTAGCAACCCCTCCCATGAGTTTCACGCTTACAAAAAACCGCATGGAACACACTCACTACCGGATCCACCGACAGAGAGACTTAGCGTATGTGTCGTTTATACGGTTTTCGCTCTAACAGCCCCCGCAAGGTAGAATGCGAGTTGATTCGCTCGCAAAATGCACTCATCGTGCAAAGTCAACGCGATGAACGCGGGGAGAGCAACCCGCACGGCTGGGGTTTGGGAACCTACAGCCGGGACGAACCCTGTGTGGAACGACAGGCCAAGCCAGCCTATGAAAGCGACGCTTTTCGTTGGGCTGCAGCCCGCGTCCACGCATGCAGTGTGATGGCTCACGTACGCCGTGCAACCGTAGGACGCCTTCGCCTCGAAAACACCCACCCCTTCATGCACGGTGCCTGGCTCTTTGCACACAACGGAACGCTGGGAGCCTTCGAACAGATACGCCCCCGCATGGTGGAAGCGATGACCCCGCACCATCGTCGTGCCATTCAAGGCGAAACCGATAGTGAACACCTCTTCTATCTGCTCTTGACGCTCCACGAGCAACAACCGGCAACCCCTCTGCTCCCCCTCTTACGCCAGGGCCTTCAACAAGTGATTGACTGGTCTCGGCAGACTGATCCGAAGGCCGAGATCGCCCTGAACACCCTGTGGATGGACGGAGAGGAGATCGTGGGTTCAAGGCTCGGACGCTCGCTCTGGACCGTCGAGCGAAAGGCCGTCCATCCCTGCGAAGTCTGCGGAGGAGCCCTCCACATTCAAGAAGATCCGGGGGACGCATACCGGGCCGTCGTCGTAGCTTCCGAACCACTCACCACGACGGAATCCTGGACCAAAGTGCCGGAAGGCAGCCTCTTTCGCATTGACCACAGTGTCAGGCTGCACCTTGAGGCATTTTAGAGACCATCGGACATAAAGCGGTGGTCAATAACCTTGGGGATGTAACAACGAAGGATCTTTGCCGATACGGTAAACTTGGGCCTGGGAGATCCTTCCTCCCCTCGGTCAGGATGACACGGGGAACTATACCACCATCCTCTTTGACCAACGCTTTTGAGGGCGACCTACCGATTTCTCTGCAAAAAAAGGAGCCCGGTCGTTCTACCAACCGGGCTCCTCTCTTCGGGGCTAGAAAACGCTTACTTCATCAACGTCACTCGCTGCGTGCGTACCTCTCGGCTCACCTCCATCCGTATCAGGTACACACCCGTCGGCAACCGGTCCGCACGGAAGACCACCTCGTGACGACCCGCCGACAATACCCCGTCGACCAACGTCGTCACCAACCGACCCAACACGTCATACACCGACACTCGCACATGTCCCTCCTCCGGCAACCCGAACGGTATCACCGTCTCCGGAT
>JBHHWM010000140.1:0-12119 GCA_046756545.1 Rhodothermales bacterium | reverse complement strand
GCGGAGCCGGTAGGATACCTCGACTGGCACTACCTCCAACGGCCGCCCACCCAGACCCATCCGCCGCGTTGTTTCTTCCAGTGGCCCGACACCCATCGGACGCCGGAACGAGGCCGCACGACCCACCTGCCTGAGACCCAGACATACTTGCTGCTACGCCAGGACCAGTATCCTCCAACCCAGACGTGCCGGGAACTTGGACGCCTCGGCTTGATCTCTCGCTTCAAGGGCGGCGGTTTCTTATGTACAACGATGATTCTATCCGGCCCCGGCTGATCTGTGACTATCACCGTATGGGGGTCGGGCTCCCGAATCACTACACGCTCTGCCGTACATCCCGTGGCACTCAACGCGATGAACAGAAATAGAGCGATACTGGTCCATGCCTTGCTTTTCATCTCGATACCCCTCGTTACACGACTTGTTAAACTCGGTTTCTTTGTGTTCCCTGGGGCTACGTACGACCCGGCAAGCAGAGAAGATGACCTGAAGTAGAGACCATTCTGTCACGAGGTTATCCTGCTTTTGTGGTCGAACGATGCACGGACAAGGGAGATCGGGCGGCACAACGAAAAAACCCCGGCAGCGCCTTTGGCCGCCGGGGTCCTTCAATGGGGATGTGATCTGCTTTATGACGAAGTCTCCACGGACGTAGAAGCCCCATCGCCGGTCGCATCGGGAGGCATCGAGGAATCGAGTGCGTCTTCGGCACGGAAATCGCCTCCGAGGGCTGCTTGTAGTTCGGTTAGTTCCGTCCTCGAACCGACCACGATGTCGCGGAACCGGCGTTGGCCCGTACCCGCCGGGATGAGGTGCCCAACGATGACGTTTTCCTTCAGCCCATAGAGCGGATCTACCTTCGCTGCAATCGACGCTTCGGTAAGCACTTTGGTCGTCTCCTGGAAGGAGGCCGCCGAGACAAAGGAATCGGTGGCGAGAGCGGCCTGCGTGATACCGAGGAGTATCGGTTCCGCCACAGAAGGCTGCGCCGAACGGACCTCGACGGATCGCAGGTCGTGTCGTTTCATCTCAGAATTGACCTCGCGCAGCCGTCGCCGGTCGATCAGGCTACCAAGCTGCAGTTGAGAATCACCGGCATCGATCACCACGAATTTGTCATACAACTCGTCGTTCAAGGCCTCAAGCATGAACCGGTCGACGTTGTTGTCTTCGAGCAGGGTGGTGTCACCGGGATCGTTGACACGCACTTTCTGCATCATCTGGCGCACGATCACTTCGATGTGCTTATCGTTGATCGTCACGCCTTGCAGGCGGTAGACCTCCTGGATCTCGTTCACCAGATACTCCTGCACAGCCCGGGGACCCTTGATCCGCAGGATGTCCTGAGGCGAAATCTGACCGTCGGAGAGTGCTTCGCCTGCACGCACATAGTCGTTCTCGTGGACGAGCAAGTGCTTCTGCAGTGATACCAGGTACGTCTGAGAGACGGAACCGTCGCGGCTAGTAACGATGACTTCTTGCGCACCGCGCTTACGTCCCCCGAAGCTCACGACACCATCGATCTCGCTCACGACGGCCGGGTCGCTCGGCGTACGCGCCTCGAAGAGTTCGGTCACACGCGGAAGACCGCCGGTGATGTCCCGCGTCTTGGCCGACTGACGCGGGATCTTGGCCACCACCTGACCAGCCTGTACCGTGTCGCCCTCGTCAACCTGGATGCGGGCCCGAACCGGCAGTGGATATTCGCGACGATTGTGAATCGTCTCGGTATTCCCGGTTTCGATGAGCACAGCCGGCGTGAGTGTGCGTTCGCGGCTTTCGGTGATTACCTTCTCCTTGTAGCCGGTCTGCTCGTCCGACTCTTCGCGGTACGTCGTCCCTTCGATAATGTCCTGAAAACCGACCGAGCCTGAGACCTCGGAAAGGATGACACTGTTGTACGGATCCCAACTGGCGAGAACCTGCCCCTTTTCAACATGGTCTCCCTCTCCAACCAGCACTTCCGCGCCATAGGGAATGATGTGCGAGATCAACTGGCGGCGATCTCCTTCCGGGTCGACGATCTTGATCTCGCCCTGGCGCGTGAGGACCACTTCTTTCGGCCCCTCTTCTGCTTCGTAGGTTACGGTGCGCAGGTTTGAATACTCTATCACACCGGCATACTTACTCTGGATCGTACTCTCAGCTTCGATGCGGCTGGCCGTTCCACCGACGTGGAAGGTACGAAGCGTGAGCTGCGTTCCCGGCTCACCAATGGACTGGGCCGCGACAACGCCGACAGCTTCGCCTTCTTCGACCAGACGACCCGTGCCCAGGTTACGCCCGTAGCAGAGCCCACACACGCCGCGACGAGCCTCACAGGCCAGGGCGGAACGGATCTCTACTTCTTCAATTGATGTCTCGGCGATCAGCCGGGCCTTCTCCTCATCGATAAGTTCATTGGCCGACACGATGAGTTCGTCCGTGAGGGGATCATACACATCATGGAGCGAGACCCGCCCGAGGATGCGGTCGGCCAGCGGCTCAACAACCGTTTCGTTGTCCTTCAGGGCCGAAATGGCGATACCGCGAAGCGTGCCGCAGTCATACATGGTAACCGTCATGTCCTGCGCCACATCGACGAGCCGCCGCGTCAGGTATCCGGCGTCGGCTGTTTTCAAGGCCGTGTCGGCGAGGCCCTTCCGTGCACCGTGCGTCGAGATGAAATATTCGAGGACCGAAAGCCCCTCTTTGAAATTCGAGACAATCGGGTTTTCGATGATCTCACCTGCCGACCCTTTCAAGCTCTTCTGCGGTTTCGCCATCAGGCCGCGCATCCCGCCGAGCTGGCGAATCTGCTCCTTCGACCCACGAGCACCCGAATCGGCCATCATGTAGATAGCGTTGAAGCCCTCCTGGTCATTCATCAGAGTATCGAAGAGGACTTCAGACACCTTGTTGTTCGTGCGCGTCCAGATGTCGATGACCTGGTTGTAGCGCTCATTGTCGGTGATGAACCCCAATTCGTAGTTGCCACGGGCCTTTGAGACCTCTTTCCCGGCATTGCCGATCAACTTTTCCTTCTCATCCGGGATCACGATGTCGGCCAGGGAGAAGGTTAACCCTGCCGTAGTAGCACTCTCGAAACCAATCTGCTTGATAGCGTCGAGGAACCTGGCCGTTTTACCGAAATGAGTGGCTTTTAGCACGCGGCTGATGATGCCACGCATGTTCTTCTTGGTAAGCACCTCATTTATGAAGCCTACTTCTTCCGGCACGACTTCGTTTAACAAGACACGCCCGACGGAGGTATCAATAACCTCACCGTCCGGTAGGCGCACCTTGATCTTCGCATGTTGATCGACGATATCCTGATCGAACGCCTGACGCACTTCTTCCGGACTTGAAAAGCGCATACCCTCGCCCTTCATGCCGCTGCGGGTCTTCGTGAAGTAGTACAACCCCAACACCATATCCTGCGTCGGCACCGTGATAGGTCCACCATGAGCCGGGCTCAGGATGTTGTGGCTCGAGAGCATGAGGATCATCGCTTCGAGGCATGCGTCGTGCCCCAGGGGGACGTGGACGGCCATCTGGTCCCCGTCGAAGTCGGCGTTAAAGGCCGTACACACGAGGGGGTGAAGCTGGATCGCCTTGCCTTCGGTGAGAACCGGCTGGAACGCCTGAAACCCGAGACGGTGAAGCGTCGGAGCACGGTTGAGCATGACGGGGCGTCCCTGGATCACTTTCTCCAGAATGTCCCAGACATCTGAAGTGCGGCGATCTACGACCTTCTTGGCACTCTTTACCGTCTTGACGATGCCGCGCTCGATCAACTTGCGGATAATAAACGGTTTGAAGAGTTCTACCGCCATCTCCTTCGGCAGGCCGCACTGGTGCAATTCCAACTCCGGCCCGACGACGATGACGGAACGCCCCGAATAATCGACACGCTTACCGAGCAGATTCTGGCGGAAGCGGCCCTGCTTGCCTTTGAGCATGTCGGAGAGCGACTTCAGCGCACGGTTCGAGTCGCTACGGACGGCGTTGGCCTTTCGGCTGTTGTCGAAGAGCGAATCGACAGCCTCCTGAAGCATCCGCTTTTCGTTGCGCAGGATGACCTCCGGTGCCTTGATGTCGATCAACCGTTTCAGCCGGTTATTCCGGATGATGACACGGCGATACAGATCGTTGAGATCGCTCGTGGCAAAACGCCCCCCTTCGAGCGGCACGAGGGGACGCAGTTCCGGCGGAATCACTGGAACCACGCGCAGGACCATCCACTCAGGATGGTTATCCGTGCGCATGTTGGCTTCACGGAACGCCTCGACCACGTTGAGGCGTTTGAGTGCTTCATTCTTGCGCTGCTGGCTCGTCTCTGTCTTGATCTGGAATCGGAGCTTATGCGCCAGTGCCTCCAACTCCAACCGCTTCAACATGGTCTCGACTGCTTCGCCGCCGATCATGGCGATGAATTTATCCGGGTCCTGGTCATCGAGGCGGTTGTTATCTTCACGAATCTGATAGAGGACGTTGAAGTATTCCTCTTCGGTCAGAAGCTGCTTTTCCTTAATCGGCTTCCCGTCAATAAGTACATCCGAGGCACACCCCGGCTGAACGATGACGTAGTTCTCGTAGTAGATAACCTTTTCGAGGTCTTTCGATTTCAACCCCAGCAGGTGACCGATCTTGTTGGGCAGCGTCTTGAAATACCAGATGTGGACTACCGGTACGCTGAGGGTGATATGGCCCATCCGTTCACGGCGGACGGACTTCTGCGTCACCTCGACACCACAACGGTCACAAATGATGCCTTTGTAACGAATGCGCTTGTACTTGCCGCAATGGCACTCCCAATCCTTGACCGGACCGAAAATCTTCTCGCAAAACAACCCGTCCTTCTCCGGCTTAAACGACCGGTAATTGATCGTTTCCGGCTTGAGCACCTCCCCGTAGGAACGCTCCAGGATCGCTTCCGGCGAGGCCAGGCTGATCGTAATGCCGTTGAACGTCTTCTTAATCTTGGAGGTCTTTCCGTAAAGCATATGCCGATTTGGGATTTTGGATTTCCGTTTTTGACGTCGAGAAGGTCCATCCAGGTCTTTCGGAAGTCCTGCGCATTCAGGACCATCCCAAAGCCCCAACCGAGCCGCAAGATGGCGTCATCTCAGACCCAAAAGAGCTAGTCGAGCTTGACCTCAAGGCCTAAGCCTTGCAATTCGCGGATGAGCACATTGAAACTCTCCGGAACGCCAGGCTCCGGCATGTTGTCGCCCTTGACGATACATTCATAGGCTTTCGAGCGTCCCTGCACGTCGTCCGATTTATAGGTGAGCATTTCTTGCAGTACGTTGGCTGCCCCATAGGCATACATCGCCCACACCTCCATTTCACCGAGCCGCTGCCCACCGAACTGGGCCTTGCCTCCCAACGGCTGCTGCGTGATGAGACTGTACGGCCCAATCGAACGAGCATGGATCTTGTCTTCGACCAGGTGGCTCAACTTCATCATGTAGATGTAACCCACGGTCGTCTTCTGATCGAACGGCTTCCCCGTCCGTCCATCGAATAGCTGAGCACGACCGTCGAGGGACAGGCCGGCCGCCTCCATTTGCTCCGCGATGTCGTCCATGCTCGCGCCATCGAAGATCGGTGTAGCGAACTTTTTGCCGAGTTTCTTGCCGGCCCACCCGAGCAGCGTTTCGTAAATCTGACCGAGGTTCATCCGCGACGGCACACCCAGCGGGTTGAGCACGATGTCCACGGGCGTTCCATCATCGAGGAACGGCATGTCTTCGACAGGAACGATCTTCGCGACGACCCCCTTGTTGCCATGACGCCCCGCCATCTTGTCGCCCACCTGGATCTTGCGCTTCTTGGCGATATATACTTTCGCCAGTTGCACGATGCCGGGCGGGAGTTCGTCGCCCATTTGCACGCGATGCTTCTCGCGCTTTGCCACCCCGTCGATATGATGACATTGCGCCTGAAAGTTCAGGTAGAGCTTGCGTACCTTTTCGTTTGTTCTTTTGCCGGAGGTGAATTCCTTCCGGCCATTCAGCTGCAACGGATCGATGTCCTGGAACGACTCTCTATCGATTGTGGCACCTTTCGAAAGGATGACAACCCCATCCTTGGTCTCAATACCGGCAGACGTCTTCCCTTCCACTAAGTTGAAGAATTTCTCCCAGAAGGTCTCTTTCAGTCGCGCCAGGTTACGTTCATTGACTCCCTCGATCTCAGCCAGGCGTTGTTGCTCACGCTTCTTCGTCGCCGGATCGAGCTTTCTGCGACTGAAAAGTTTCGTGTCGATGACAACCCCCTTCATGCCCGGAGGCGCTTTCAAAGAGGCGTCTTTCACATCGCCTGCCTTGTCGCCGAAAATAGCGCGCAGGAGTTTCTCTTCCGGCGTCGGGTCGGTCTCCCCTTTCGGCGTGATCTTCCCAACGATAATATCGCCTGCTTTGACTTCGGCACCTACGCGAATGACCCCACGTTCGTCGAGATCCTTGGTCGCCTCTTCTGAAACATTCGGGATCTCACGAGTGAGTTCTTCTTCGCCGCGCTTCGTATCGCGTACTTGAAGATCAAACTCCTCGATATGCACCGAGGTGAAGATGTCATCGGAAACGAGGCGTTCCGACAAAACGATTGCATCCTCGAAGTTGTATCCGCGCCACGGCATGAAAGCCACGAGCACGTTCTTACCCAGCGCCAGGTCGCCCTTGTCGGTGGCGAATCCGTCCGTCAGGACGGTACCCGCCTCTACACGATCCCCTACCCGTACGATAGGCTTCTGGTTGATACAGGTATCCTGGTTGGTGCGGCGGAACTTCGTTAACACGTATTCCTTGACCGGATCCACGAAAGACACTTCGGATTCGGCTTTGCCCTGATCGTAGCGTACGATGATCCGTCGGGCATCGACATATTCAATGACGCCCGGCCTCTCGGCAACGATGATGGCCCGCGAGTCGCGTGCGACCCGGCTTTCCAGCCCCGTCCCTACGATGGGCGCTTCGGAGCGAAGCAAGGGCACGGCCTGCCGTTGCATGTTGGACCCCATCAACGCTCGGTTCGCGTCGTCGTGCTCCAGGAATGGAATGATGCTGGCCGAAGGCGAGACAATCTGGTTCGGCGCAATATCCATGTACTGGATATTCTCCGGCCGCTTCATGGGGAAATCGCCCCGGTACCGGCAGCGAATGCGTTCATTCTGGAAACGGCCTTTTGCATCAATAGGCGCATTGGCCTGGGCGATGATCGCGCTGTCTTCTTCCTCGGCGGAGAGGTATACGATCTCGTCCGTAACCTTTCCTTTCTTGACCATGCGGTACGGCGTCTCGATGAAGCCGAAGCCATTGATCTGCGCATGCACACAGAGCGAAGAGATCAGGCCGATGTTCGGACCTTCCGGCGTCTCAATCGGACAAAGCCGCCCGTAGTGCGTGTAGTGCACGTCGCGCACCTCGAAACCTGCCCGTTCCCGCGTCAAGCCGCCCGGCCCCAACGCCGACATGCGTCGCTTGTGGGTGAGTTCAGCCAGCGGGTTGGTCTGATCCATGAACTGGCTCAACTGGTTGGTCCCGAAGAACGTGTTAATCACACTCGAGACGGTCCGCGCGTTGACCAGATCCTGCGGCGTAAAATTCTCAGCGTCGCGCAGGTTCATGCGCTCCTTAATAGTTCGCGCCATCCTCGCCAAACCCAGCGAGAACTGCGACCCGAGCTGTTCCCCGACGGTGCGAACCCGACGGTTGCCCAGGTGGTCGATGTCGTCGACGCCGCTCTTGTTGTTTTGAAGGGAGATCAGTTCCTTGATAATGGCGATGATATCCTCGCGCGTAAGCGTGAGCGTATCGGGGGGGACGTCTACGTCGAGCCGCTTGTTTATGCGATAGCGCCCCACATCGCCCAGGTCATATCGCTTCTCGCTGAAGAAGAGCCTCTCAAGCACCCCACGCGCCGTATCGATGTCCGGTGCTTCGGAGCCCCGCAATTGCAAATACAAATAGGCGAGAGCTTCGGCCTCCGAGAGCGTCGAATCTTTCTTGAGCGTGTTGATCAGTGTGCTTTTATCGAGCGCGCCCTCTTCCTCGTCGCGGAGCAGAAAGAGCTGGGTTATTTCAGCTTCCTTCAGCTTGTCGTAGTCGGTCTCTTTGAGCTTGTGTCTCGACGGAAGGATGACTTCACGGTCTTTTTGCTCCTCAATGACCTCGCCAGTGTCCTCGTCCACTACCTCCGTGATCTTTTCGATTGTCACAGAGGCGGCGAGAGCACGGTCAATAATCTTTTTGAAACCCCGCTTATCCTTGATCGAAACGGTGTCGGCCAGATCGAAAATGCGAACGAGTTCCTCAGTGCTTGAGAAGCCCAGAGCACGTAGCAGGGTCGTCACCGGGAGTTTCTTCTTCCGGTCGATGTAGGCCCACATGACGTTCTGAACATCCGTCGAAAACTCGATCCAGGATCCACGAAACGGAATCACGCGAGCCGAAAACAACTCGGTACCGTTCGGATGTACGCTCTGCCCGAAAAAGACCCCCGGGCTTCGATGCAACTGCGAGACGACCACCCGCTCTGCCCCGTTGATCACGAAGGTGCCACGCCCGGTCATATACGGCAGGTTACCGAGGTAGACCTCCTGCTCAATCGCCTCTTCGGCTTCGTCCTCATCTTCATCCTCCTTGCTCGAAAGACGAAGCTTCGCCTTCAACGGCACCGAGAAACTCAACCCCTGCGCGACACACTCTTCCACCGAATGTTTGGGCGCATCGAGTCCAAACTCGATGAACTCAAGGGTATATCGGTCGCGGCTGTCGGTGATGGGAAAGTGCTCGTTGAAAACCGATTGCAGACCTGCGTCCCTGCGCTCTTCCGGCGGCACATCGGCCTGTACAAAATCGTCGAAGGCTTTTAGTTGAACCTCGAGGAAATCGGGGTAATCAAGAACGGCTCGCGTACTGGCAAAACTGGTGCGCCCATTCGGGCCTAGCTGACCATTCTTCTGTGACATAAGCGAATTCGATGCGGTAGATGAGTGAGATGATGCCCGAGACGTTTCCGCCTCTACACGCATAAGGTCGGAAAGTGAGAAAAGGGTAGCATAGATGGTACTTGATCTTTTCCCACTTGTTTCCGCCTGATCTTATGCCGGATCACTTGACATCACGATTTACAAGCATCGAAAGCCGACCCCTCCGATGGGGTCGGCTTCCTGCTTTTGAAGCGGTGTGAAAGACACAGCAGGGTGCCTAACAGGCTCCGCTCAGCCGCCTGACGTTTACTTGACTTCGATTTCGGCTCCGGCTGCTTCCAGCTTGCCCCGAACGTCTTCGGCCTCCTCTTTGGAAACGGCTTCCTTGACCGGATTCGGAGCGCCATCGACGAGGGCCTTTGCTTCTTTCAGCCCCAGCCCGGTGAGCGCCCGCACCTCTTTGATCACAGCGATTTTGTTGCCGCCGAATCCTTTGAGGATCACGTCAAACTCGGTCTGTTCTTCCGCAGCCGCGCCGTCGCCACCGGCCACCGGACCGGCAACAGCCACGGCGGCAGCAGCCGGTTTGATGCCGTACTCTTCTTCGAGCAACGTAGCGAGTTCGTTCGCTTCCTTGATCGTCAGGTTGACGAGCTGTTCTGCAAGTTCTTTGATATCTGCCATGGTCTCTGTTGGTCTCCTGCAACGGTCAATGCCCGGTTTGGGCTGCGCTGCACATTAAGGTGAACGGGGTAAGGAGTTGCGGTATTGAGCGTCAGGGCTTCTAGGTTCAACCCACCCGGCGCTCACGACTGCAACCAGGAAAAAGAGCCTCTAGGCTCCTTTCTCGGCAATTGTTTGGACGGCACCCACCAGGTTGGATCCCTGTGCCTGCAATCCACCAACCACATTGGTGATCGGGGCCATAAGGAGCCCGATGATGTCCGCGATGAGTTCGTCTTTCGACTTCAGCAACGCCAACACCTCGAGTTGGTTGGACTCATAGACGGCTCCATCGACGAACGCGGCCTTCAGTTCGGGAAGCTCCAGCTTCGCGGCGTCGGTAAACTTCTTGATCACGCGGGCCGGTGCCGCAGGCTCTGCACTAAAGGCTACTGCAGTGGGGCCGTGCAGGTGATCAAAGAGATCTTCGTAGCCACCCAGACGCTCCATGGCCAGGCGTAGCAACGTGTTCTTGATCACCTTGTACTCAACACCGGCCTCATGGAAGAGGCGGCGCAACTCGTTGGACTGATCGACGGTCAGGCCTTTATAGTCTGTCAGATAAATCGTCGAGATCTCTTCCAGCTTTCCGGTAAGCTCATCGACGGCCGTCGCTTTTTGTTCTTTTGTTAAAGGCATGGGTCTCTCAAAGTGCACTCGTGACGGGATAGACGATGATGACTTACCGCACCATGGTGAGCGTTTCTGCGCGGTCAATCGGGAGGGCCGGGCCCATCGTCGTCGATAAGGTAATGGAACGCATGTAGGTTCCTTTGGCAGAAGAAGGACGCAACCGCAGGACTTCTTTCAAAAAAGCGGCGGCATTCTCCCGAATCTGCTCCGACGAGAACGACACGCGGCCGATACTCGTATGGAGATTGCCTTGCTTATCGACGCGAAAGTCGATTTTCCCGGCCTTCACCTGCTTAACCGTCTCACTCACGTTCATCGTCACGGTGCCGCTCTTGGGGTTCGGCATCAGGCCCCTCGGACCGAGGACGCGTCCCAGCCTGCCAACCTGTGCCATCACATCCGGTGTTGCAATGACGACGTCGAAGCCGGTCCAACCCTCATTCTGGATTTTCTGGACGTATTCGTCGAGCCCTACAAAGTCGGCTCCGGCTTCTGTGGCTTCGGCCTGCTTGGCCTCTTTCGCCAGTACGAGGACGCGGACTTCTTTGCCCGTTCCATGAGGCAGCGCCACCGTGCCACGCACCATCTGGTCGGCATGGCGTGGATCGACGCCCAGACGCACGTCGATATCCACGGACTCCTTAAACTTGGCCGTGCCTATGGACTTGAGAAGTTGCGAGGCTTCTTCCAGGGTAAACGGGCCTCCGCCTGCCTCTCGGATGGCCTCAGCGGCCTTCTGATAGCGTTTTCCTTTTTTCGGCATGATAGGGTGAAGTCTGTGCGGTTCAAGCGCTTACCTTTTTTCGATGCAAGCTCCCGCCATTAAACGTATGAAGCCAAGGACGCGTGAGCATCTCACCAACTTCGTCCACCGTTTACAGATGTTCCGGCTTGCCCTCGACGACGAGTCCCATCGAACGAGCCGTACCTGCAATCATGTTGGCGGCTTTATCCAGATTGAAAGCGTTCAGGTCTTCCATCTTTTGCTCTGCGATGGCGCGGCAGTCATCCCACGTAACCGTCCCCACTTTCTGACGGAGCGGATCGCCGGCACCCGAGGTGATCCCGGCTGCTTTTTTCAGCAGCACAGCCGCCGGCGGGCTCTTGACGATAAAAGTAAACGACTTGTCGGCGTAGACCGTGATAACGACCGGTAAGATCAGCCCCATCCGGTCCTGCGTGGCAGCGTTGAACTGCTTGCAGAACTCCATAATGTTTACGCCATGCTGCCCCAGCGCCGGCCCGATCGGCGGTGCCGGGTTGGCCTGACCGGCCTTGATTTGCAGCTTGATATACCCATCAATTTTCTTTGCCATGTTGCTCTCCGCGGTTCAAACGCCTGGATGACAGGCTCCCGCTTTCTAGTTCTACTAAGAGGCCATTTTTTGGCAGAATAGCCAGTAATGCGTGTTACTGGCGGAAGTTCCCACTCCACAAACTGTTCATGTATCACTCGCCGAGTGACGAAAAGAGTTCGGGCGGATTCTACCTACTCGGGCTCGAATACGTCGCTATTCTTCGTGTTCCACCTGCAAGTAGTCCAGTTCGAGCGGGGTCTTTCGCCCAAAGATGGACACCATCACCTTCACCTTCATCTTGTCGGGATACACTTCATCGACAAACCCGGTAAAGTTGTTGAACGGTCCATCGACAACCTTGACGGCATCCCCCGATTTGAAAGGAATCTCCGGTTGTTCGCCCATCTCGCGTGCTTCGTCCACCCGACCAAGGATCCGATCTACTTCGTCAGGGCGGAGCGGAGTGGGTTGGTCGCCTACCCCGAGAAAGCCGACAACAGACGGCAACCCGGACACGACGTGCTGGAGTTCGTTGTCCATCACGGCAA
>JBHHWM010000139.1:0-12120 GCA_046756545.1 Rhodothermales bacterium | reverse complement strand
ACGGCTGCTTTGGCGTGACGGGCCTGGATGGAGAGCATGCTTTCGGCCTCGGCGTACGTGGCGGTCCGTGCATCCGGCTCGGCGGCGGAGAGCCACTGGTGGGCACGACGGGCGGCCTGTCCCAGGCGTCCGGAAGCGTTCGCTGCCGCAAGGTGGACGAGGTCGAGGGCCTGCGCTTCGGTCAAGTTGGCCAGGTACAGCGCCGCACCGGTAGCGATCAGTTCGCTCCGTTCGAGTTCTACGGGGTCCACTTTGTCGGGGGTGTCTTCCGAGGTGTGGTGCGTGTAATCCGGGGCATGCGAGAACATGACACCGGGGATCTTGCGGTCGATAAACATCATGTGATCGCTGCCGCCGCTATAAGGCGTCACGCGGTAGTTGAAGGCCGAGAGGCTGCCGCGCGGGGTGCGTATGTTCATGCCGTCCACCATCTCCGCCATGTTGGCGATGACGTCGTTGAGAGCTGAGGGGAGGGAGTCGGGCGTGCGTGTGAGGATGAGCTTCGAATGGAGCCGTTCGAGGTCTTCCCCGACCATGTCCATGTTGAGGTTGGCGAGGAAGCTGCCGCCGAGGGCCGGTCCGGTCATCTCCGGATAGGCGTCGATGTAGGCCATCGTGCCGTACCATTCGGGCACCCAGATGAAACGGAGGGAGCGCTTCGGACGCGGCATCCGTCCGCTCTCGATGAGATCGTTCAGCGTGCGGGCGATGTCGAGCAGCGCCGCCGAGCCGCTCGCGTTGTCGTTGGCCGATTCTTTGGGATGATCGAGATGGGCGCTGAAGACGATCTCTTCGTGGGGACGCTCCGAGCCGCGAATGTGGGCGACGACCACGTCCATGAAATACGATTCCAGGCCGATGCCGGACACGCGGCCCTGCACCACGACGCGCTGCCCCGATTCGAGCAGGCTCCGCAGCTTTTCGCCCTGCCGGTTCGTGAGGTTGAAGCCGAAGGTGACGCGGTCCAGTTCTTCGGTCCGGGGCCACATGCCCGTATAGGCCAGCATGTCGGGGTATTCTCTGGCACGGTCGTCGTCGAGGTAACAGACGACGGCTTTGGCCCCGTACTTGAGCACCGCCAGGCGATGCACGGCTCCGCCGTACCCCGTGGCCAGCACCACCTTGCCTGCCACGTCTTTGCCTTCGTAGTCGGCGTCGCGGGTGCCTGTTCCCACCCACACCAGTTCTTCCTTCACCTCGCCTGCATTCGAGTAGGTGATGACGCTCATGGCGATTTCCGGGTATCCGACGATGCGTTCTTCATAGGGCTCGATCATGCGTAACTCGCCCGAGGTGATGTCCCATCCGGAGGGCGATTGCCACGTCTGATAGCGGATCGTTCCGTCCGACGGGAACGACTCGATGTAGGCGTCATCCTCCGAAAAACCGTAGTGCCGGAGTTGGTCGCAGACGTACCGGGCCGCGTTTCGATAGCCCCGTGAGCCCTGGATGCGATGATGCCGGGTAATGGCGATCACGTGCTCCTTGGCCAACTCGCCGCTAAGGGCTTCGTGCAGGAGATCCCGCGTAGCCGCGTCGAGGAGGGGACTGGGTTGGGCAGATAGGTCCATCGGGGTGAGCATCAGGCAGAGGGGCAGGAGCAACCAGCGTTTCATGGCAGGGCATGGTTGAGTGCAGGAGGAGTGAGGCTTCAACCTACGAATTATTCCGCGTACTTAGAAAAGGGGTGTGTGCGGCGGCGGTCGTCCTGTTAGCACCGTTGACGTGCCGGTTCTGCCTCACAGCAAACATGGATGATAGGTGACGCCGCTTCGCCGGTACCGTTAGTTTGTTGAGAACGCTTTGAGGACTTCTCTGGTTAGATCCCACCGATTGAATCCCTGGCGTCCGAAATCCAGCCCACGCCGGACAATAACGAGTTGATGCGAGGGTACCACGATCACGTATTGTCCTCGGTTGCCCGCCGTCGCGTACGCATCCGGGGGCACGTCTGTGCGATCATTCGGGACGAGCCACCACTGGCCGCCATAAAAATTTCCGCGATTTCGGGTCGAGGGAGCCGGCGTTCGGACAAAGTCTATCCATGCCTCAGAGAGCAGTCGTTTTCCCTGCCACACCCCGCCGTTGAGATAGAGAAGACCGAATCGCGCCAGATCGCGTGCGTTGGTATAGACCTGGCTGCTCATGACAAAATCACCGAATCGATCCACGCCGGGTATCGTATTGCGCATGCCGATCTTGTCGAAGAGGGCTGTTCTTGGAAATTCCAGGTAGGCCTGGTCATCTCCAAGGGCTCGCTTCAGGGCATAGAGCCCGAGCAGGGTATCATAGTTCTCGTAATCCCAATTCGTACCCGGTTCCCGAATGAGGGCGCGGTTCCTGGCACCCCGTGCAGAACTGGCACCGGCCCAGTAGGCGAGTCCTGATCCGGTAGCATATTCAAGTCCGTTGTCGACGGGGTACAACCCGCTTGACATATTCAATACGTGTCGAAGCGTAATCATGGATCGCGGATCCGTCTCGGGGGACCCGGCGCGGGGAAGCCAGTCGATGTCGAGCGGTTCGTCCAGCGACAATCGTTCCTCATCGACAAGCATGCCCATCAGCGTGACGGCGATGCTCTTGGCCGTAGACCAGGTCCGCGTTTTGGTGAGATAATCGACGCCGGGCGCATAGCGTTCGAGGATAATCCGGCCCTTATACACCACGATCAGGCTGAGGGTGACCTGCTCGGTGGTTCCATGGGTTTCTCGGTCGAACGCCCACTCGGCGGCGGCCTCCAAAGCCTCTTTTTCGACCTCTGTGGGCCAGGGTAATTCCGGCAGCAAATCGCCGTCGGGCCAGGGGATAACGGTGGGGTCGCCCTCCAGGGGCGGCGTCTCCAGGGTGGGCAGGTCGGGAATATGATCGAACGTCTGATCGGGGGGCATCATGATGCAGCCGAGCCCGGTGCGGTAGGCGGCCCGCATCGCGGGGAGGTCATCCCCGAACCCGACGGCCACCGCGCGCCTTTCCGTATCGATGAGGAAGTCGTCGCTGTCTATCGTGCCGGGCCGGCCTCGCACATAAGCGAGTTCCTGCGCGAAGATTTGATCCAGCGTTCGGTTCGACGTAAAAAGGCCGTTGCACATCATTAACGTCTGCACACCGCGCCAGATGAGGGCCTTGTCAAATTGCCAGTAGTCGAAGGTCTCTTTCTGCTGTGCCCGGGCAGTAAGGGGTAGAAGCACCAGTAGCACAAGCCCCAGTCGTCTCATGGTTTTTTACGTTCTCGTGGATGGGATCCGAGAGGGTTTCTGCAACGGGATTCTTCCCTCTCCATAATAGCGGCTATATCCCCCCTCTTGCAATGCTTTTCCTGATCAAGAGAGCCTTCGGTTGAGATCGCTGGTGAAGCCGGAACGATCTGCGGAAAGTCAGGCGGCTGTGAAGCCCGGCTACACCGGTGCTACACGCTGCGCGCTCAACGCAGCGTTGAGGGGGGCTTCCGCTTCAGTGAGCACAGCCGGCGATGTTCACGCTCGTGCTGCCACGCCCGGGATTACTCAGGGATAGTGGCAGTTGACGCCGTTGACCGTCGCATCGAAGGCCGTTGCCTGCCCCACGTTATTTCGCACGATGTTGAAGGCTCGGCCCGTATAGTGCTCAGACGTGCTTGAGCAGGATATGTCGAAGTTGAACGAGATCACGCGACTGAAATTATCGTACTGAATATTCGTGATATTCGCTTCGAAAAATCCCGAACAGGCTTGCTTGAAATTGATGGTAGGCTCTCCCGAACTGATCGCCAATTGATCGCACACAGATGCCTTGTCTTCTTCGTCCGAGCCGCCGCTGTCGCATCCACTAAGCGTCGGCGTCGATACCAGGAGTAGAAGGGCTGTTACAAAGCTGATGTAATAAAATGCCCCTGGTGTGGCCCTGCTGCGATGCCTGTTGTCCAACCCTATCATGGCAGGCACCTCCATGACCCAATGTTACAGGAATTGTAGATTGGGGGCCAGGTCGAACATAGAAGCAAACGTTTTGAAAGTCAAGGGTTTGGGTAGAATGATTCGGCACGCTGTGTCACGGGAGTATGTGCCTTCGTTTGATCCGAGAAGCGACGCTGCCTATACTACGCGGAGTGTCCCTCCGATCTTTTCGAAGACTACGATGCGCGCTTTCCTTATTCTGCTTCTTTCGAGCCTGATCGCCCTGCCTTCGGCGAGCCAGCCCGGTCCCGAACGCCCGCGTGCCCGGGACGTGGGCGTGGTTGTGGGCCTCTTTCCGACCGGCGCGCTCAACGCCATCACCGACGTACCCGGCGTTCGGGTAGGACAGGTAACGGTGATCGAGGGAGATTCCGTACGAACGGGTGTGACGGCCGTCTTGCCTCATGGCGGCAACGTGTTCAGGGAGCGCGTCCCGGCAGCGATGGTCGTCGGGAACGGATTCGGCAAGTTGCTCGGCGTCACGCAGGTACGCGAACTGGGTGAATTGGAGACCCCCATTCTGCTGACCTGTACGCTCTGCGTCTGGAAAGCGGCGGACGCGATGGTGGACGTGTTGCTGGCTCAGCCCGGCATGGAAAACGTGCGTTCGATCAATCCGGTGGTCGGTGAGACGAACGACGGCTTTCTGAACGACATACGTCATCGGCCGATCCGGAGAGAGCACGTCGAGCAGGCACTGGCGACGGCTTCGACGGGGCCGGTGGAGGAGGGCGCGGTGGGCGCAGGTACAGGCACGGTCGCGTTCGGATGGAAGGGCGGCATCGGAACCAGTTCGCGGGAGTTACCGGCTTCGCTCGGCGGGTATATCGTGGGCGTGCTCATACAGTCTAATTTCGGCGGGGTGTTGACGATCAACGGGGCACCGGTCGGGCGCGAACTGGGGCAGTTTGCGTTTCAGCGCGCACTCGGGCAGAGCGGAGACGGTAGCATCATGATGGTGGTCGCCACGGATGCACCGCTGGACGCTCGCCTCCTCGAACGCCTGGCGAAACGCGCCCTCACCGGGCTCAGCCGCACCGGAGCCGCCATGACCAACGGGTCGGGCGATTACGTCATCGCGTTCTCGACGACCAGAGCTTCCGAAGCGCTTGTGCCGAACGGACGGATGTCGCCGCTCTTTCAGGCCGTCGCCGAGGCCACCGAAGAAGCGATCTACAACTCCCTGTTTCGGGCGACGACCGTCACCGGGCATCGCGGCACCATGGAAGCGTTGCCCCTGGATCGCACGGTTGATGTTCTAAAAAAATACGGCGTGCTTCGCTGGGATCAGGCGTTGCCGCCGGGACGAAAATAATCAGGGCGGAGCCTATGACGTTGAAAACGCGAGCGGCGGTGTTGTATGAAATTAACCAACCGTTTGAGATCGAGATGCTCGACCTGGAGCCGCCGCATGCCCGTGAGGTGCTGGTCAAGATGGCGGCGGCGGGCGTCTGCCGGAGCGACTGGCACCTGGTGACGGGGGCTACCCAGCATCCCTTGCCGGTGGTGCCCGGCCACGAAGGGGCCGGCGTGGTAGAAGCCGTTGGCGAGAACGTCACCCGCGTGAAGCCGGGCGATGCAGTGATTTTGAACTGGGCACCGAACTGCGGATCGTGCTTCTACTGCCTGAACGACCGGCCCAGCCTCTGTGCCACCTACATCGAACCCATCTGGGGCGGCACGATGATGGACGGCACGCCGCGTCTTTCCAGTGGGGGGGTGTCGGTATATCACTTCTGCGCGCTGGCGTGTTTCTCCGAATACACAGTGGTGCCCGAAGAGAGTTGTGTGCCGCTCCACAAGGATATCCCGATGGCCGTCGGGGCGCTGATTGGGTGCGCCGTGACTACCGGCGTCGGGGCCGTACTCCATACGGCGCAGGTTCGGGCCGGAAGCAGCGTGGCCGTGTTCGGAGCGGGCGGAGTCGGGCTCAGCACTATCCTGGGCGCTCACCTGGCCGGGGCGTATCCCGTCATCGCCGTCGACCGCGTTGCCGAGAAAGAAGACACGGCGCTGGAACTCGGCGCGACCCATTTCCTGGTTGCCGGTCCCGATACGCTCGACGCCGTCCGAGGTCTGACCGAAGGGCGGGGTGCGGACTACGTCTTCGACACCACGGGCGTGCCCGCCGTGCAGGAGCAATGCCTCGAAGCGGTCCGGCCCGGGGGGCTGGTGGTGCTGGCCGGGCTCGCCCCGATGGACAGCGCGACGAACCTTCCCGGTGCCATCATCACACGGCAGGAAAAAACCGTGACCGGCTCGTATTACGGAAGCGGGCATCCAGCGCGTGACTTTCCCCGCTACGCGGATCTCTACACGAGAGGGCTCCTTCCCCTCGACGGCCTGATCTCGAAGACCTACACCCTCGATCAAATTAACGATGCCTACGCCGACCTGCTGGCCGGGAAGCTGGCGCGCGGGGTCATCGTTTTTTGATTCTTTGGCGACTGACGGAGTAAAACGACCCGTTCCGCTGCGAGGTAGGTCATAGCACCTCTTTCGCCCTGTGTTGTATGGGAGGCTGGAGGGTTCAGGGGGGGCGTTCTGCCACCGAAAGTTGAAAATGATGATACATGCGGGCTCTCTAACCCGGCATGGTGTGTAGCTTTCTTGCGATTTTAATAGAAATTGTTCATCAAGTAGATGCTTCCCTCGTGATAGAGATGCGTGTCAGGTGGCTGTGACGTTTGTCTCGAAAGTCAACATATACAACATTCTGTTGGGTGCATCCTGGAATACCATGCAAGCGATCCGTTGATCAGACGGACCTGTTATTTTTCTGCGGTCACAAGATGGGAGGCCCACATGACAGGTAATGGGAAGGTGCCAAAGGAGCCTTTGGCGATTTTGCTCGTCGAGGATAATCCGGCCCATGCAGAACTTGTCATGCGTGGCTTCGAGGATCATCGCATCGCCAACACAATCCATCACGTTGCCGACGGGAAGGCCGCACTTGCGTATTTATTCCGGCAGGGTGTCTATAAAGATGCGATCCGGAGCCCTCGTCCCCATATGATTCTGTTGGACCTTCGCCTGCCCAAAATTGGCGGTCTGGACGTGCTCAAGCAGATCAAATCGTCGGAGGAGCTACGGAGCATCCCCGTAGTGATCCTGACGACCTCGACGTCGCAGCGAGACGTGTCGTGTGCGTATGCGCAATACGCCAACGGCTATGTCGTCAAGCCGGTAGATTTTTCAAAGTTTATGCAGTTGTTGGATGAACTGGGAAGTTACTGGCTGGACTGGAACTGCCCCCCGTAGTCCGCATCCGGTGTTCGTTTCTCTCGGAAACCAGGGTGTTGTTTATGCCGGGGTCTCAACTTCGGCCGGTTTACCGGCGTAGTGGAGTTCGAACCAGAAGCGCGTGCCGCGTTTCAGGGTGCTCTCGACGTGGATCTGTTCGCCGTGGGCCTGTAAGATTTGCTTGACGATGCTCAGGCCCAGGCCGGTGCCGCCACTCTTGCGAGAGCGATCCGGATCGACACGATAGAACCGTTCGAAGATACGGTCGAGGTGTTCTTCAGGAATCCCTCGCCCATTGTCGACCACTTCGACGCGGACCTTGTCGAGGCGACGGCGGAAACGGCAGCGTACGGTGCCTTCGTCGCTGTAGGCCAGAGCATTGTCGATCAGGTTGACGAAGACCTGCCGGATGCGGTTGCGGTCGGCCTCCACCATGCTGTGCGGGTTTTCGACGACGAGTTTGATACCCTTCTCTACGGCTTTGGGACGCAACATGTCGGCCACCTCTTCGGCCAGTTCTTCCAGGTCGAAGACGCTGAGCCTGATCATGTCTTCCCGGTATTCGAGCCGGGCGATCTCGATAAGGTCGTTGAAGAGGTTGTTCAGGCGCTCCAGGTTCATCAGGCCTTTCTCGGCGTATCGTTGCCGTCGTTCGTTGCCGAGCCTGGGCGAGCCGAGGGCCTCCAGGTAGCCGCTGATGGCAAAGATTGGATTGCGCACCTCGTGCGAGACGTTGCCGATGAACTCGCTTTGCAGACGGGTCAGACGTTCTAGTTCGGTGATCTTTTCTCGGAAACTCTCAGACATCCGTGCCAGGTTATTCGCCAGATCCTGGATTTCTGCCGAGCGGGTCTCGACCCGAATGGTTTCGTTCAGCTTGCCCTCGGTGATGTGCCGGGCACTGGTTCGGATGACCTGGAGCGGTTCGGTTACCCGGTCTGAGGCGATCCAACTACCTACGAGCGCCATCAGCAACGCCATGATCATGCCCAGCACCAGGGTCACCTGCATGGTGCGTACCTGGGCAAAGAGCGCGGGTTCGGGCTGCGCAATTCCTATGATATAGCCGGGGCCGGGGCGTGCCAGGGCCAGGAACACCAGGCGTTCGCCGGACGCGCTTCGCTCTTTGGCAAAATAGACCTGGCCGGCTTGCAGGGCCAGCACCTCGGGACGCTGCATCAGGCCGCCGGTATCCTGAAACAGGCTGGGCTGTGCGTCCCACAGCACACGATCCCGTCTGGCAACGGTGATGTGGAGGTCCGTCAGGCGACTGATATCGGAGACGACCTGTTCCTTCTCCTGGTCCGTTGCGGCTTCTTCGATCAGCCACGCCACGCGCTCGGCCTGGTCAACGAGGAGTTGTTCCGTGGCTTCGTCGATCTGTACACGCAAGATGAAAGCTACGTACAACCCCACGCTCACCACCGCGATGCCCACAAACAGCGCAAAGGTGAGGAACATCCACGTTTTCG
Organism: Rhodothermales bacterium; assembly: GCA_046756545.1. Classification (GTDB taxonomy): domain Bacteria; phylum Bacteroidota; class Rhodothermia; order Rhodothermales; family JBHHWM01; genus JBHHWM01. Next base: position 3,470 of record JBHHWM010000139.1, on the reverse strand, counting down.
TCGAAGCACGTGGGGGGAAGATCACGTGCCAGAGCCGTTTCAACCAGCGCATCATCCTGCTTTACTTCGTCGGTCGCCTTGGTGGCGGCATCAGTCGGGCATAGCCCTCGGATTGACTTGAATGGGTTTCAGAGGGCCGATGTTGGATGGGGTGAAGCGCAGCGAGGCATGGGGCTTGGCGCTCGTCCACCCTCAAACCTCGCTCACTCCTCCCCGTCGCTCTCCTGCACAAACCGGTAGCCGACCCCGCGTACCGTCTGGATGTGCCGGGCAAAGGAGCCGAGTTTCTCTCTCAGGTTTTTGATGTGAGCATCCACCGTGCGTTCGGTGACCATCATGGCGTCTTTCCAGATCGTCTCCAGCAATTGCTGACGGGTGAACGCTTTGCGCGGATGACGCACCAGATAGCGCACCAGTTCAAATTCGGTGAGGGTCAGGCCCAGATCCTTGCCCTCGAACGAGGCGCGATATTCGTCCTCGTAGATCGTCAGGTTATCGACCTGGAGCGTCTTACTTTCCTCGACGCCGGCCCGGCGCAACACCGCTTTCACATGCGCGATGATGACTTGAGGCGAGACGGGTTTGGTCAGATAATCGTCGCCGCCGAGCATCAGGCCCTTAATTTGATCTTCCTCCTCGATCTTGGCGCTGAGAAAGATGATCGGGATAGTTTCCGTCTCGACGCGGGATCGAAGGCGCTTACAGACTTCATACCCGTCGAGGCCGGGCAGCATGATGTCGAGCAGGAGCAGGTCGATGTTGGGCGTGGCGCGCTCCAGGGCTTCTTCTCCATCGAAGGCCGTATGCACGGTGTAGCCTTCTGCTTCCAGGAAATGGCTGACGACCTCGACGATGTCTTCTTCATCGTCGACGACCAGAATGTTAATTTCAGAGGGTTCGGATGTGGTAGTAGCCATGCTGCAAGTTCCGAGTTAAGATGAGAATGTTTCTGCGGTTTATGGTTGATTCAACACGCGCGGAAGCAAGGCGGCACTATTCTGCCTGCGCGCCGGAAGCACTGCATGGTGGGCGCGTGGCGCATTCCACATAATACACTAATTTGAAGTCTTTTGGAAGATTTTTCACCGGGTGTTGGCGAAATCATTCTGTGCCCGAGGTTGCCTCGTCCAGATAAAGGTGTGGCACACGCGCCGTAAGGCTGCAACAGACCTCGTATGGGATGGTCTCGGCCCAGCGTGCCACCTCGAAAGTGGAAGGCCCGCCCGGCCCGAACAAAACCACCTCATCCCCCAGGATAACGGGTTTGCCGTGACCGTCGGGAGGCCCGAGGTCCACCATGAACATGTCCATGCAAATGGTGCCGATCACCGGGTAGCGTCTTCCGTGTATGCCCACTTCAGCACGATTCGAAAGGAACCGTGCGTAGCCGTCGCCATAGCCTGCTCCAACGGTGGCAATACGGGTGCGGCTTGGAGCCCGCCACGTACGCCCATACGAGACGGTCGTTCCGGCGGGTATGGTTTTTACTTGCACGATCCGGGAGGTGAACCGCATGGCCGGGCGAAGAGGTGCCGGTGCGGTGTCTGTCGGAGGAGGAATCAAACCGTACAGTGCAATGCCTACACGCACCAGTGCGCGGTCGAACGCCTGGAAACTCGCCGGAAAGTTAAACAGTGCCCCGCTATGGGCCAGGTGCACGCGTTCCACGACATCGTTTAAGGACTCCCAGATGGGTCGGATCCGGTTCAACTGGGTTTCGGCAAAGGGATCGGCATATTCTGTTGCGGTGGCGAAATGGGTCCAGAGTCCGGCCAGTGTAACGCCCGGTACTTTATCCAACCTTCGCACCACGGCGACGGCCTGCTCGGGCGAGAAGCCGAGGCGGCTCATGCCGGTGTCGACCTTAACGTGAACGCGCAACGGTCCCACCTGGCGCGCCGTGGCGACGACGGCATCGGCCACGGCCTCCGAAGGCACGGTGACCTCCAGATTATGACGTACGTAGGTCGGCAGATAGTCCGGAAAGGGTGTGCCCAGAATCAAGATCGGGGCGTCGATGCCGGCTTCTCGCAGGCGCAGTGCCTCGGGCACTCTGGCTGTAGCTAGCATCGAGATGCCTTCTTCGAGAAGCGTTCGGGCTACCGGGATGTCGCCGTGTCCGTAGGCATTGGCTTTGACAACGCCCATCAGCGGTGCGTTGCCTGCTCGGGTTTGCAGCACACGTGCGTTGTGGCGCAGGTGGTTCAGGTTGACCTCTGCTACCGTCGGTGTCGGGTAGGACGACGAAGGATGAGCGTAGGAAATGTTGACCCCTCAGTTGTCGATCAATGAAGATTCCCGGCAGGCATACCTCCTCGTACCTCGGCTTTGACGCACAGGAAGCGTTATAAGTCCTTCACTACGGTTTGAGCGAAGTGGCGGATGTCCTCTTTCCGCTCCGTCATGAAATCGGCCAACTCTTGAACGTCGGAGTGTCGGAGATTAGCCAGTTCCACGAGGGGTTCCGGATAGCCGTCGACTTCCTCGAAGGCATGTTCGGTGGAGCTGTCGGTGTCGAAGAGCGTCTCGGCGAATGCGCTGCCGGCGGCGACGGCATGCGTCAAGATACGCAGGTGAGCTACGGGGACGTCTTCCGGGTTATGCAGTGCGCCTACGATGGTGCTGAATTCGCCCGGCAACCCCCACTTTTGCATGATCGTGGCTCCCAACTCCGGGTAGTTGACGTTGAAGTGCGCCCGTTCGCTCTCCAGGGAAGGAATAGCGAGGTCGACTTTTCCCGTCGAAGCGTTTTTTTGATACCAGAGGGGGATGTAGAGCTTCGGGACGCTGTAGAGCAACACGAGGCGTCCGAGCTGGTGCAGCAACCCGGCACTGAAAGCCGTTTCCGAGAAAAGCAAACGCAGGTGTACGGCCAGGTCCCGCGCATAGGCCGCCGTGGCTACGCTCACTTTCATCAAGTACTCATATACATTCTGGGCAGCTGCGTTTTCCAGATAAGAGAATGATTTTTTCAGGGCAATGGTGAGGACCATGTTGCACACGGCCTTGGCCCCGAGCAGCGAGACGGCTTTGCTGATCTGGGTGACGTGTCGCCGGACTCCGTAGTAGGCCGAGTTGACCTGGCGCAGCACGTAGACGGCCATCGCCGGGTCCTGCTGAATGATCGTCACGAGGCGCTTCGTGGTCTTGTCGGAAGGTTCTTGCGAGGAGATTTGCAAGATTTCGCCGAGGGTATTGGGCAGCGGTGGAAGCTTGAAGTCCATGCCTGGTTTGAACGGACTAAAACATGAAGGTGGCTATCCGTGGATCGTCGGCGGAGGCAGCGGTGAGAGGATACCCCCCATCCCCTGTCGATAGACCCGGCGGTATATGAAAGTATTGAGGCAACCGAACTAATACAACCTTCTTCTACCTGCGAATCCCTTGCGGGACGAAAAACGAGGGAGGCCGGAGGTTTATGTGTCGTTGATCGCAGTTTGAGCAAACTGGCGAATGTCTTCCGTCCGGGT
>JBHHWM010000138.1:0-12208 GCA_046756545.1 Rhodothermales bacterium | reverse complement strand
TTAGCCCATCAAGCTGAAAGGACCCGTCCCGTGATACCAGATCAGAAAGGCCGCTCCCGCCAGCGACAGGTCTTTCATGAAATGCACCATCTCGTTCTGCCTGGCTACCGGATCATCTACCCTCCAGAAGCCGTGCATCATATAGGCCGCAACCAGCAAGAAGACGACCAGTAGCAACGCTCCGTACTTCACAAAGGCCCCCAGCAGCACGCTGAAGCCGCCGAAGATAATCATCACCCCCGTCACCAACACCGCCAGCCGTGGGGCGGGCACGTTTTTCGACCGGGCATACTGCGCCATCATCCGGCGCTGCGACAGGTGTCCAAAGCCGGACAGTATAAAGAGCATGGAGAAGAAAACGCGAGCCATCAATACAAGGATATCCATCGGTCTAACGTCGTTTTTCCATCGGGTGAAAGACAAAGAGCCTGAGCGAGCAGGCGCATGAAGCCGGGGGGTATATCTCCCGCTTCCGCCCTCTCTCCACGTCCCGGGTTGAGACCGGAGGACGGTTTCTATACGGCGAAGCCCTCACTCTGATGCAATACTATCGGTGAAACGTGCGACGATGTGCCTTTCTTTTTGCCTCTCCGCCGGGTCGCGATCAGGAAACGCAGCGCGTGCCTGCTTGTTGAACCTGCTCATTCGTGTTACCCATCCCACCGTATGACTCACCTCGATGATGAAACAGCTTGCAGGCCCTGGACCTCTGTTCCTTCTCCTCTGCCTCACCACCCTGCTCGTCTCGTGTGACACCACCGAGAACGCCGACCCGATTGTCATCGGCCCTCCTCGCGTGGTGCCCGACTCGGCCTACACGGTCACCGATACCGGCCTGAAGATTTTCGACTTCGTCGTAGGTACCGGCCCCATTGCCGAGCCCGGCGACAATTTGCTCGTCCACTACAACGGCTGGTTGACGGACGGAACCCTGTTTGACAGTTCTCGGCTCAACGGGCAGCCGTTCGGCTTCATCATCGGGGCCGGCCAGGTGATTCCCGGCTGGGATGAGGGCCTGCTCAACATGCGCGTGGGGGGCGAACGGCAGTTGGTGATCCCTCCCCACCTGGCCTATGGAATCAGGGGAAGAGGCTCCATTCCCCCCAACGCCACGTTAATCTTCGAAGTCGAGTTGCTCGGGATCCAGTAGCGGCCTCAGGCCACGCGCGCCCCGTCTTCTTCGAGAATCTCACCCAGCGTCTCAACCAGCAGGTCGGCATTGGCTTCGGTGAAAACGAGGGGTGGCTTGATCTTGAGCACATTGTGCAGCGGCCCGTCGGTGCTCAGCAGGATGCCCCGCTCTCTCATGCGATTGACCACGTACGCGGCCTGCCCGGCAGCCGGCTCCAGCGAGACCCGATCCCGCACCAGTTCGACGCCGATAAACAAGCCGCGCCCCCGCACATCCCCGATGACCGGGTACGTCACCGCCAACCGTTCCAGCCCGGCCTTCAGGTGCGCGCCGACGTGGAGAGCCTTCGCCTGCAAGGCGTCCTCTTCGATCACATCCAGCACCGCCATCCCCACCGCGCACGATACCGGATTGCCGCCAAACGTGTTGAAATACTCCATGCCGTTGTGGAACGACGCCGCAATCTCCGGCGTCGTGACGACGGCTCCCAGCGGATGCCCGTTGCCGATAGGCTTTCCGAGTGTGACAATGTCGGGCACCACGCTCTGTGTCCCGAAGCCCCAGAAATGCGTACCCATCCGGCCGAACCCGACCTGCACTTCGTCGGCGATGCACACGCCGCCCGCGTCCCGAACGTGGCGATAGGCTTCCCGGAGGTAGGTCGCAGGCAGTTCGATCTGTCCGCCGCACCCCAACAGCGACTCGGCGATGAAGGCGGCGATGCCCGGGCCGTTCTGCGCGGCCCGGTCGACGGCTTCGCAGACGTGCCGGGAATAGGCCCTGCCGCTGCCGGCATGGGTACCTCGATACGCCCCCCGATACGGATCCGGCATCGTCACCTTGTGAATGTGCGGCGGGGTACCCGTCCCGCCGGGGCCGTCATGCTTGTACGGGCTGATCTCGATGAGCGTCGTCAGGTTGCCGTGATACGCGCCCTCCAGCACGATCACCTCTCGTCGCCCGGTATGGGTGCGCGCCAGGCGCAACGCCAGATCGTTGGCTTCGCTACCCGAGTTGACGAAAAAACACACGCGCAACGGATCGGGCAGGGTGGCGCACAGGCGCTCGGCATACCGCACGAGGTGTTCGTGCAGATACCGCGTGTTCGTGTTGAGCACCGCCATCTGCCGCTGCGCCGCACGGACCACACGGGGATGGCTGTGCCCCACATGCGGCACGTTGTTGACGGCGTCGAGGTAGGCCCGGCCTGTGTAGTCGTAGAGGTACTGCATGAAACCGCGCACGATGGATAGCGGCTTCCGGTAGGAAAGGCTCAGGTTCTTCCCGAGATGCCGCCCACGCGCCTCCAGGAGGGCTTCCTGAGACAGCGATTGTTCCGGAAAGCGGTCTTCCGGAATATGCAGAAGGAGGTTGGGATCGGGGCACAGGCTCAGCCAGACCTCGCGCTCGCTGTGCCGGACAACACCGGGGAAATCCCCCTCGTAATCCAGCAGATCGGTAATGACCTGAACATGCAGGTGCGGCGGCCACCCCCCGTTGACGGACGCATCGCCGAGGCGGGCAAGGCACTCGCCTTTTTTGACGGTACGGCCCGGCTCCATCCCCTCCAATGATGCCGGGCTCAGATGTCCATACAACGTGTAGAATACAACCTCGCCGCCCGCAACGCGGTGCTGCACGATGAGGGTCGGCCCGTAATTGAGTGGCCCGGCATTGTCGGCTACGCTGTGGATCGTGCCGTCGAGCGGGGCGAAGACGGGCGAACCGGCCTCCATAAACAGATCCATCCCGATATGCACCGTACGCCGTTCTTCCAGTTCGTTGCTCCCTGAGCCAAACAGGTCGCTGGTATAGAGACGGCGCGCCTCATCGTACCGACCTATACCGACGCGAGTGTTGGCCGCTTTCATGGCTCCGAACAGCAGGTCGGTGAGCGCCCGGGCGTCGGCCATGCCGTACAAGTCGCCCAGCAGCAAACTGCCTACACTCAGGTCCAAAACAACCGGCGGCTCCTCTTCGAAATCACTAGCCACAACAGGGCCGATCTGATCCGGGTTGTCTTTTAGCCACGCTGCCACCGAAGCCGATTGCGGGCACGGCGGCAGCCCGCAAGCATGGCGAAAAGTGTACCGGGCAACGCGAGGATGCACCGCCTCAAGCTGTTCGAGGAGCGCCCAGGCCGGTCGCTCGCTGATGCTCAGGTATTCGTTCTCCGGTTCCAGCTTTCGCTGGTAGGCCGCCATGCACGCAGTGGTGCACAACCGCATGCAGATGAAGAAAAACAGCACCTCCAGCTCCAACTCGGTCAACGGAAACACCGCATGGTATCCGGCCACCATATGCGATGCCGCCGCTAACGGATCGGCCTTGTCCATGGTCGCATAGGCCGCTGCAATGGCGAGTTCGCCCACGGTGTAGGTATGCACCATGTCGCCGAAGTCGATCAGGCCGGATACGTGCCGGTCCGATCCCCGATCGCCGCCCACCAGCACGTTGTAGTTGTTGGCATCGTTGTGGATCACGCTGGTCCGAAGCTCCGGCAACACCGGTACCACCTCGGCCTCGAACCGGTCGAGGAAACGTTCGACCAGGGCACGCCGCTCGGGGAGAGCAACATGCGACTTGCGCCGGTTCACCACGTCGCGGACGTGCTTCAGATCCCACTCAAAGGTCCGATGGACGGCCGGGTGGTCGAACCCTTCGAGCACCCGGTCCAGCGTCCCTAATAAACGGCCCAGGCTGCGTATCAGTGCCGGGGTATGCGGCCGGACGAGCGCCAGCGGCACCCCCGGCAGATACGTCAGCATCCGAGCGAGATGGATCGCACCGCCGGCCCCTTCGACGGGCGCGATTTTCTCTCCGGAAACCGTGGCGCATACACGCGGGCACATCACGGTCCGGCTGTGTGCAGCGATGCGGGCCATCGCTTGATTCTGAACGTCGAGCACCTCTTTGCGCTCAGCGGCACTGGCAATTTTGAGCACGAACTCCCGGTCCTCTTCCGACGTGACGTGGAAGTTCTGATCCCGGTCACTGGGAAGCGAACGCATGGACACCGCCCGGATGCCGAACACATCCTGAGCCAGCCCCCGGGCCTCGTGCTCGGAAAACCGGGGGCGAAGATCCGCAATGGTCAAGGGGGTGCTCATCATTTCTTTCGGAGATGGTCCTCTTGGATGGGTTCGCAGACCCGGCGGCTACGCCCCCGCTTGCAACACCGTCATCAACGCGTGGATGCGCGCCAGCCCGGCCTGGAGATAGTCGGCAGGCGGCCCAAAGCTGATCCGTACATGATGGTCGAGCCCGACGTGATCACCCGGCACAATGAGCACGCTGTGCTCGTGCCGCAGCCGGTCGACGAGTTCCGTCGAGTTGACATCGAGGTGGTAACGGACGAACGCGATGGCGGCGGCCTGCGGCGGCACAAAGGTAAAGAGGTCGCCGTGGCTCTTGAGCCAGGTATCCAGGATGGAGAATCCACGCCGGACGTATCGCCGCGTGCGTTCGATGAGCCGGGGCCGCACCTCGGACGAGAGGGCGAGGGCTCCCAGCTTGTTGGCAAGCATCGTGGTGGAGATCGTGGTGTATTCGTGCCGCCGCCAGATGTCGGCCACAGTAGGTGCCGGGCCCACAACCCAGCCGACCCGCAGGCCCGGCAGCCCGTATGCCTTACTGAGGCTGTTGAGCGCCAGCACCTTGTCGTAGCGCCCCCAGAAAGAGGGCGTCTGCGTATCGGTCCATTGCTCTGCGCCGCTGTAGACCTCGTCGGCCAGGAGCCAGGCTCCCACACGTTCGGCAGCAGCTACGACGGCGTCCATCTCGGCTTCGGTCAGAATGTAGCCCGTCGGGTTGTTCGGGTTGCAGACGGCGATGAGCTTCGTCTTCTCGGTGACGGCTTGATCCAGGGCCTCCAGATCAGGTGCCCAGCCCCGCTCTTCCCGCAGGTGAAACGCCTTGATCTGCAGGCCGAAATTGTGCGCCATGCCCCATATTTGCAGGTAGTTGGGCAGCATCACCACCACGTCCTCGCCCGGCGCTACGAGGGTCTGGAGCGTGATAAAATTCGCCTCGGCACACCCCACGGTCACCAACACGTTATCCGGCGTGGCACCGGGATAGAGCGCCGCGATGCGCTCCCGAAGAGCCACCGTTCCGTTGACCTGCGGATAGTTCAACTCGGTGTCGAGCAATGCGTCCCATCGGCCCGCATCGCCGAGCAACTCGCGCAGCGAGACGGGGTGAACGCCGCTCTCCGACAGATTATACTCCACCGCGTGCTCCCACTCCGACATCAAGCGCTCCATCTCGAACGGCTGAAAAGTGGTCATGCTGTTTCCTCTTCGTTCATAGGTTCGGTTCGAACCGCCTCGTAGACGGCCTTTGCGATCTGAATATCCTGCACAGCCACCCCGGTGAGATCCGCCACGGTGATCTGATCGTCCGACGTTCGGCCTCGTGCTGAACCGGCCAGGATCTCGCCTAGCTCCACGAGGTCCTGCCGGTCAAGAACGCCCCCTCGTACCGCGTGCGCGATCTCGCCGCGCACCACGCACTGCGCCCGGCTGTCGGCCACCACCAGATCGGCCTCACCCAGGAGGGCCGGGTCGAGTTCCTGCTTTTCGGGAGTGTCGGCCCCCACCGCCGTGACGTGCGTCCCTCGTCGAAGCTGACCGGCCTGGATCAGGGGGGTCGTGGAGGCCGTCGTGGTCACGATGAGGTTGCAGGAAGCCGCCACGTCGTCCATGTCTTGCGTCATGGCAATGGTAAAGCCCTCCGCCGTCATGTCTTCCCGGTAACGCATGAGCCGGTCCTGCTGCCTCCCCCAGACGACGGCGTCCCGGCAATCTGTAACACGCGTCAGGTATCGTAGCTGGAGCCGCGCCTGGGTCCCCGTCCCCACCACGCCGATCCGATGCACCCGGCGCGGCGCGAGATACCGGGCCGCGATGGCTCCTGCCACCGCCGTGCGCAGATCGGTGAGATATCCTTCATCCAGCAACATACTCAACAGCGCCCCCGTCTGCCGGCTGAAAAGCAGCATCAGGCCGTTGCTGGAAGGCAGATTCAGCGCAGGGTTTTCATAGAATCCGGAGGCGATTTTGATGACATAATAGGCATCGTCGGTCAGGTATCCGTACTTGATATGGACATCGCCGGGCGGTTCGCGAAACACCAGCTCGCCGACGGGCGGCACCACGGCCTTCCCCGCTGCATACGCCACAAAGCCCGCCTCAATCACCGGCAACAGGTCGATGGTCTGCACGGCCTCTTTGATTCGATCCAGCCCGATCACATCCATCGGTCCGCCTCCTTTTCTTTATAGTCGCATACCTCCATCACGCTTCCGCGTCGAAGCCCTCGTTCCTTCGGATCGACCTCCCCTCGATCCCTCCTGTCGCCAGAATGGGAAACAGATGTTGGTTTCGCTGCTGCATGTAACAAGGGTCAGTTGCCTGCGGATAGCGGTGCAGGGCCGGGCGGGAGGTTTTCCATCAGGTAGCGCGTGAGCAACCCGTAGAGGTGGCGCGTCGTCCCCGGCCCTTCCCAGATGCCGTGCGACCGGTTAGGGTACGACATCATCGTAAAGTGCTTGTTGTGCTCAATCAGTTTGTTGATCAACGCCTGCGTGCCCTGGTAATGCACGTTGTCGTCACCGGTGCCGTGGACAACCAGGAGGTTGCCTTCCAACTGGTGGGCATAGGTGACAGGCGATCCGCGCCGGTAGCCCTCCGGGTTGTCTTGCGGCAGGCCCATGTAGCGCTCCTGGTAGATGGTATCGTAGTATCGCTGGTCGGGCACGGGGGCCACCGACAGGCCGGTGTGATACAGCTCCGGATGCCGAAACATCATGTTGAGCGTCATCGAACCGCCACCGCTCCATCCCCAGATGCCGATGCGCCCGGCATCCACCGAATCCCAGGTTCCGATGGCGCGGGCGGCGGCAGCCTGGTCCTGCGAGGCCAACACGCCGATTTCACCGTACACGCTCTTGCGCCAGGCGCGTCCGCGAGGGGCCGGTGTGCCCCGGTTGTCGATGCTTATGACCAGGTAGCCCTGCTCGGCCAGCAGATGATGCCACAACAGGGTCCTGCCGCCCCAGCGATCCCGCACGGTCTGGCCCGCCGGCTCGCCGTACACATAGAACAGCACCGGGTACTGCTTCGTCGGATCGAAGTCGGATGGTTTGATCACCCATCCGTCGAGGAGCACCCCGTCGCCGACATCGACGCGGAAGAACTCGGTTTCGCCCCGGTTGAGGGCCTCCACGTTGGCGCGCAGGCGGGCGTTATCGACGAAGGTTCGCGCTATGCTGTGATCCGGCAGGCGCACCAGGTCGATGACAGGCGGCGTGCTGAACGTTGAATAAGTATGAATAGCCCACCGGGCATCGGGCGACACCTGGTAGCTGTGGCTGCCGGGCTGATCCATCGGCGACAGCCGTTCCGCCGGTCCGCCTCCCCGAAGAGGCGAACGGTAGAGATACCGCTGGGTCGGATTATCGGGCGAGGCGATGTAATAGAGCCAGCCGCCTTCCGTATCGATCCGCACGATGCTGAGGATGTCGAAGTCGCCGGGCGTGATCAAGCGCACCTCGTCTCCCGAGCGCGAGATCAGGTAGACGTGGCGCCAGCCGTCGCGTTCGCTCACCCAGGTAAAATACGCTCCGTCGTCGAGCCAGATCAGGTCGTCCACGACGTCGATCCAGGCCTCGTCCCGGTCTTCAAAGATCGTGCGCGCCTGGCCGGTATGGACATCGCCCAGCACGACGTGCAACGTGTTTTGCAGCCGGTTGAGATGCTGCACGATGATCTCATCCGATGAGTCGGCCCAGTCCATACGCGCGATGTAATGGTTACGCGGATCGTCGGAGAGTCGGAACCAGGTCGTCGAGCCGCCGTCGGCGCTCACCACGCCCACCTTGCAGGCCGAGTTGGTGGTGCCGGCCTTCGGATACTGAAGGGGAATAATGCGGGAATAGAGTGAGTCGGTATTGTTGATCAGGTAGAACTCGCCCACGCCTTCGGCGTCGAGTTGCCAGTAGGCGATGGAGCGACCGTCCGGGCTCCACCGAAACCCGTCGCGCAGGCCGAACTCTTCCTCGTACACCCAGTCGAACGTACCGTTGATGATGGTCTTCGACCCGTCCGTGGTAAGCTGCACGATCCGGCCGTGGGCCAGGTGTTCGACGTACAGGTTGTTCTCGCGGACGTAGCCGACGCGCGTGCCGTCCGGCGAGAACTTGGCAAACATCAGCGTGGACGGCGGCGCCTCGCCGCCGAGCTTCTGGAGGCGACGGGTCGTTCGGTCGAGCACCCAGTAGTCGCCGCGCGTGTTTTGCCGCCATACCCGCCGGGAATTCGTGAAGATGAGCAGCTTTTGCCCGTCCGGCGACCAGGTGTAGTTATGAATAGCCAGCGGGGTGGACGCCCCGTCCGGGATGAGATCCGAGGCCGGTACCAGCACGTCGCGGCGTCCGGTCTCCGGATCGTAGCGTACGATGTCGCGGCCCTGCGACGCCGACGCCTCCACGGTGGTGTAGCCCGAGCCGTCGGCGAGCCAGCGAGCCGGCCCGAACCGATCCCCGAAGAATTCGCCCGAGCTAAACAAGCGATCCAGCGTGAGAACCGACGGATCGGTGTCCTGGGCAAACAGGGGGAACTGCACAACTCCCACAATCCAGATCAGCAAGAAATATCTAAGCCATCTCATAGGAACCTCGGTTTTTCAACATGATGGATAGCGTTCACCAGACTATGCAAAGCGGTCTACGTTGAGAGCATGGATGTCTATGGAAGGGGCTTCATGACCGACGATCTCGGCGACCAGCTTTCCGGTGATCGGAGCCAGCGTGATACCGATCATGGCGTGTCCGGTGGCCACTACGAGGTTTTCCCAGGCCGCCGGTCGGCCCAACAGCGGAAGCCCGTCCGGCGTACAGGGCCGGTACCCCGACCAGATGTCCGCGTCCCGAATGCCGGCCGGATCGACTCCGGGAATATAGGCCGGAATCACCTTCAAAATGGAGGCGGCCCGCCGCCGGTTGATCGACGCATCGAAGCCGGCCAGTTCCAGCGTCCCCCCGAACCGGATGCGCCCTCCCATCGGCGTGATGGTGACCTTGGCTTCGCTCAGGATGGTAGGGATCCGCAGGCGGGGGCCTGTATGCGGGAGCGTCACGCTGTAGCCTTTGGCCGGCTGCACCGGCAGCCTGAGGCGCAGGCTCCGCCCCAGCCCCGGCGACCACGATCCGGCGGCCAGCACCACGTCCTCGGCCTCGATGTTGCCGTGCGTCGTCTTTACCGCCGAGAGACGGCGGCCCTGGTGCTCAAAGCCAAGCACCTCTGTTCCGGTATGAATCGTGACACCGTGCTGCTCCAGGTAACGACTCAGCCCCCCGGCAAAGCATCCGGGGTCCAGGTGTGCATCCTGGCGAAAATACACGGCTCCAGTGGCCGGAGATTTTAGTTCCGGCTCCAGGGTTTCCAACTCCTCCGCATCCAGTTCGTCTACCTCCAGCCCGACCTCGCGGGCCAGCACGGCGTACTTATGATTGGCCTTGCGTCCCTTCTCGCTGTTGTGCAGCATCAACAAGCCACGCCGCTCGAAGAGAAAGTCGAGCCCGTCCAGTCCGGCCAGGTCGGCAAACAACTCGACGCTGGTCAGGCTCAGGTCGCGCAGCAACGGCATCGACGCGCGCGTGTGCCGCTCGGTGCAAAAACCGCGAAACCGCCAGAGCCAGGAGGCAAGCGCCCGGTCCAGGCGCGGCTTGATGTAAAACGGACTCTCCGGGTTAAACAGCCACCGGAGGCCCTGCGCCACGACGCCCGGAGCGGCGAGCGGCACAACGTGGCTGGGCACCAGCATCCCGGCGTTGCCGCACGACGTCCCGGTATCCACCGTTTCCTTTTCGAGCACGGTCACCCGGCGGCCCGCTTCTCGGAGATAATAGGCGGTGCACAGGCCGATGACACCTCCGCCGATCACCACTACATCTGCTTGCCGTTCGATGGTCATGCGTCGATACGTAGAGATAGAAGACCGCGCGCCCTTACACCACCTGGAACCCGTGGGCATAGGGGTCGTCGTCGTCGATAAAAATAGTATTGAGTCCGGTCACGCATGCCCAGCCTTCGATGCTCGGCACGATGGCGTCCTTCCCGCCCAGTCGAGTTCGAGCCTCGACGCGTCCCCGAAACAGGCTCCCGATGATGCTTTCGTGCACGAAGGCATCGCCTACGTCGAGGTCGCCGCGGGCGGCCCACTGCGCCATGCGTGCCGAGGTGCCCGTGCCGCAGGGCGAGCGGTCGATGGCCTTGTCGCCGTAGAAGACGGCGTTGCGGGCGTGCGCTTCAGCCCGGCGGGGCTTCCCTGTCCACTGGATATGGCTGAGGCCGCAGATACCGGCGTCTTCGGGGTGAACAAACGTGTAGCGTTCATTGAGGCGACGGCGCACTACCGGACTCCATCGAATGAGATCCGCCGCCGTGAAATCCGCCATGTCGCGGAAGTTTTCCTGGGCGTCCACGATGGCGTAAAAATTGCCGCCGTAGGCCACGTCCACCGTCAGGGTTCCCAGGTCCGGGCATTCCACCTCCAGGTCCGCCGCTTCGAGATACGACGGCACGTTGACGATGTGCACCGAGGTGACCCGTCCTCCCTCCCGGGTATAATGCGCTTCGACCAGGCCGGCAGGCGTATCCAGGCGCAGCCGCCCCGGCTCGTTCGGAGCAACCAGGCTGTACTCGATGATGACCGTCACGGTGCCGATCGTGCCGTGGCCGCACATGGGCAGGCACCCGCTCGTCTCGATGAACAAGAGGCCGACGTCGCAATCGTCGCGGGTGGGAGGATAGAGGATGGTCCCGGACATCATATCGTGGCCGCGCGGTTCGAACATGAGCCCTGTCCGGATCCAGTCGTATTCGGCCAGGAAGTGGCGGCGCTTCTGGCTCATGCTCTCGCCCTCCAAAAACGGGCCGCCCCCGGTAACGACGCGGACGGGGTTTCCGCAGGTGTGAGCGTCCACGCAAAAGAACGTATGGCGGGCCATACACGTCGAACGTTTGCACGTTGAACGCCGAACCGTCCAACGCAGGTTAAAACAGGTCAAGCGCGGTGCGGGCGAACTGTTCGAGGTAATCGACGAGTTCGTCGGAGGCGGCGGCAGCCGCTTCTTCATCGCCGTCGGCCACGGCGTTCATCATCCGGCTATGCAGCGCCGCCGACCGCGTCATGTCGCTTTCGTGCTTGTACCGATACCAGAAGCGCCGGCAATGGGCATGCAACGACGCCGTCGCCCGTGCCGCGAAGGGATTGCGAGAGGCGGCTTCTAACAGGGCGTCGCCGTCACGATCCAGGCGCATAAACTCATCGATGCGGTCGTCGGCAACCGCCTGTTCCATGGCCGAGGCACACGCGCGCAGCGTTTGCCGCTGCTCGGGCGTGGCACGCCGGGCGGCCCGGGTGGCAACGAGCCGGTCGAGCACCCGCCGCGTTTCGAGCAGCGCCAGATGATCGGTGATGTTGATCTCGGTTACCATGACGCCCTTGCGCGGCAGCGCCACCACCAGGCGGTCACCGGCCAGGCGTTGCAGTGCCTCGCGCAACGGAGTCCGTCCGATAGCAATCCGGCGACTCAGATCGGCTTCGGAAAAGACGTGGCCGGGCGGCAACGCCAGCGTCACGATCATTTCCTCGACCATCGCATACGCTTTATTCGCCAGGCTTTCCGTTTGCATCGATCTTCGATCACTTGGTTTGCACACCAACGGGTGTACCTAAAACGTGTTCGCAGTGCGCGGCGCATCAGGCCACCTACGCACCACGAAACACGCACTACGTTGCTCCTTTCAAAAAAGAAAGACTATCTACCCACCGTGATAGTCGCACTCGTTCTCAAGGAGCTACGTAACTCGTTTTGACGGTCGTGTAGAACTCCGCTGCATACCGGCCCTGCTCCCGGCTGCCGTAGCTGGATCCTTTCCGCCCGCCGAAGGGCACGTGATAATCCACCCCCGCCGTCGGCAGGTTGATCATGACCATGCCCGCCTCGGCGTGTTGCTGAAAATGACTGGCGTGCTTCAGCGACGTCGTACAAATACCGGTGGAGAGCCC
>JBHHWM010000137.1:0-12209 GCA_046756545.1 Rhodothermales bacterium | reverse complement strand
TGACAGGAATTAGCATTTTCAAAGGGGAAATACAAGATCGAAAAACGTCTACATATGCCTCGCGCTGCTAAGAATCCGAAGAGCGTGCTCGAATGCCCCTCGGCATCCCACCAATAATTCGCTTGCTTCTCGACGTGAGGGGCTTTTTCTTTATGCCTCGCCACCAGGAAGCCCTTCATAAAGAGTATCCATCCAGAAAAATCATCCGATGAGTGTTTACCGTCCCATCGCCTTCCATCATGAGGAACGGCCCGTTGACGAGATGCGGGAGCGAGCTAACGCCTTTTATGCCTTGATGAAGAAGCGGCGTTCTATCCGGTTTTTCAGCGACCGGGCCGTGCCCCGAGAGCTCATCGAACTGGCGATTCGGACCGCCGGGACAGCGCCCAGCGGGGCCCACAAGCAACCGTGGCGGTTTGTTGCGGTGAACGATCCGGAAGTGAAGCGTCAGATCCGGAAGAGAGCTGAAGCAGAAGAAAAGGACAGCTATCACGAGCGGATGTCGCCGGAGTGGCTCGAAGCGCTCGCCCCCCTCGGAACGGACTGGCGGAAGCCCTTTCTGGAGACAAGCCCCTGGATTGTCGTCTGTTTTGCGGAGTCCTATCGGGTCAAAGAAGATGGAACGAAAGCCAAGAATTATTACGTTCAGGAGAGTTGCGGACTGGCATGCGGGCTTTTTATCGCCGCGTTGCACAACATGGGCCTGGTCACGCTGACGCACACCCCGAGCCCAATGGGGTTCTTGAACACCATTCTTCATCGTCCCAAGAACGAGCGCCCCTTCATTCTTTTTCCGGTGGGCTATCCTGCCGATGAAGCGACCGTACCCGATTTGCATCGCAAAGACCTGGACGAAATCGTGCAGTGGAATCTTGGAGTGTAGCCCCTGTGAACAAACGGGTGCAGCAAGATCTTTGCATCTCCAGGAACAACGGGGTGTTTTGACAGAATAATCATGTCGTCATTGCGTTCGTTCTCGCGATGTGATGTAACTTGTCAGGTTCAGTTTGTCCAAGTACGCGCTCATACCCTCGACTCTCATGTACAAGTTGCGATCCAGATGGAGCATGCGGTGGATGGCAGGTGTCCTCCTGGCCAGCCTGCTGCCCGTGAGCTTCGCAACGGGGGTACAGACGGCGCAACACACCTCATCCTACGCTGGCTGGGTCGAAGCGCAACTCCGCGAGCCGGCGGATGAAACCGTTCAGAAAGCGTTAGAGGTGGCCGCTGCCAGTCGGTCTCGGTCGCTGGAGGCTTTCCTGACGGTCTTTGTCGAGGCGTACGAAGCACAGCAGCCGGAGACGCCGCTTGCGCGTGTTTTCTCGCCTCGCAGCCTCTCTAACGAAGCGCTCATCATCTATTTGCAGGGCTGCTACATCGGGCTTGTGAACGATGCCGTTCTGCCGCGTACCGTTTTCGTGACGGTCCAGGCGCTCTCGAAGCAGGCCCTGAAGCGATGGAAGGGGACGCACGCGGTATTGAGGGCACACCGGTTGGCTCATTCGGCGTGGACCCAGACGGTCCGTCCGTCCGTTGTGCCGGTGTTTGTTCTTATGTTGCGCAGCCTTTCTACTGCACAGCCCCTCGGCCCCTAGATCCACCCGGCTCTTCCTCTGTCCTCTCTGTTCTGATCAGCCGCACGCTTCCGGTGCGTTCGCGCATGCTTTCTTTGAAGCCCGGATTCCGGGCAAATGCGTGGTATTCCGGTAAGGTCCGTTGGTCGATCAGGACAACACCGTGTTTCTGTTTGAAGCAAACCCTGTATCGCCATGCAAAATAATGGAGTGAAAATCTTTCTCGTCCTCTTCTTTCTGGTGCTCTCGGGATGGTATCTGTTTCCGTCCGCGCAGAGCTACTACTACACCAAGAAGGTGGCAGAGCTTTCTGGAGAAGAGAAAGCAGACTATCTCGTGGAAAACAACCGGTCTATTACGAGCGCGCGGGAACGGGCCTTGAAGCTGGGCCTCGACCTCCAGGGCGGCATGCACGTCACCCTCGAAGTGGGGCTGAGACAGCTCCTCTATGAGCTGGCCGGCGAGCGGCGCGATTCGACCTTCAACGCCGTCTTGGGGACGGCCAACCAACAGGCCGTTGCGAGTGACATTTCGCTCATCGATGCCTTTGTGCAGGAGTTCGAGGCGCGAGATCCCAACGCACGCCTTTCCCGATACTTCCGGAGCGACGAAGGGATCAACCGCCGGTCCACGAATAGCGAGGTGACACAATATCTCCGGCAACAGGCCGACGACGCCATCGTCCGGGCTATCGAGATCATTCGGAACCGCGTCGACCGGTTCGGGGTGACCGAACCCTCCATCCAGCGACAGGGATCGCGGCGCATCGTGGTGGAGTTGCCGGGCGTCGATGACACGGAACGGGTACGCAACCTGCTCAAAGGCACCGCGCGCCTGGAATTTCGCCTGATGGCCGATGACCTGAGCGGGTCTCTCGCCCAGATCATCGAGTATTATGAAAAGGATACGGGCGTTGTCGATCCCGACAGCATCGCCGCCACGACGGATGAACCGGCCTCCCTTCCCGAAGTCGCGGATACCGCCGCCGATTCGACCGGAGCCGACTCAACCTTCGATGTAAGCCAACTGTTGGCTACCCAGGATAGCGAGGCGGCGGCAGGCAATCCCCTGCTCGACGTGCTTCTTCCGGACGGACGCGGCGTGTACTTTGGCAGTGTTGCCGAAAACGATTCGGCCCGGTTCAACGAACTCATGGCAGATCCCAGAGTGCGTGTGCTCCTTCCCCGAGACATCGAACTGCTCTACACGGCGAATGCGATAGACGTCTCGGAGGACGGGTTTGAGTTGTATGGGGTGCTCGGCGTAAACAATACGTCGGAACTCACCGGCGAGGTGATCACCGACGCCCGCGTCGATTTCAACGAGAGCAACCAGGCCGAAGTGTCGATGACGATGAACAGTGAGGGGGCGAGTACCTGGGCTCGCGTCACCGGGGCGAATGTGAACAAGAACATCGCCATCGTTCTCGACGGAGTCGTGTACTCCTATCCCACGGTGCAGCAAAAAATCGTCGGCGGTCGCTCGCAGATTACCGGGCTGGATTCGCGCGAGGAAGCGACCGACATCGTGACGGTGCTCAAGTCGGGTGCATTGCCCGCTCCGGTTCAGATCGTCGAAGAGCGAACCGTAGGTCCGAGCCTGGGGCAGGCGTCGATCCGGGCCGGCTTTAGATCGGTCATGGTGGGGCTGCTCATCGTCGCGTTGTTCATGATTGTCTACTACCGCACGGGTGGGGTGGTAGCCGACCTCGCGTTGATCCTCAACCTGATCTTTATCATGGGCGTTCTGGCAGGTTTCAGTGCGACGCTTACGCTGCCCGGCATCGCCGGTATCGTGCTCACCATCGGTATGGCCGTGGACGCCAACGTGCTCATCTTCGAGCGCATTCGTGAAGAGCAGAACTCCGGCAAGACGCTCAAAGCCTCCATCGACGGGGGCTATGCCAAAGCGCTAAGTGCCATCATCGACGCCAACATCACGACTTTCTTCGTCGGTGTGATCCTCTATTCATTCGGGGTCGGACCCATCAAAGGCTTCGCTGTGACGCTCATGATCGGCATCCTGGCTTCGCTCTTTAGCGCCATCGTGTTCACGCGGATCATCTTCGACTACATGATCCTCGAACGCCGGATGAACGTCAATTACGGCTGAGTTACCTCATCACACTACGGAAGAACGACACGCCTCTTGGAGAGGCGCAACCATAGAGGAAATCGACATGCGTGTTTTCGAAAAAGCAAACTTTAGCTTCGTTGAGAACCGGACAAAGGGGTATATCTTTTCCGGTGTTCTCATCGTGCTCAGCCTCCTGTCGATTGGGATACGGGGGCTCGAATTAGGGATCGACTTTAAGGGTGGCATGGAGTTCGTCGTCGAGACGCAGGAAGAACTGGTCGTGACGAGTGTTCGCGAGCAACTGACCGGCGTGCTCGGGCAGGCACCGGAAGTGAAGACCTATGCGTTGGCAGGGCAGACGGCCGCCGACGATTCTCACGCCATGCTGGTTCGCACCCTGGCTACCGGCGACATCAATGAAGTGCAGGATCAGATCGTTACGGGGATTGATGCGGCCTTTCCAGGGGCTCAGCCGCAGGTCGTCAAGACCGACATCGTAGGTCCCCGTTTCGCCGAAGACTTGAAGGCCGGGGCTATTTACGCCGTGCTCGGCTCGCTCCTGGTCATCTTCATCTACATCCTGATCCGGTTCGAATGGCGATTTGGCCTGGGAGCGGTAGCGGCGCTGTTCCACGACGTGCTGATCACGCTGGGTCTCTTCTCGCTGCTTCAGGGCTTGCTGCCCTTTTCATTGCAGATCGATCAGGCTATCGTCGCGGCCTTCCTGACCATTGTGGGGTATTCGCTCAACGACACGGTGGTCATCTTCGACCGCATCCGCGAATTTACCAACCTGTTCAAGACGGATCCCTACGAGAACGTCGTCAACCGTTCGGTCAATACAACGTTGAGCCGAACGATCGTTACGTCGGGGACGACCTTGCTCGTCGTGGTGACGCTGTTTATATTCGGAGGCGAGGTGCTTCAGGGCTTTGCCTTCGCACTGATTTTAGGTGTCTTGATAGGGACCTATTCGTCCGTTTTTGTAGCAATGCCCGTGGTGGTGGAGTTACATCAGCGGTTGGCTCCCAAACCGGTTCGCAGACGGTAGGGTACCGCACGAGGGCGACCGCTCTCGACGGCGATACCGGCACCCTTTGCGTGGAAACTAGCTTTCTTCTTCTAGCCTGGTGATCATATGAACTACTCGGTTGACGAACGTTATAATTCCGTCGTTATTACGCTCAAAGGGAACATCATGGGCGGACCCGATGGGGCGAAGCTCCACGAAACGCTCCATAACCTCAAGGAGCAAGGCAAGAAGAACGTCGTGGTGAATCTCTCGAAGGTCAAGTTTATGAACTCGAGCGGTCTGGGGATGCTGATCAGCGGGATGACGACCATGCGTAATAGCGGCGGCGACTTACGCCTGGCCAACGCCGCCGACCGCATCCAGTCGCTGCTCATCATCACCAAGCTTATTACGGTGTTCAAACACTTCGACTCGGTGGATGACGCCGTGGCGAGCTATGAGGCCGACCCGCCCGCCAGTGAATAGGAGGGGACGATATCCCTCTCGTGCGCTCGCCTTCTGCGGCCGAGGTTCCTATAAGAGGTCATCCTTCTGGTAGGCTACTCTCGGATATGGGTTGCTGAAGGCGGCGAGGAACCCCCTCGCCGCCTTCTCTATGTCGCAACATCGCTGCGTGTGTGCAGCACGTCGAAGGGATGACCCGGAAGGGTCCATGCTCCTTCGACGAGGAAGACCTGAAATGTGTTATGTCAGTAACGGTCGTTATTGGAAGCCAGTGGGGGGACGAGGGGAAGGGTAAGATTGTCGATCTGCTCAGCCCCGAAGTCGACATCGTAGCGCGCTATCAAGGAGGCGCTAACGCCGGGCATACCATCTGCTGGGGCGATCAGACGTTCGTGCTCCACCTGGTACCCAGTGGGATCTTCCACGAAGGGGTGACCTGTGTCATTGGCAACGGCGTGGTGATCGATCCGGTCGCCTTGATGGACGAGATTGCCACGATTCAAAACCTGGGGTATGAAGTGGCGGGACGGTTCTTCATCTCGCACAATGCCCACCTCATCATGCCCTATCACAAAAAGGTGGAAGAGGCGCGAGAGCGCGCTCGGGACGCCGGTGCCATCGGCACGACGGGGCGCGGCATCGGGCCGGCGTACGTCGATAAATTTGCGCGTACCGGCATCCGCGTGGTCGATCTGCTCGACCGCGACGTGTTACGCAAGAAGCTCAAGCACTCTATCGATGAGAAGAACGCCATCCTCAAGAGTGTGTACGGCGCAGAGGAGTTGGACGTCGAGCAGATCATCGAGGAATACGTGGAGTTCGATAAACGCATCGACCCGTACGTCACCGATACGGCGGCGTACCTGAATACGGCCCTGCAAGCGGGTAAACACGTGCTGGCCGAAGGGGCGCAAGGGTCACTCCTCGACGTGGATTTTGGCACCTATCCCTTCGTTACGTCCAGTCATCCTACGGCGGGCGGAGCCTGCACCGGCCTGGGTGTTCCCCCCATCGCCATCAATCGCGTCATCGGGATCGTCAAGGCTTACTGCACGCGGGTAGGGAACGGACCGTTCCCCACCGAACTGGAGGACGAGACCGGCGAGCAACTGCGAGAGGTGGGGCATGAGTTCGGGGCGACGACCGGGCGGCCCCGTCGCTGCGGCTGGCTCGACCTGGTCGCCCTCCGGTATACCGCCATGGTGAACGGGTTCACGGAACTGGCCATCACCAAGCTCGACGTCCTTACCGGACTCGAAGAACTCAACGTGTGCACCAGCTATCAGTACGGCGAGAAGAAAGTCACGCGCTTCCCTGCCGAAGTGCAGACCCTCGAATCGATGGAACCGGTCTACATAACGCTCCCCGGCTGGACGGAAGACATCACCGGAGTCAGCCGGTTCGAGGATCTTCCGCACGCGGCCAGGGAATATCTTCAGTTCGTCGCCGATTACATGGGCGTCGGCATCAGCATGATTTCGACCGGTCCCAAACGGAGCCAGACCATCAACGGCGGGGGGGTCTCGCAGCACGTCTCGGTCTGATCCGGGAAGCACCTACGTCCGAAACGAAGCCGGCACCGACTGCTTATAGACGCAAAGCTACGACCTGGAATAGTCGATAGTAGTTGTGGGATGGTCTTGAAACCGTGTGCGTTTCAAGCATTCCACACCGATGATCCGCTGTTTCGAGCTGGGTATTGCGTGATACGTGCGATGCCGTTTCGGTTTGTGCCTCTTATCGGATTGGACCCATGAAGGCCTATCGTTTGTCGGTCAACCTCAAGCTGGGGCTTATTCTCTTTGCTATCCTGATGGCGATGGCGTCCCTGGCCTACACGAACCATCTCGTCAACCGGCTGCGGGAGCGCGAACAGGCGAGTATGCAACTGTGGGCACGGGCCAAGGAACTGATCGCGAGTTCGTCGGACAACCCCTATCAGGAGCAGTTTCGGCAACTCAACCGGTTGTTGCGCGATCTTCGACGCATGGAGGGCGGGACCACGTTGCCCATGCCGACCCCCACCCAGTTCGATACGTTTCGGGAGGCCGCACGGTGGGCGCAGAGTATGCCTCCCGCCGATCAGTTCACGCTGATCTCGGATATCGCGCTGTTCTACGTCAATGTGCCCACAATCCTCACCGACAGCCTGAACCGCCCACTGAGCTGGCATCATCTTTCCGTCCCGGATACCGGTCGGATTACGGGCCGGGATAGCCTGCGCGTGGAACAGCGAATGCGCCGCATGGCCGAAGTGTATCCGCCCATTCCCGTCGAGATCGACTACGGCGAGCGGAAACTGAAACAATTCGTGTATTACGACGAGTCGAGTCTCGTCAAGGAACTGCGCCTCTATCCGTTTCTGCAACTGCTCTTTGTGGGTCTGTTTATCCTGGTGGGCTATCTCGGGTTTTCGTACGTGCGGCGCAGCGAGCAGAGCAGCCTGTGGGTGGGGATGGCGCGCGAGGCGGCGCATCAACTGGGAACGCCCATCTCCAGCCTGATGGGGTGGCTCGAACTCCTCCGGCAACCCGACATGCCGACCACCGAGCATGACGCCGCCCTCGACGAGGTGGAGAAAGACATCGAACGGCTCCACCGGGTGGCAAATCGCTTCTCCGACATCGGTTCGCTGCCGAAGCTGGAGGTCGTGCCCCTGGCCCCCTTCATCGCCAGCACCGCCGACTACATGCGTCGTCGCTTCCCCGAACGCGGCCAGGTATCGCTCGACGTCGACGTCCCTGACGGGCTGCGCGCACCGCTCAACGCCGAACTGTTCGGGTGGGTGATCGAAAACCTGCTGAAGAACGCCCTCGACGCCATCGAAAAACAAGAGGGGCGGATCGAGATCGCGGCACGCCGGGAGAACCGGCATATTTTCATCGATGTGAGCGACAACGGCAAAGGCGTCGACCGGCGGCAATGGAAGAACGTGTTTCGTCCCGGCTACAGCACCAAGAAGCGAGGGTGGGGCCTGGGCCTGAGCCTCGCCAAGCGCATCGTCGAAGATTACCACGGGGGCACGCTTACGCTGGTCCAGTCCAGGGTCGGTCAAGGGACCACGTTCCGCATCGAGCTTCCGATGGCGAAGGGGCACGGGTAGACGCTACCCGTCAGGATTTTATCAGGGTAAGCACCATCTTGAATCGTGTCGTAGCGTGGAGGGCGTGAGGTTCATGGGCCGGCAACACGATCATGTCGCCTTGCTTCACTCGATGAGCGATGCCGGCAATGGTGATCTCCGCCTCGCCGTCTAGGAGGTGAACCAGGGCATCATAGGGTACGGTATGCTCGCTCAGGCCCTCGGCCCGGTCGAAGGCAAATACGGTAACGGACCCGGTTGTCTGTTTCAGAATGGTTCGGCTCACGACGGATCCTTCCTGATATTGGACAAGATCCGTCATGGGTACGGCGGTTATCTTCGTCGGCTCGCTCATCGTTGTATGGAGTTTCCTGTGTTGTCGGGTATTCTGGAGCGGTTCGCGCGGCGTTCTACTTCGCCCGACCGTTTTTGGATGCAAAATGCTCTAAAGAAAGGAGACCCTGAAACAGGTCACACCGTCGTGATGAGCAAGAGCCGGGCAGCCTCCATCAGGTTGTTTGGAACCTCCAGCTTGCATCACGACCGATCCCGCTCAAGAGTGAGCGTGGCGTACGCATACCAACACCGCAACGTAAACAAGGAGGAAAAGGATGTCGCAGGTAGTCAAATGGGAATACTGTGCGCTACGGGCAAACATCAACGACGGCAAGAAGTTTTTGAAGTACTTTGCTGCCGGGAAGCCCTCGAGTATCGAGGATATCCATCGGACCATGGCAGAGTTGGGGCAGGAAGGCTGGGAGTTAGTCTCCCTGGCCCAGATCAGCCAGCCCGATGCGCGGGTGTACTACTTCAAGCGCCCGCTACGAGCCTGATGGGCCGAAAGGGAAGCCGGGGAGCTTTCCGGCGTGAGGACTGCTTCGGAAAGCTCCCCGCTTCTCTTACGTGTATGACGAAGACGACGGGCCAGATGAAGAAAGACACCCTGTTACAAAAAGCGCAAGCCGGCGACATCAAGGCGTTCCATGCGCTGTTTTCTGCGTTTCAGCCACAGCTAAAGTCGTACCTCTACCGGCTCACCGCCAACCGAAACGAAACCGAAGACCTGGCGCACGACACCTTCATTATCGCCTTCGACCATCTGCCGTCCTTCGAAGGGAGGTCGAGTTTGAAGACCTGGGTTTTCACTATCGCTACCCATCATGCCAGGAAACACCTGAAAAAGAAGAAGCGATGGCGCGAAGATACCCTCGACCGGGTCAGAAGGTACGCGCACGCCGAAGAGGAGAGGCTGAACGCGCTCATGCGAACGAACCGTTATGATCCCTTCGGCGCGTTCGAAATCCGGGAGCATATCGACTATTGCTTCACATGCACCTCGAAGATGCTGCCCCTTGAGGAGCAACTGGCGCTTATTCTGAAAGACATTTATGCGTTCAAAGTAAAGGAAATTGCTTCGATCATGGACACCTCCCTGGGGGCGGTCAAGCATCTGCTGCACCGGGCCAGGAAGACGATGGTGCGCATCTTCGACGACCAGTGTGCCCTGGTCAGCAAACAGGGGGTCTGTGACCAGTGCAGCCAGTTAAACGGCCGGTTCAATCCGGGGCAGGATACCCAGGCGGCACTGATGCGCATCCAGATGGTACGCGATGCGTCGAACGAGGATAAGAAAGAGCTATTCCTGTTGCGCACGGCGTTGGTCAGAGCCATGGATCCGCTACAGACCAACGGGGCCAACCTGCACGAACTCATGATGAGCCTGAATCATCAAGTGAACGAGTAACAGGTAGGCGTTATCTTCCGAGGATCATGCCGGTAGGGGAGCGAGGATCGCATAGTTATACTTTTTGCGGTAGGCCGTGGGGGTGAGGCCCGTCATCTTCTTAAACAGCGTCCGGAAGGATTTCATGTCGCTGTATCCGGATTGGTACATGACTTCGTTGATGGTAGCCGACGTGGTCTCCAGCACCTTCTTGGCAGCCTCGATTTTTACTCGCTGGATGTACTGGATCGGAGTGTTGTGCGTCGCTTTCTTGAACCGGCGGATGAAATTCCGTTTGCTCAGGCCCACCTGTGCTGCGAGCGCATCCACGCGGAGTTCCTGCCGGTAGTTTTGCTCGATGAAATCCTGGGCCTTGATGATGGAGCGGTCGTGGTGATTCTTTTGAGGATGGAAAATGGTGAAATGCGATTGAGAGACGCGGTCCATGTCGATCAGGAACATCTTGGCCGTCCAGAGCGCGACC
This sequence comes from Rhodothermales bacterium, assembly GCA_046756545.1. Lineage (GTDB taxonomy): Bacteria > Bacteroidota > Rhodothermia > Rhodothermales > JBHHWM01 > JBHHWM01. Next base: position 1,793 of record JBHHWM010000137.1, on the reverse strand, counting down.
TCTCTCCCTCCACTTTTTTCGATGATGTACAGGACCAGGTTATAAAAGGAGGTGGCCCCGCCGCTGGTGTAGATGCCCTCCTCGTCCGTAATGATGGTCTGCGATTGCAGCTTGACGCCGGGAAACATCTCTCGGAAGGCTTCGGCGGCCGCCCAGTGCGTCGAGCACGCCCTGCCGTCGATCAGGCCGGTGGCGGCCAGCAGGTACGCGCCGGTGCATATGCTGGCGAGTTCGGTCTGCTGGTCCAGGTACCGGGCGCGTAGCCAGGGTATCACCTTTTGGTATTTCTCCAGGATCATCGGAGCACCGGGATGCAGCGCAGGGATGATAATGAGATCGGTGGGAGGGGCCTCCTGCAAGGTATGGTCGCATGCAAAAGAGAGTTTGTTGATCCGTACGGTTCTGGATTGAAGGCTTACCAGGTTCACCTCGTATTGCGAACAACGTGGATCGGGGGTTCGCCGTAGATACTCGTTCACTGTGTCGAACATATCGAGGATACCCACGACGCAGCTTGGGATACATTCTTCGCAAAGCAGGATCGAAACCTTCATCGTTATTTCCTTCCCGGAGGGCTTCTTCGATTGGAGGAATCAGCCGTATTGACCTGCTGAGACGATCCAGCGGTTATACTGCCTGGCATGACGCGAAAAGCTCAGCGTGTATCAGGAAAGATACCAAAGAAAGTTGGCACAAATGCCCCCCTAGAATATCATTTATGCCAGTTGCGTCCGTTCGTGTTTCCCGGCTATGTTGAGATACATCGTTTGAAAGTTCACCCTGTAAGATCCTCGTAGCGCGAGGAGGAGAGGAAGCATGGAAACCGCCGTAAGAACGCATAGCGCACAGACGCTGGCCGCGCAATTCGATTTGCATACCCGGCTCTTCAATAACGTGTTGGAGGGTATCAGCGACGCTGACGCTGATGAGCAGGCCCGCGAAACCGTCAACAACATCAAATGGCTGGCCGGCCATCTGACCTCCACCCGCTACAGCATGAAGCAGATTGGGCAGCTTGAGGAAGACGATCCGTATAGCGAACTGTTCAGCCACGGTCACGGGCTGCGAGACGACGTCGAATATCCATCCATCAAGGCCATTAAAACGCACTGGAATGCGATTTCGGAGCGGATCAGTACCGGTATGGCCCGCTTGCCCGAAGCCGTGCTTGCGGGTCCGGCACCGGCCAAGGTACCCATCGACGACGGCACGATGGGAGGGATGCTGGCCTTCCTGATGCATCACGAAGCGTATCATATCGGCCAGATGGGCATTTTGCGCCGGTATCTGGGCAAGGAAGCCATGAAGTATACCTGACGCCTTGCCAAGCCCCAGGAAATAAAAAGCCCGTGCCGGCGGGATGCTCCGGCACGGGCTTTTGCTATAGAGCAGGCGGTGTCGGCTCTACCCCGCTACAGCCCGAAGCGGCGTTGGAGCCGGGTCATCTGAGCCAGATGATGATCGTCGTGCTCGGCGATGAAGTACATCAGGTCGAGCAAGCGCATCGGTTTTTCCAGGCGGGGATGGAGGGCCGAGCCGCCTCCGGCCTGCGGGTCAAGGGCGTCAAGTTGTTGGACGAGCTGCATCCGCAGGGTGCGGAACGAGCCGAGGATCGTATGAGCCGGGGTCGCGTTATGATCGGCTTCGTGGGTTTTCCGGTTCGTCAGATCCGCATCGCGCAGGCGCTCTTTGCCGGTCAAAATATCGTCGATACGTCCGATCCAGAGGGGTTCTAGATCCAATACCATTCAAATAAGGGCTACAACGCGACAGAACGATATCGTTGGCTGAGG
>JBHHWM010000136.1:0-12450 GCA_046756545.1 Rhodothermales bacterium | reverse complement strand
TGGCCGGTGATATAGTTGGTCAGGTACTGGGTGCGGGCCTTGGCTTCGTTGGAGATTTCTTTGACGCAGTCGCCTATCGAGATGACGCCGACAACGTTTCCTTCGTCAATGACGGGAAGATGGCGGCATTTCTTTTTGGTCATAATTGCCATACACTCTTCCACGTCGAAGTGTGGATCTACCCAGACGACCTCGGTCGTCATCACGTCTTCGATCAGCGTAGACTTGGAGGTGCGTCCCTGCAAGATGATACGCCGGAGGTAGTCGCGTTCGGTGAAGATGCCGCACACGTCATCCCCGTCCGTCACCAGGATCGACCCCACATTGTTTTCCACCATCTTCGCGATGGAATCGTAGACCGTGGTCATGCGTCCGGTGGAAACCACGCGGCTGCCTTTGTGCCTGAGGATGTCCGCTACGCGAATGGTCATAGTCGTCTCCGCTTGTGTGAGTGAATACGTCTGTGCTTCTATTCCTCAGGGTGCGTCTCGAGAACCAGGGAGGTGACACCTCGCTCTAACGCCGCCGTTCGGAGCCTTGGATCATCGCCGTCGATTCGCCTGTTCTTTGTATAAATTAGGCAATCATGGTGGGGTGCCTAAAAGAATTATGCGACAAGCATAATGTTGATGTATTGCGTCGAGCGGCGATGGTTCCCGGCGTTGAAAAGATTGTTCGTCTTTCGTTCAGCGAAAAATGAGTTCTTTCACGAGTTCCGCCCCGAGGTGCTTGTTGAGTCGCTGCCGCCATGCCTGCCGTCGCAGGTGCAATTCGTGACGCCAGGCCGCCGACGTTATTTTAACGTAAAGTGTCCCGCTCTTGACCCAGGCCGTGTCCGTTACGCTGTTGATCTGGGGGCCTGCGACAACGGCCCAGGCCTCGATGATGCGAGCTTCGTCGATCTTGTGCCGCAGGCCCATCCGGTCGATGAGGGCCTGGAGAACGTCGCCGAGCGGCTGGGGCTTGTTATGAAAGGCCACGGAGGGAGAGCCGGTAAATCGGGGATGCGTGATTGTCCGGCACTAAGGTAGCGTAGACGGCAGGGGTTTTCAAAAAGAGAAACGGAAAAAAGCGGCTTCTTCGAGCGCCGGGTCTGCCCGGCGGGGCATGTTCGCGGGGGTGGCATATCTGGGCCGCAGGCCGTACCCTACGTGCGATTCAGCTTTTTCCGACCGGCCATGCTGCATTTTCCTGAACAGGTTTCCGAAGCACGGGGGCGGTACGCACCGTCGCCGACGGGGCTGCTGCATGTGGGCAGTGCGCGAACGGCGCTGGCGGCCTGGCTCTCGGTGCGAGCCGCCGCCGGCACCTTCGTCATGCGCATCGAAGACCTGGATGTGCCGAGGGTGGTGCCCGGCATGGCCCAGGCGATCCTGGACGACCTTACGTGGCTCGGCCTCGATTGGGATGAAGGCCCCCGGCGGGGCGGGGACAGCGGGCCGTACCGGCAGTCGGAGCGAAGCATGCACTACGAGGCGGCCCTGGACCGCCTGCACGCGCGCGCGTGCCTCTTTCCCTGTCGGCTCTCGCGTAAAGACCTGCGCCATCTGGCGACCGCTCCTCACGGAACCGACGGGCTGCGGCCGTATCCGGCAGCGTTGCGCCCGCATCCTCTCGATCTCGGCTGGTTCGAGGCCTTCCGCGACGGCACGCTGCCGGACGCCGCTCTCCGCTTTCGCGTCGATGACCGCCCGGTGACGTTTACGGATCGGGTGTATGGAGCCCTCACGGAGCAGGTGGATCGGGTGGTGGGCGACTTTGTGCTCAAGCGCCGCGACGGCCTCTATGCCTACCAGCTTGCCGTCGTCGTGGACGATCTGCTGATGGGCATCAACGAAGTGGTGCGCGGCGAAGATTTGCTGGCCTCCACTGCCCGGCAGATCCAACTCATCGACGCGCTGGGTGGCTCTCGGCCCGCCTATGCCCACGTCCCGCTCGTGGTCAACGCGGAAGGCAAGAAGCTATCCAAACGGGATCAGGGGCTCACGCTCCGGTCGCTTCGCGAGGCCGGGCTTCGGCCCGAGGCGCTCGTCGGCTACCTCGCTTTTTCGCTCGGATTGCAGCCGCAGCCGGTGCCCTGCTCTGCCGCCGCCCTGATCCCGCATTTTGCCTGGGATCGTGTTGCCAGGGATCCCTGGCGTCTTCCGCCTGATCTCGTAGATACGTTGCGAGGTGGATAAGGCGGCGTTCATTTTGCCTCAACGAAGGAAGAACCCCCGCCCGTTCCATGGCGTACAGGCTGCGTCCGCCCGGACGTCCCTTGTAATGCAGCCCTGCGGGTTCTCGACGTTGGTGTGTGTGCCCGCTTCGTTACTTCGGGATGCAACAAAGCGGCTCGACAGAAGCCCTATGGCAGCATCCCTCCGACGTTTCTATTGTCCCTTTCACGTCTGAATCGTTTCCTTACTTATGCCTGATAGGATCTTTGCATCGATGTTTGTTCGAGTGGGGTCGTGCACGTGGTACGCGCTTGCCCTGCTGCTGCTTCTCGCGTTGATATTCCCAGGTCGTGCCGTCGTCGCACAGGGGACCACGCCTTCCGCCGACACCGTGCGTGTGGCGCTAAACGGCGTCATCACCCGCGCTCTTGCGGTGAGCCCGGATCTGGGCGCGGAGCGGGCCAACCGCGACTTTGCCGCGGCCCGGAGCCGCCTGGCGCGTTCCAGCCGCTTCGTTCCCGAATTCAACGCGACGTCGGCTCACGCGTTCGGCCCCGGCCTCAAACGGCCCAATCCCGAGACGCCCGACGACGCGCTGTACCTGGACCCCGACGTGCGGAACGACTGGAGCACCCTGCATCCGTTTACACAGCTTGAAGTCGAACTCATTCAGCCCATTTATACGTGGGGCGAGCTGGGGGGCAGCATCGAGGCGGCGCGCCACGGGGTAGAGGTGGAAGAAGCAGCCGTACAGGGCAAGGAATTGGCCGTGGCGCTGCGCGCCGCCGAACTCTACTACAACGTGTTGCTGACCAACGAATTGCTGCGCCTGGCCAACCGAACCCGAAGCGTCGTGGACCAGGCCAAGCGCGAGATCGACCGGCTGCTGCAAGAAGGGGCGCAAGACGTGGACGATGCCGACCTGTTTCAGGTGGAGATCACCGAACAGGAGTTCAACCGCCGGGTCGTCGAGGTCGAGCAGAACACTGTGACGGCCCGCGTGGCGCTTGCCCGCCAGTTGATCCTGCCCGACGGCACGGTCGTCGTGCCCGAGCAAGACGTGCTCCAGCCGTTGCCTTTCGTGCTGGAATCGTTGGATCGGTACTTCGAGCAGGCGATGGCGCATCGGCCCGAGCTGGCGCAGGGACGCGCCGGGCTCGCCGCCCGCGAGGCGCTCGTCAAGGTGGCTCGCTCCGATTATTATCCCAAGCTGTTTTTCGGATTCTCGACCGGTTTCACCTATACGCCCGGTCGTATTCGCCAGCCGAATCCCTTCATCAGCGATTCATTTCTGGGGAGCAGCGCCCGCACCGGCGTCGGCTTGCGCCAAAAACTGAACTTCGTTCAGACACGGGCTCGCGTGGATCAGGCCAGGGCCGAGCGCGAAGAAGTGCGGTATCAGTTGGAGGGCGCGCAACAACTCGTCCTGTTCGAAGTCGAAAAAGCCTACCGCGACCTGATCATCGCGCAGGCCGCCCTGGAGGCGCAAGATTCGTCGCTGACCACCAGCAAGGAGTGGTTGCGTCTCGAATACATTAACTTCGACCTGGATCTGGGCGATACCGAGAACCTCGTCAAGGCCGTGCGGGCCAACCTGGAGTTGGAGGCGCGTTATTACGAGGCCGTTCACGGGTACAACCTGGCGGTGTTGCGCTTGCTGGATGCGGTGGGAGTTCTCGGGGAACAGGCCCAAAGCGGCACACTTGTTGAATAACGGGCAGGCAGTCTGCGTTTGTTGAAAAACAACGTGCCTTGCCCGTTCGACCCTCTATCATTTCACTCTATCTGTCTGCTATGCTGAACATTGCTAGCGTAAAGAACCCGACGATGCTGCTCCTGGCGGGCCTGTTGATGATGGGCTTTTTCATCGCGCCGGTGGAGGCGCAAACCCCGGAACAAGAGATCCGCGCCATGCTGGAGCAGCGCGATCAAGAGATCAAGCAAGCCATCCAGCCGCTGATTGAAAAAACAGCTACGGCGGAGCAACGGAAGCGTGTCGAAGATATGGTCAACGACGTGATCGACTTCGAAGAGATGGGGCGCGTGGCGCTGGGCCGGTACTGGGCGGATCTGACTGAGGCGCAGCGCGCGGAATTCATCGACGTGTTTGCTGATATTGTGCGGTCGCAGTCGCTGGCCGATCCCAACATTTACAATGCCGCCGTCGCCTACGACGAGGTCAAGGTGGTGGCCGACAGCGCTTACGTAAAAACGACGACCGTCTACCAGGACAAATCGACCGTGGTGGAATATACCATGGGTGCGAAGAACGGCACCTGGTGGATCACCGACATCATCCTTGACGAAGTCAGCACGGTAGGCAGCTACGTTCGTTCTTTTCAGACGGCGATTCGCAAGCGGGGCTTTGAGGGATTGATGAAGAGTCTATATAAGAAGCGCGAGAAGCTCCAGACGAGCAGCTAAGCGTAGAAATCCCCTGGATCAGCGAGAACACTTCGGCGGGCGCGGCGTAGAGGGATAGGTTAAAAAATAGGGTCCACTCGACAGCGCCACCAGGATAGCAGATGCCTGCGCTTCAAGAAGGGTATGTTCTCCATACCTACGGTCCGAAAGACTACGTTCGCCACGCGGTCGCTTCAGTGATGACGTTGCGTCGTCATGATGCGGAGCGGCCCGTTGCCCTTTATTGCCCTCCGAGCCACCGGGAAGTGCTGGAACGTTACGGCCTCGACACGCTCTTCGCCCTCGTCGAGGATCTGCCCGAGGATCACTGCTCCATCGTCGGCTTCAAGCATCATCTGCATCGATTCATGCCGTTCGACCGGTGTCTTTTTGTCGATACGGACATGGTGTGGTGCCGCGATCCGGACCCGCTCTGGACGCAGCTTTCATCGTATCCGTTCACGGCGACCGGGCTGGAACGCGCCGACTTTTACTTCGGTGGGCCGAAGGGCATGCGTATCATCTTCGACATTGCGCTGAACCGTCGGCGGCGCACGATGCGGCGTTTCAACCTGACGCATCTGCCCCGTGTCCAGGCCGGCATGATCTATGCGCAGGATCGCGCCCTGACGAAGCAGGTCTGCGAGACGGCTTCCGGGTTTCTGGGGCGTCGCGCCGAGACCCATTTTCGCAGCCGGTTCTACGAGGGCCGTACGGAAGAATCGTGTGAGTGGAGCATGGCGATGGCCATGAGCCGCCTGGCGCTTCCGGTATATCGCTGGTACCAGGGCTACAATAGCCCGCAGCTCGATTTTATTGAGGGTATGACGCAGTACGACCCCGACTTCGAGCGCGTGTCCTGCCGCTACTACTGCGACCGGTTCATCTACGACATTCGCGGTATTCCAAACCAGAGGCTGCGCATGTTCTTACTTCGCCTGTTTTCCAGTCTCCTCGGGCGAACCGACTACCTGGAGGCTACGCCGTTCGCGCTTCACTTTGGGTGGTTACACGAGAAGCAACCCTTCTATGCGTTTTCTGCGCGCACCTGGGCGCGTCTTACTCAGCCCCAACGTCGGCCGGTTATCCCGGTCGAATGAGGACGTGAAGCATTCTTCCGGTGTTCAACTGCGAGTGGCCAGGTGCCAGAAGAACGAGAGCGCCGGGCCGAGATCCAGGCTCCAGACGAAGCCGAGGAGGATGAGCAGAAGCAGGGGGTTGGCAAGGCCTATCACCGCGATCCAAAAGAAAGAGACCCGCGTAATGGCGGCGTAGTCGCGCAGCGTACGGAAGATGGCGAGACACGTCGTCACCATCCACCCTCCGGCCAGCCCCAGCATGAGGAGGATCGCCAGGCGGTGCGAGAGCGTGGATGCGATCATCGCGCCCGCCATCAGCAGCGGGAAGGGCCAGCGTGCCCAGAGTACCAGCATCAGCACCTGCCCCGGTACCAGTGGGCGGCGACGACGGGAAGCGAGCGACAGCAGCGGCGTCCAGAGGGCTATTCCCAGCGCGTAGAAGCTGCCCAGGAGCAGCACCATCATCCAGGGTTGGGCCAGCAGGGCCACGCCGATGGGTTGCACCGGTTCGGGAAGCAGGCGGAACAGGAAGCGGAACGCGGCTTCCTGCCGCATCACGTCCAGGAAGACGCTTCCCAGCACCCCGGCGCTTAGTGCCGTCGCAACGAGCAGCACGACACTGGCACCGAGCAATACATCACGCCCTTCGCGAATTCCCTCCCGGTAGAAGCCGTGCGACAGGAAGTAGCGCGGAACCATGTGTCGCAGGCGAGGCGACAGGGCGTAGGGGACGGCTATCAGGATGAAGACCAGCCATCCTATGAGTAGGATCCACGGGATTCCCTGAGGGGGGGCGTCCCCGGAAGGGAAGGCGAAGACGGTTTGCGTTTCCGTGTAAAAGCCCGCTACTACGTCGCGGGCGGGGCGTGGTCGTCCGTCGTCGGCATGCAATCCATAGCTTAGCAGGTAGGGCTGGTTCAGGTCGCGTGCCGGCGAAGGCGTGGGGGTGGGAACGTCGTGCCAGCGATACACGAACACGGCATAGGGCAGCGGGTCCGTAGTGCCGGAGAGCAGCGTGCCCAGGTTGGTTTCCAGATAACGGGCCTGGCTCTGGGACGAGCGGGGCGTGCGTAGTCCTGTCGTTGTCCGGGCGCTTATCCACCAGCCCAGCGCGCCGATACCGACGCGTGCGCGTGCCGTGGGATGGGCCGCCTTCCATCGGGCCGGGAGGGAGGCCGCGTCGGTCGCATCGAGGGCATCTAGCAGCACAAAGTCGACCGTGTCGGCGCAGCGCTCGGCTTCGATGAACGTGCTGAGGTAATAAACCTGGCTGCCCGGAGCCCGATGCACGCGCTCAGCCAGTTGTTCGAAGAAGGGGCAGGCCTGCGGGTCGCTCGTATCGCTTCGCCGGGCCAGGCCGAAATGCCGGGCCGAGGGATGATTGCGGGCCTGAGCCACGGCCCCTTCCAGCAGGCGCAGGGCGTACTCCAGCGTGTCGCTTAACTGAGGGGCGGGAACGTAGTCGAGCGGCAGTTCCTGAAAAAACTGAAGACCGAGCGAGTCGGCCAGTGAAAGGAGGCGTTCGTGCCGGATGAGCCCCGTTCGCACCGCCTCGACGCCCATGCGATGCATCTGACTCAGGGCCGCCTCGGCCTGCCCCGGATCCGGTGGAACGGTCCATACCACGCCTTTCAACGGGGCAGATTGGGCCCGTGCCTGAGACCCAACCCCGGAAAAACCACAGAGCAACGCGCTGAACAGTAGGAGAATTCTCACCGAGAAAACGCACGTATTTCGAAGACGAATCCTTGCAAGCTAGGTCAATCGGTGAGGGAATCCAACCTTTTGTATTACTTTTCGGCAACGGAGGTTATGCGGAGGGTAATTATCATTATCTTCCCCTGCGTGGTGTAGCCTTCCTTCGATTCCTGTCCATCAAACCAGGGAGTCCTATGAACAAGATGAGCGTTTTGGTGCTGTTAATGGGTGTGTTCGCGGTTGCGGGGATGCAAGATGCGCGGGCACAGACGCAGATCGACTTCGGCCCGCGGATCGGCTTTGACATCGGCGGGGATCTCGAAGAGTTCTTTATCGGAGCCGATGGACGGGTCGGTGTGGCTAGCCTGCCCGTTCTCTTTAACGGCACATTCGATTTCTATTTTGTGGATAACGTCGATATTTTCCAGTTCAGCATCAACGCGCTCTATGAGTTCGGCATCAGCAACGAAGCCTTTACGCCGTATGTCGGGGGCGGTATCGGCATTTCGAGAATATCCACAGACGACGACTTCGGCATCTTCGACAGAAGCACCACCGATACCGGCCTCAACCTGATCGGCGGGGCGACGTTCGGGTTCGGCAACTTGAAGCCGTTCGCGCAAGCCCAGATCACCTTCGGAGATCTTGACTTGTTCACCGTGGGAGGCGGGTTGCTTTTCAATCTGAGCCGGTAACGCCGGGTGATAGGGTGCCGGGTGTCGAATGTAGGAGAGACCGCTTTGGTTAATGCTTGCTGCATCGGCTGTGGCGGGAGGATGCAAAATTTCCCGGTGTAATCCCCTATCTTCCCCGGTGTTGTTATATTGAAAAGATGGTTACGTTGCCTCTCTCCTGGGGCTTATGACGGCTTCAGGAGATGCAAAAGCGTCGGGTCGCTTGCTTTTCGTGCCTTTTTTTTGCAGCATAGAGGCACGGTGTGCCGGCGTAGTCTCAGTATTTTACCTGACAAGTACTCTCATTTCCTAAAACCCTGGTAGAATGAAGAAGCTTATCGCCTTCTCGACGCTGCTGCTCATGTTGCTCAGTGCCGGTCTGCAGGATGCGCAGGCTCAACGTATGACCATAGATCTAGCGCCTTTCGTCGGCTATGGGCTCGACGTGCCCAACCAGGTCGCCGACCGGGGGTCGGTGTCGGTGGGTGCCCTGGCTCATATCCGCATCAAGGCACTGAAACGGGTGTCGCTCGTGCTCAACCCCGACGTCGATTATTACCTGACCGACACGGATGCAACGGCCTTCCAGCTCGACGGCAATCTGTTGCTGCAACTCGGCAGGGGGCATAGCGTGCTGAATCCGTATGCGGGCCTCGGCATCGCGTTGACGTCGGTATCCGGCAATGATACGCGGGCCGCGCTCAGTTCCGGCACCAACATCGGGCTCAACGTGATCGTTGGGACCACGTTCGGGGCGTCTACCCCGCGGGTTTTCTTCCAGGGCCGCGCAACCTTCGGCGAGCATAATTTGTACATCGACGACGACGAAGCGCCGGGATCCGGGTTTGGCGTTCAGGGAGGCATTATCTTCAGGCTTCAGTAAACGAGCTTACTGTGTATACCCTTACCCCGTAGCTTCCTCCAGGCGGCGCGGGGTTTTTTTCTTGTCGAACCGGCCGGCGTTGAGGAGCCGCCTGTAGCGCGAGGCTTGCCCCCTGTCGTGTTCATCACACCATGGCCTTATGATAACTGCCCTTGTTCTGCTCAATGTGGCCCGAAGCAAGGTCAATGAAGTGGCCGAGCAACTCGTCAACATGGAAGGAATCAGCGAGGTGCACTCGGTGGCGGGTCGGTATGACCTGGTAGCCATCATCCGGGTCAAAACCAATGAGCATCTGGCCGACCTGGTTACCGATCACATCCGCCAGATTGACGGGATCGAGCAGTCCGAAACCCTCATCGGGTTTCGCGTTTACTCAACGTATGATCTGGACCGCTTATTTTCTGTAGGTTTGGACTAGGGGCTACGTGGTGGTTCGAGCGGACGAGAGGCACTCCGATACATCGTAGAAAAGAGATTCTCTGGATGCGAGATGTAGACGTGCGCAAGGTGAGCGATATCGAGGGGCAGGAGGCGTCGTCCTCTGGGGCCGAACACAGACACCGTCGGCGGCGTCGGCGCAAGCGGCGCCTGAGCGTTCCTGCCCCGCTGGTGTTTTATCTAAGCACCGCACTGGCGGCGGCGAGTACCGGGCTGGTGTATGTGAAGGGCGATCGGTTTTTGGGTGTGCTCGTAGGAGCGGAACTGCTCATTCTGGCGGTGTTGATCATCAACGAGCGCTCCAACTTTGCCCGGTCGAAGCGGTTGCGGAGGTCCTACGAGTCGCGGGTTAATTTCAACAAGCTGGAGATCGTCATCCTGTTTGCCCTGTTCATGCTTGGTTTTTTCGTCGGCGTCGTAGCCTGGGCCGCCTGATGTCCGTCGAGGTGTGATGAGCCAGGGCTAGAACGAAGCGGGGCTGCGCTGGCCGACGAGGAACACCGCGTTGCCGAAGAGCAGCCGGCCGTTGTACCAGAAGCTGCGGAAGAGCAGGTCGTCCAGCAGGTAGACCACTTCGCCCCGGCCCATGTTTTGCACCCCGAAGACCAGCGTATTTTCTACTTTTTTCTGCGCTTTGGCCCCGGCAAAACCACTCACCCTGACGTCCTCGCGCAGCACACCGACGTTCCAATCCTCTTCCAGGAAGGCGTACGCCGCGTCCCCGCGCCGGAGGGTGTAGTAGGTATCTTCATAGCCGAAGGCGAGGGGGTGCGTAGGGTCGAGGTGAGCACGGAACACCGCGCCGGTCACGTCTTCCGAGATGGCTTCGCGATTTCGCTCGGCGTAGGTGCGTAATGCGCGGTCGGGGTCTTTGTCTTCGTCTTTCTTCTCCTCCTCGTCCTTCTTGCTTTTCAGCGAAAAGCCGTCTTTGCCGGCCAGGAACCCGGCGGCCCGTTCCATCGCGATGAGTTTACCGCCGGCTCGGGTCCACGCTTTTACATCGTTGAGCCGGTTCTCCGTCAGCGTGCGTCCGTAGGAGCCGTTGGGCAGGATCAGCACGTCGTAATCATAGAGGTGCGTGCTGCCGAAGTTGCCGGTGTTGATGAGCGTGACGGGGTACCCGAGTTGCTGGTCGAAGAAATGCCAGACTTCGCCCACGCCGGAAGAGGACACGCCGTCGCCCGCAAGGACGGCTACGCGAGGTTTCCGGAGGAAGGGCACGTCGGAAGAACCGAAGTCGGGACCGTCGGTGACGAAGGCTGTGGCGACCGGGTAGAGGGGCTGGTTGAGGGTTGCGGCGGCATCCCGAACGATCTGATCGAAGCGATCGCCCAGGGCCTCGTTGCCGGTGCGGGTGAGGATGAGCGTCCCGGCGTCGTAGCGATGCCCGTCGATCTCGAAAGGAGCCTCCGAAAATCGCAGCTTGACGCCTGCATTGAGCACGGCGGCCAGGAATTGCACGTCTTCGAAACTCTTCCACTCGGCCAGGTAGGCGAAGGGGCGATCCAGATCGGCACCGGGCGATGCCTCGTGCCGGTGCGTAGAGGCATCGGGGTCGAGGCGATCCGGCAGGGCATAGGCATGGAGGCCGTAGACGTAGGGCAAGGCCCAGGCCGTCACGTCGTAGCTGAGCGAATCGCTCAAAGCGGCCTCGGGCTCGAAGAGGACGCGAGCCAGAACCCCCTTGGGCTGGTAGGTATTCACGATCAGGTCGCCGGGCTCGACGGACACGGCCCCGGTGCTACCGTCGAGGTAGGAAAAGCCCCGCGTTTGCCGGGCGCGGGTGGCAAACCCGTAGCGGATGCCTTGATGGTCGAGGTGGGCGGCGAGGGTGTTGAGCTTGTCGAGGTTGTCGCTGCTTTTGACGATGAACGTCTTGTAGTTCCCGGAGGGCGCGGTGCGGGCCTGCTCGAAGTATCGGGCAAACTCCTGCACGATGCGCTCGTGGTTGTTGGCCGCCGTCTCGACGGTCGAGAGGCTGGTGGTGTGATGGTGGGCGATGCGGTCGTGCAGGGTCAGCGTGTCACCCTCGGCGGTGACGATGCCCAGGCCGGCCCGGCCGCCGCCGCCCTGTTCGTACGTCATCCCGACCGCCCCGTTGAAGATCGGCCATGTATCGCCGTAACCGGGATAGAAAAGGTCGAAGATCTGGCGTGTGAAATAGAGCCAGGCGTGTTGATCGAAGTAGCGCGCGTGGTTTTGGCCGATGATCGTCTGCAACTCGCGTTGCCAGCCGGTGATGGCCTCATGATAGGGTTCGGCTGCCGGGGCGAAGTAGTACGGCGCATCGACCCCTTGCTCGTGGAAGTCGACGTGGATGTGGGGCAGCCACTGGTTGTAGAGGACGAGGCGTTGCTGCGTCTCGACCTGCGTGGCCCAGGCCCAGTCGCGGTTGAGGTCGAAGTAGTAGTGATTCGTGCGGCCGCCCGGCCACGGCTCCCGGTGTTCGCGGGCGTCGGGGTTCGGATTGGGAAAACGCCCCACCATCCGGTTGTGCCAGGTTACATAGCGGTCGCGTCCGTCGGGGTTAATGCAGGGATCGAGGATAACGACGGTGTTGGCGAGCCAGGTCTGCGTCCGGGTATGCGTGGGATCGGCCAGGTCGTACAGCGTGGCCATCGCGGCCTCGGTGCTCACCGATTCGTTGCCGTGCACGTTGTAGCTCAGCCAGACGAGCGCCGGCGTGGTGCCGTTCGGCTCGCCGTCGAGCAGGCCCGTCATCTTCAGGTTGTTGGTGCGGATGTCTTCCAGCCGCGCCATATTCTCCTCCGACGACACGAGGGCCACCAGCAGCGGGCGGCCCTCGTTGGTCTCGCCGTAGCGCTGCAGCCGGACGGTGGAGGCGTGCGCGGCGACGTGCTCCACGTAATCGACAACGCGGTGATGCGGCGTGAACCGGCTGCCGAGTTCGTAGCCCAGGAATTCAGCAGGCGAAAGCAGGCGATCCTGAGCCCCGGCGGAGGACACCGCACAGAGCGAAAGCACCAGGAGGAGGGAGCCGAACAGGGCCGTTCTTCGACGTAGGAGCATGATCTAACCGGATGATTGGTTCGCAAGGCCGAACAGGAGGGGCCTCCAAGATACCGCCCGAAACCCCGCCCTGCAACGTCCCGGCG
>JBHHWM010000135.1:0-12489 GCA_046756545.1 Rhodothermales bacterium | reverse complement strand
TGGATCTATCACGGCTTCGGTATCACAAGATCATCCTGCTCATGGACGCCGACGCAGATGGCCACCATATAACCACGTTACTGCTCACGTTTCTCTATCGATACATGAGATCTCTCATTGACGAAGGGTATGTCTACATTGCTCAGCCTCCATTGTATCGGCTGGAGGCTGGAAAAGAAACGTACTGGGCACTCGACGATTCATACAAAGATAAGATTATCTCCAGGCTTAAGAAGCAGCGAAAAAACATCAATATTGACATCCAGCGTTTCAAAGGGTTGGGCGAGATGATGCCAAACACACTTAAAGAAACAACGCTTGATCCTCGGAAGCGACGGCTGTTACAAGTATCCATTCCTCCTGGAGAACAGACCATCACGGAAAATACAATCAGCGACTTGATGGGTCGTGACTCTTCGGCACGTTTTGCCTTCATCATGAACAACGCAACAGATATAGATGAACTTGACGTTTAATGGAGGATGTACTGGGATCTATCTCCAACTCCAGTTTTGTATTTCAGATTGGCTTTAGTGGCTCAGAAATACTACGAGAACAATTCACAAATCAATTGTAAAGTTTACCTTTCCGGAACGTTGCCAAAACAGCATAAGCATTGTTTGAATGATATTTATGAGGATTGTTGTAGCATCGGATGAAAGGCGTAGGGGAAACCCCTATAATCGAAGCAGGATATCGCCCATATTCATGACCCTTCTTTTGCCCGTTCTTGGAGACAGTTAGATTAAAGATCCTGCATTTACTAGTTGCTTGCTTGTTTTATTGTTTTGAGGATTTAGCCAAGGCTCCTTGAAGATTACGTGGAATCAATGTATAACTTTGCTTAGATTTGAACAACATTGTATATTTGTTGTAACACAAAAGAACTGGGTTTCTTGTTGTTTATCCACTGATCCTGGATAGGTAGTATGGTTGAACCAAAACAAATAATCTGTCTTGGTCTAAGTCACCGCACAGCTCCAGTTGATATCAGGGAGCAATTCAGTTTTTCTGGTGCTGCCATAGATGTAGCTCTTCAAGCTGTCAAAGAGTCGAGCCGATTCGACGAATTTGCCCTTCTTTCAACATGCAATCGTGTGGAAGTATACGCCTGCGTAACATCGTCGGAAGAAGAGGACGGTTATACGGGTCTTCAGGATTTCTTCCTTAGATCGAAGGGTGTAGATGCTAGTGCCTTGGAGCCTCACTTCTATCAGCTCGAAGGGAAGGCTGCTGCTGAGCACTTGTGTCGCGTCGCCTCAGGTCTGGATTCAATCGTTCTGGGTGAGCCGCAGATCTTAGGACAGGTTAGTTCAACGCTTCGAGCATCGCAAGAACACGATCTGGCAGGGCCGTTTCTTACAGCTCTCTTTCAGACTGCCATCAGGGCAGGGAAACGAGCACGGGCTGAAACGGCGCTCAATCGCAACCCGGTTAGCGCAAGCTCTGTGGCCGTTCAGCT
Source organism: Rhodothermales bacterium (assembly GCA_046756545.1). Classification (GTDB taxonomy): domain Bacteria; phylum Bacteroidota; class Rhodothermia; order Rhodothermales; family JBHHWM01; genus JBHHWM01. The sequence continues at coordinate 11,027 of JBHHWM010000135.1, read as the reverse complement.
TGCCACGCAGGCTGTCGGGGAACTTACAGGCTTACATGCGGCAGTGGTTGGGATAGGGGAAATGGGACGCTTGGTCGTCAAAGCGCTCAGCAAGAGAGGACTTAAGACAATCACTGTTGTTAATAGAAATTACGAGAAGGCAAAGCAATTGGCGGAGCAGGTCGGATGCGAAGTTGCTCCACTACATAAACTACCTGAGGTGCTTGCTTCAGCAGACATCCTCTTTAGCGCAACGGCAGCCGAGCACCTTGTGATCGATGCGGAGATAGTTGAGACGGCGATGCGAAAGCGTACTGAGCGTCCCTTGGCACTGCTCGATCTGGCGATGCCGCGAGACATTGAGCCTGCCGTGGCGGCCTATTCAGGCGTTTTCCTGTTCGATATTGACCAGTTGCGTATTCAAGTTGAGACATCGTTGAGAGAACGGGAGAAAGAGGTTCCCAGCGTAGAGGTTATCATCGACGACGAACTGAAACGGTTCTCAAAATGGCTTCAGGAAGTGCGAGTCCAACCCGTCATCAAGGACTTGCGCCAGAAAGCCGAGGCTATTCGCCAGAAAGAGTTGGAACGAGCCCTGGCCGCTTTGCAGCCGCTTGATCAAAAAACAGCCGATCAACTACAATTTTTGTCGCGAACATTGGTCAATAAGCTTTTGCACGACCCAACAACGCGTCTCCGGAAGGAGGCGGTTAATGGGCAGGCAGCCCAGTATTCCGATCTGGTACGTCGTCTTTTCGCGCTGTAGGGGCAGAAGCTGATTATGAAAGATGTGCAATTGACGGCGGGTACACGACGCTCGCGCCTCGCCCTGTGGCAAACGGACCACGTCATCAATACATTGGAACGACAGTGGCCTGGTTTATCGTGCCGAAAACAGCGCTTTGACACCAGGGGCGATAAGACGCTAGACGTACCCTTACCTCAAATCGGTGGAAAAGGGCTCTTCACGGCAGAGTTGGAGCAGGCCCTCAGAGACGGGACTATCGACTTCGCTGTGCATTCGCTGAAAGACCTTCCGACGGACCCATCGCCAGGTCTAATATTGGGTGCCATCACGAACCGGATGAACGTCCAAGATGTGTTAGTGGCACGAGTATCATGCACGTTGCACTCCTTACCTCCCGGAGCCACCGTAGGTACCAGCAGTCTTCGACGAGCAGCCCAACTTCTCCACGTACGTTCTGATCTTCACATTGAGCCGATTCGCGGCAACGTCGAGACGCGTGTGCGCAAAGTGCAAGAAGGCCCTTATGATGCAACGGTGATGGCGGCGGCAGGGCTGGAACGCCTAGGGCTGGAGGGGCACATCAGCGAGTATATGAGTCTTGACCTTCTTTTGCCGGCAGCGGGACAGGGGGCTCTTGCGGTGCAGTGTCGTGCTGATGATCGAGAAACCCTGGCCTTTTTAGCGGCTATCAATGATGACAATGCACGGCGAGCTACCACCGCTGAACGATCTTTTCTGAGTGCTCTGGGGGGGGGGTGCTCCACACCGATTGGTGCCTTTGCCCAGGTAAATGACGATGGGCATCTGGATATGAGGGCCATCGTAGCCTCGATAGATGGCGAGGTAATGATTCGTATACAGGGGACGGGTACCGATGCGCAAGAGCTAGGGCAAGCTCTTGCCCAGGAAGCTCTGGAACGGGGTGCCAGGGAGGTATTGGCTGATGCCTAAGCCTCTAGCAGGGATGCGTATCGTGGTGACACGGCCTCGGGAACAGGCAGATGGACTATTCCGGAGGCTGGATGCAGAAGGAGCCACCCCTATCCCTTTTCCGACCATCCGTATCGCTCCAATGGCGGATACCACGCCTCTCGATGATGCCGTTAGCCATCTGGAAAGGTACGACTGGATCATCTTTACCAGTGTCAACGGGGTGGTCTATTTCTGGGAACGACTCGGAGGAGCCAACCGCTCAAGTATACCGAAGCAGGTAAGAGTAGCCGCCATCGGGCCGGCAACAGCCGGGGCTTTGCGGGAGAGAGGATGCGCGCCAGAGTTTCTACCGGATGAGTTTGTGGCCGAACGCATGCTGGAGGGACTGGGCGAGGTAGCCGGGAAAAAGTTCTTGCTGCCTCGTGCCCAGATCGCACGCAAGTCACTGCCCGACTTGTTGGTTTCAGCGGGTGCTTTGGTGGATGATATTGCAACGTACCGCACACTGGCCGAAACGCCCGGTGATGACGAGATGGAGGCCATCGAAGAAGGCGTTGATGTGTTGACGTTCACGAGTTCATCCACGGTGCGAAACTTTGCAAAGATCTTTGGAGAACGCGCGGGCGTTGTAGCAAGTGAGGCCCTCATCGCGTGTATTGGCCCGATGACTGCGAAAACGGCACAGGATCTGGGCTTTGAGGTGGGGCTCGTCGCCCGCGAATATACGTCCGAGGGCCTGGTAGACGCCCTGACGCGCCATCTTCAAGTCACCGAATAAAGGACTAGCGTGTATGCTCGATCAGGAAACAGTACCCAGCCTTGAGGCCTCAACAGGTCAATTTATGGACATTCGTCCTCGTCGCCTCCGGCATTCTCGTACTTTGCGGAGGATGGTGCGAGAGACCTCGGTGTCCGTGGATGATTTCATCTATCCCTTATTCGTCACGCACGGGACTGGGATCCGGCAGCCGATTACCTCAATGCCAGGTATCGCACAGCTTTCCGTAGACGAGGCTGTGAGGGAGGCTGCTGCAGCGGCATCACTTGGTATTCCGGCGGTCCTTCTTTTTGGGATTCCTGAACACAAGGACCCGATTGGTGTAGAGAATTTTGCCGCAGACGGCATCGTACAACAGGCCACGCGTGCCATTAAAGCCGCATATCCTGAACTGGTGGTCATCACTGATGTGTGTCTGTGCGAATATACCGACCACGGGCATTGCGGTGTGCTCAATACGAACGACGGGGGGACCCGTCCGCGACCGGCGTTGCCGGAAGGCTACGTACTCAATGACGAAACGCTGGATATTCTGGGACGCGTTGCCGTATCGCACGCGGAGGCCGGCGCAGATATCGTGGCTCCGAGCGGTATGATGGACGGCATGGTAGTGAGCATTCGGTCAGCGCTCGATGCACGGGGATACACGCATATTCCAATCATGTCGTATAGTGTGAAATACGCCTCTGCTTTCTACTCGCCCTTCCGGGATGCGGCGGATGGGGCACCCCGCTTCGGAGATCGGAAGACGCACCAGATGGATCCTGCCAACGCGCGAGAATCAATACGCGAGGCAGCCCTGGATGTGGAGGAAGGGGCAGACTTTCTCATGGTTAAGCCGGCGCTGGCCTACCTGGACATTATCCAGCGTATCCGAAGCGCATTTCCGGAATTACCGCTCGCTGCCTATAACGTCAGTGGAGAGTACTCGATGATTAAGGCCGCTGCAGCAAGCGGATGGCTCGACGAAGAGCGGACCGTCATGGAAATCCTTCAAGGGATCAAGCGTGCGGGGGCGGATCTGATCATCACCTATCACGCCCTCGACGCCGCCCGGTGGTTGCAGTCGTCCGAGTGACGATCATCTCCGACTCATCTACCCTTTTCTCCACAGTCATTAAGTCGTCTATTCATGTCGAATCAACCCGAACGCCCAGCCCGTTTTTTGCAAGCTTGTCGAGGTCGGACCGTGGATCGTACACCGATCTGGCTGATGCGCCAGGCCGGTCGTTACATGTCGGAATATCGCGCCGTCCGCGCCCGACATAGCATGCTGGATGTGATTAATACCCCGGAATTAGCCACGGAGGTGACGCTTCAGCCGATTAATGCGTTCGATCTGGATGCCGCGATCATCTTCTCCGACATCCTGCCTCCCCTTGTAGGAATGGGGCTGGATCTGGAATTCATAAAAGGGGTGGGTCCCCGTTTGAATAATCCGATCACCTCTCCGCGCGAGGTTGACGCCCTGTCCACCCCTCCTGCTCAGGAGAACATGGCCGGTACGCTGGAAGCCGTCCGGCTCGTCCAGGCCGAACTCAAACCGCGAGGTATTCCCCTGATCGGCTTTGCCGGTGCTCCGTTTACGCTGGCGAGTTACGCTATCGAAGGCGGTGGATCGAAAACCTACGCTCGAACGAAAACGCTGATGTACACCGAGCCGGGTGCCTGGCACTTGCTGATGGAAAAACTCGTGACCGTCATCGGAGATTACTTGATTGAGCAGGTAATAGCCGGTGCTGATGCGTTACAGGTGTTCGATTCGTGGGCCGGAGCCCTCGGAAAAACGGATTATATTCGATACGTACAACCCTATAACAAGGTCTTGTACCAGAAACTCGCGCAAGCGGGGGTTCCCGTTATCAACTTCAGCACGGGCACCACGGCCTACCTGGATGCGGTCGCGGCCTCCGGCGGCGATGTCATCGGGGTAGACTGGCGCTTGCCGCTTGACGAAGCCTGGAAGCGGATCGGTAATCGTGCGATTATGGGCAATCTCGATTCGGTCACGCTGTTCGCTCCCTGGAGTGAGCTTCAACGCCACGTAGACGACATCCTGGATCGTGCCGGGGGGTGCCCCGGTCATATTTTCAACCTGGGGCATGGCATCCTGCCGGAGACGCCGGTCGATAATGTCCGGCGGTTGGTAGATTACGTGCACGAACAAACAGCCGTAAACCCGTAGCTTCAACATCTTAGCAGACGCCGGACTCACCCATCGAATCCGTTTTCCCATGCACGAAACGACCACGCACACTATACAAAAGTCCATCGCCCTCTTTAAAGAAGCAGTTGATCTACTGCCGGGAGGAGTGGATTCACCGGCTCGGGCGTTCAGAGCTGTTGGCGGTCAACCCCTTTTCATCGACCGCGGCGAAGGGGCTTACATGATCGATGTAGATGGGAATCGCTATATCGATTACGTTCTCTCCTTCGGCCCGTTGATTCTAGGCCACGCTCCTCGCGAAGTGACTCAAGCACTGGCAGAAACCGCCTCCAAAGGCACCAGCTTCGGCGCTCCCAGTCCGCTCGAACTTGAACTGGCCCGCGTGGTCATGGATTTCGTGCCGTCTATCGAAATGGTCCGTTTCGTCAACTCGGGTACGGAGGCTACGATGAGTGCCCTTCGGTTGGCTCGGGCCTTCACGGGGCGGGATAAAATCGTCAAGTTCAAGGGGAACTACCACGGACATGCCGATATGCTGTTGGTGCAAGCAGGTTCGGGTGTAGCCACGCTTGGCCTTCCCGATTCGCCCGGAGTCCCCGCAGCGAGCGTGCAGGATACGCTGATTCTGCCCTACAACGACCTGGAGGCCGTCGAGCACCTCTTTGATCGAGAGCCCGATAGCATTGCAGCGGTCATCATGGAGCCGGTGGCAGGGAATATGGGGGTTGTGCCGCCTCTGGATGGATTCCTTAAAGGAGTGCGAGCGCTCACGGAAGCGCACGGGGCACTACTCATTTTCGACGAAGTGATGACCGGGTTTCGCGTACATCCGGGAGGGGCGCAGGGACGCTATGCGATTACACCGGATCTGACCACGCTGGGCAAAGTCATCGGTGGAGGGCTACCCGTCGGGGCCTATGGGGGGCGTCGTGAGATAATGGAACGCGTAGCTCCTGCCGGACCGATGTACCAGGCGGGTACCCTCTCAGGAAATCCACTCGCGATGACCGCAGGTATTGTTACCTTGAGGGCGTTGAAGCAGCCCGGCTTATGGGAGCACCTCGAAGCAACCACGGCGAAGCTGATTGAGGGCATTGGGGAGGCGGCACGGACGGCCGGTGTGCCGATTAAGCAGACGCATGTCGGCACGATGTTCAGCACCTTTTTCTCAGATCGCCCGGTTCATGATTGGCAAAGCGTGTCGCAGTCAGATACGGATCGGTTCGCTCGTTTCTTTCAGACGATGCTTGCGGAGGGGGTCTACTTACCTCCGTCGCAGTTCGAAGCCTGTTTCCTGTCAGCCACTCATGGAGACCGCGAAATAGAAGCGACGATTGCAGCAGCCGAGCGTGCTTTTCGTGCAGTTGCTTGAGGCAAACACTCCAGGTCAACGACGGCGGGCTACTAACAAGGTGCCTGCCACGACCAGGACGGCCCCGAACAGGCTCAACGGGTCGAGCACTTCCTGAAAGAAGAAAAAGCCCCAGAGCGCCGCGAAAACGATCTGCACGTAGCTCATCGACATGGCACGCCCTGCTTTTTCCAGGTGAAGGCCCTTCGTCAGATATACCTGAGCGATCTGCGTGCATATCCCGATGCCGATGAGGTAGCACCAGTCAAGAGGAGACGGCCACACGGCTTCCGGCACCATTACAGGGATAGACGCGGGTGCAGCGACCAGCGGAAAGTAGAAAACAACGACCAGGTGATGCTCGGTCTCTCGGAGTTTGCGTACGGTCGTATAGGCGATGGCGGAGAACGCAGCGCCTGCCAGCGCAATACCTACCGCAAAAAGATCCAGGCGATGGGCCGTAGCGCCGAAGAAGAAAGAGGGTTGTGCAACCAGGATCACACCGGTCATACTTGAGAGTAATCCTAGAAACTCACGGCGTCCGATGGATTCTTTCAGGAAGAGGGCGGCAAGAATGGCTGTCAACACCGGATTGGTGTATTGGATAACCGTGGCGTCGGCCAGGGGGAGCTTCGTGAGAGAATAAAAGACGCAGAGCAACCCCATGAAGCCTGCGAGCCCACGGAAAAAGAGCAGCCCTTTGCGGTTCCCCCAGGGGGTTACGTTGGCTCTCCGTAGCATCCAGTACGTAAGGAGAAGTGCGATAACGCTACGGGCTAACACCATCTCCGAAGGGGGAAGGTGTTGCCCTGCTGTCTTCACGAGCAAGCCCATCAAACTGAAATAGAAGGCGGCCAGCACCATGTAGCGAAGGCCGGTAGGAATCCGGCTCAAGACAGGCATACACGTCGAGAGTGGGTGAATACGTCAAGGGAAAAAAATACAACCTTTCAGGGAGTCTGCTGATTCTGCCTGCACGAGGTATTTTTCCAGATAATAGCTTCCCTGTTAGAAAGAATAGAAATATCCACTTGTTTTTGAAGTTTTTATTGGCGAGTCTCGTGTATCGAGAGTTTGGGGTTTGCTGTTACCCTGCCGTCTGCGTCGCTGTGCTTCCAGCAAAGGAAGAAAAGAAACCCGTTAAAACATCGAAGGAGGTGCCTGTGAAACGACTTCGAATCGGTATTCTGGATCTTGTCACGAAAGCTCCCACACGCGCCCTCTATGCCAGAGTGATGAACGGCAACCTGGCGAGTATAATGCCGCAAGCACTCGCCGTCTGGTGCGAAGAGGCAGGCCACGAGGTCCATTTTGTATGCTATACCGGCTTCGAAGACCTCCTTGAGGAGCTACCGAAAGACATAGACATCCTTTTCGTCGGAGCGTTTACCCGGTCTGCGCAAACGGCCTATGCGATAAGCAATATGTTTCGCCGGCGGGGTGCCGTCACGGTGTTGGGAGGACCGCATGCCCGTTGCTATCCTGAAGATGCTCGTAAGTATTTTGACTATGTATTGGGGTTCACAGACAAGACCGTCATCGACGATGTGTTGCGTGATTGCAGCAGGCATAGGCCGCTTGGACTACACATGACGGCCATGCAGCAGCCCAGCTATTTGCCGGGGGTGAAGGAACGCTGGAAGTTCATCCAGTCTACCCTGCGTAAAACGGCGACGAGTTTCAAGGTAGTGCCGATGATCGGGAGTCTGGGGTGTCCCTACACCTGTAGTTTTTGTATTGACTCGGTGGTTGACTATCAACCGATGAGCTATGATCAGATCCGAGAGGACTTACGCTTTTTACTGGAGACGGTGCAGGATCCGGTTGTGGGCTGGCACGATCCCAATTTTGGTATCCGGTTCAATGATTACTTGAGCGTGATCGAGGAGGCGGTTCCCGCCGGGAGCATTAGTTTCATCGCTGAGAGTAGCCTCTCGCTGCTCTCCGAAAAGAATGTAAAGCGATTGAGCAAAGCGGGCTTTAGGGCCATTTTGCCGGGGATCGAGTCCTGGTATGCGCTGGGCAACAAGTCGAGGACGGGGCGGAAGCAAGCCGAAGAAAAGATGCGGCACGTCTCTGATCATTTAAACATGATCATGGAGCATATTCCCTACGTTCAGGTCAACTTCGTGCTCGGGTTAGACGACGACCAGGGAGCGGAGCCCTTCGAACTAACGAAGATGTTTTTAGACCGAACCCCCGGTGCTTTTCCTGCCTATTCCCTGCTTTCAGCGTTCGGCGAAGCGGCCCCCCTTAATCTTGAACTCCAGCGCGAGGGACGTGTGCTCGGCTTCCCGTTCCACTTCCTCAACAACAACCAGGCTATGAACGTAAGGCCCAAGCACTATGAATGGCCTGAATTCTATGACTATCTGATCGATCTTGTGAAGTATTCCTTCTCCGCGAAGTCTATCTACCGGCGTCTCCGAGCAAATAGGATGGCGATCCCTCGCTGGATGAATGTGGTGCGTGCCATCTCATCGGAAGGGTGGGGCCGCCTGAAATATCACAGGCATTTAAGAAACCTGCTGGACACAGACCGTCCCCTCCGAAACTTTTTCGAGGGGGAGACCGAGGAGATTCCTTCTTTCTACCTCGATCGTATGAAACGTGAATTAGGGGAATTCTGGGCATTCCTACCCGAAGGAGCTATACAGCACGACCAGTACGCGTATCTGAAGAAAGTGGATATGCAAGAGTTGATTGAGTTGCCCACGTTGGAGCAAGCCAGCTAGTCACTGGGAGTTGTTTCCGTCTAGCAGAGGTGCTCCTGCAAAGGTTCGCGTCGGGGCTTTTCGCGCAGCTTGCAAAGGGCTTTCATCTTGATCTGGCGCACGCGCTCTCGCGTGATGCCAAAGCGCTGACCCACTTCTTCAAGCGTCAGCGGATGCTCGCGACCGAGGCCGAAATAGAGGCGCAGGATTTCTGCTTCTCGGGGATGCAGCGAATGGAGCATATGCTCGATGTCTATGCCCACCGATGCGGCCAGCAGTCCTTCGTCCGGTGATGTATCTTCTTCGCCGGGCAGCAGGTCGAGCAGGCAGTGGCCGTCGTCCCCGTTGAAGGGGGCGTCCACCGACAAAGCACGCCCTGTGTGCTTCACAGCCTCGCGTACTTTCTCGACGTCAATTTCTAGTTCCCCGGCCAGTTCCTCAAAGGTTGGTGCTCGTTCGTGCTGTTGGGAAAGCCGGGCGCTCGCCTTGCTCATCTTAGTGATGGTGCTGATACGGTTGAGCGGCAACCGCACCACACGGCTCTGTTCCGCGAGGGCTTGCAGGATGGCCTGGCGGATCCACCAGACGGCATAGGATATGAACTTGAAGCCTCGTGTTTCGTCGAACCGCGCAGCGGCCTTCATCAGGCCATAATTGCCTTCATTGATCAGATCGGTGAGGTTCAGACCCCGCCCCTGATATTTCTTTGCCACGGTCACCACGAAACGGAGGTTAGAGCGGGACAACGTCTGGAGTGCGTCCTCGTCGCCTTGCCGGATGCGGCGGGCCAATTCAACCTCCTCCGTGGGAGTCAGCAGCGCGATCTGACTGATCTCGTGGAGATACTGGTCCAGCAGTCGTTGTTGGCGGGGTACGTACACAACCTGTCCGGATTGAAGGGGTGTTCCTGATGCGTCGAGCTCGCTTCCAGCGATAGTTTGCCCCCTGAAGATAGGGAACGGAAGTGTCGTTTGCACTGCTCTTGCCCATCCGACGAATAAGGAGTGACCTGAAGTGTATAATATAGTGGACATTAAGGAGGCAAGAGTCGTCGTTTATGCGCGAGCATGGAGAGTAGAATTGTTGAAAAAGAGCTATATTATTCAATATTTAAGCATATTCAGTTGATGGATAAGCATGGCATGTTATTGAATGTGCGATCCGACCATACCACTCCGGTCAATGCTGCGAATCTCGGTTTGTGCTATCTCTCATAGAGCGATGCAGGGGTGACGATGAGATTGAATAGTCCGTGTTTGATTAGGGTTGATGCCGGTTGCGTTTGCATATACATCCCTGCGGTAAATATAACCAAGAGGATTAGCCATGAACCAGCATAATACGGTTGAGCAAGGCGCATTGATAACCGGTCTGACGTGTGCCTTCAACGGCATTACTACAAACAGGTCAGTGAGGCGCAAAAGCGCGATACTATCGATCGTAGTGGTCTCCATCGTCTTCATGGGTTGGTCGGCTCCAGCGTCGGCCCAGAGTCCTTCGGATCCCGTTTGGGGTCTCTACGCCTCTGGAGTGGGCAACCTGATAACCGCTCCTGCAATCGATCCGTGTGACATTACCTATACCATTGCCTGGACAGGAAATACGAGGATTGCCAATAACCTGGCAATGGGGACCATGGTGACTATTTATTCTGAAATAACATGGATGGAGGCGCAGGCTGGCATGAAGCTACATGGCAAGTATTTCGACGATGAACCTGACGGGATCGTAAAGCTTTCCTCGTGCTTCGAGGACGATGAAGACGATGAAGATGATGACTTCGGCGGCGGTGGGGGGAGCTTATGCTCGTTCAGCGGGACGTGGGACAGCAGTTGGGGAACCATGACGCTGACGCAAGACGGAGCATCCGTTACCGGAACCTACACGCACGATGAAGGCAGGATCGAGGGGACTATCATCAACGGTGTTCTCATCGGAACGTGGACCGAAGCGCCCTCTCGAACCCCTCCCAATGATGCCGGTGATGTTGAACTAACACTTTCGGCAGATTGCATGGAGTTTTCCGGGAGTTGGCGATATGGCTCGACGGGAACCTGGAATGGGGGTTGGACAGGGACGCGTCAATGAGGACCTCTCCTGACGGAGCGCAGGCCTGAATCAATGAGAAGGACCAGGGGGATGTCGGTGCACGAGAGCGTTTACCGACATCCCCCTGAATCTGTTTAAGAAACCGGGATGTCCCGAGACCTTAGCCCGGCATAAGAGGCCGAATATCTACCTCAGGAGCAACATTTGCCGCGCGATGGTCTGCCGCGACGTCTGCAACTGGTAAATGTAGACCCCGCTGGGCAAATCGCCCGCATTGAACACCACCTCGTGTCGTCCGGCGAACATGC
>JBHHWM010000134.1:0-12518 GCA_046756545.1 Rhodothermales bacterium | reverse complement strand
CACCTAGGAGGCTTTTGTACCTGATCTTTCTCATACGTCCAATGCTCTTTTGCAGCCTCCTACCCTGCATGCTACGTGGTATTGACGGCCAAGGGTGGAAGGGCTACTTGCGTGATGTATGAGCACCTGCTCCCAGACCGACGGTGTGGTTTTATTCCTGGATGCACGGCCCCCTCCTTCCATTCGCCCGTGTCCATGAGACGCTGCCGCCCAGTAGTGCCGAACGTGATGGTTCATACACGTAGCTCCCCGTGACTCACATACCAAAACATACGGAGGATGCTATGACAGAGAATTCATCATTGCTCGCACCAACGCAAACTCGCCTCACTTTCAGGACAGTAATAGCCATTCTGTTGGTTTTGGGTATGCCACAGGTGGTACAAGCCCAGTCAACAGGTACGATTACCGGGACGGTCGTCGTAGACGGAGATCCGCTTCCCGGAGCCACCGTCGTTATCGTAGGCACGCTCATCGGCACCACAGCCAACGGAGCCGGCGAATACACGCTGACGATTGCTCCGGGAGCGCACCTTCTCCGGGTCAGCTTCATCGGTTTTGGAACCCAGGAACAACAGCTACAAGTGACCGAAGGTCAGACCCTGACCGTTGATTTCGAGTTGGTGGAGAGTATTGCGGAATTCGGTGACGACGTGGTCGTCATCGGTTCCAGAGCAAACCGAACGGCGATTGAAACCCCCGTGCCGATTGACGTCATTCCCTCATCATCCATCGAGCAACTGGGGGTCGCGGAGTTGAACCAGGCGCTGCATTACCTCGCCCCGTCGTTCAACGCGTCGCACCAGACTATTTCCGACGGCACCGATCACATCAACCCGGCCAGCTTACGCGGCCTCGGACCGGATCAGGTCCTCGTCCTGGTCAACGGGAAGCGTCGCCATACCAGTTCCCTCGTGCACGTAAATGGGACGTATGGGCGCGGCACCGTCGGGGTCGATTTGAACGCCATCCCCTCCTTTACCATTGAGCGACTTGAGGTGTTGCGAGACGGAGCAGCAGCCCAGTACGGCTCGGATGCTATTTCAGGCGTGATCAACGTCGAATTGAAGAAGCAAACCGAGGACCTCCAGGTCGAGGTAGGTACCGGCATCACCGGCGAGGGCGACGGCGAACAGGTCCAGGTAGCAGCCAATTACGGATTCCGCATCGGCGACAACGGCTTCTTCAACGTCACCGGCGAATTCATGGACCGCAATCGAACGGATCGCTCCGACCCCTGGCAGGGCGACATTTTTCCCGGTATCAGCGGCGAGCAAGCCACAAACGCCGAATTACAAAAACGGGGCATGACGCGGCGAGACTTCTCCATGAGGACGGGACAGGGGTTTGCCACGACGGGAGCCGTCTTCTTTAATAGCAGGGTACCTCTGCGGAATAACGCAGAACTCTACGCATTCGGAGACCTCTCCCATCGCAAGGGAGAAGCTACTGGCTTTTACCGGCTACCCAACTCCGAAGCACGGGTCAATTTAAACGTGTACCCGAATGGCTTCTTGCCCGAGATCCACACGGAGATCGGTGATCGCTCCATCACTGCCGGTCTGAAAGGCAATCTGGGACACTGGATCGCCGACGTAAGCGCCACCCATGGCGGGAATTCCTTTCAGTTCAACATCGAGAATTCGATCAACGCTTCCCTAGGGGAAGCCAGTCCCACCTCGTTCGATGCCGGGACGCTTCGGTTTACCCAGACAACGGGGAACCTGGACCTGTTCAGGAATCTGCCCACGGGTGGGTCGGTCAACTCGCTCACGCTGGCCGTAGGGTCTGAATTCCGGGTCGAAAACTACGAGATTGAGGCCGGTCAGTTTGAGTCGTATTCATTGGGTAACGGGGGGGATCGCCCCGGCATCGACTTCGAGGTCAACCAAAACGGATCGCCGAAGAACCCCGGCTCGCAGGTCTTCCCCGGCTTCCAACCTTCGAACGAAGTGGATCGCTTCCGCTACAGCTTCAGCGCGTATGCCGACCTCGAAAGCGAAATCAACGACCAGTTTTTGATTACTGCCGCCGGCCGCTTCGAGAGTTACAGCGACTTCGGGGAAACCATCAACGGCAAGCTGGCAGGGCGCTACGAGTTCGCAGATAATTTTGCCGTACGCGGGGCGATCAGTACAGGTTTTCGCGCCCCCTCGCTGCACCAGATCTGGTTCAACAACGTCAGTATTCAGTTCGTGCTGGATGCTAACAACCAGCTCGTACCCGCCCGTGTCCTGACCGGTAACAACAAGAGCCCGGTGACGAAGGCGTTCGGCATTCCGGATCTGACGGAAGAAACCTCCCTCAACATCAGTGCAGGCTTCACGGCACGCCCGACTCCCAACCTCTCGATCACCGCCGATGCCTATCTCATCACCATCGACGACCGCATCGTCCTGTCCAGTCGCTTTTCAAACAGTGATCCCGTCGTCGCGCAGATACTGGCACCGTTCGAGAATCAGGGGGTAGGCCAGGCTCAGTTCTTCGCCAATGCCGTGGACACCGAAACCACCGGCGTCGATGTCGTCGCAGCCTATACCACCGACGTCGGGGATGGACGCATCACCATCACCGGGGCCGCCAATCTCACAAAGACGGAGGTGAAAGGAATCAACATCTCGCAATCGGTCGCCGATAAATTCGGCAATGGGAACCTGGATGCGGTTCGCGGGACGCTTTTCAACCGCGAAGAACAAAACCGGCTCGAAGACGCATTGCCCCGGCAAAAGGGCAACCTCTCCGTCAAGTTCGAACGGAGCCGCTACAGCGCGACGGTACGAGCCAATTACTTCGGGAGCATCGAATACAAACCGACCGACCCGGCCAACGACGAGACGTTCGGATCGAAGGTGCTTTTCGACGTAAACGTGTCGTACGAAGTACAGCCGGGGGCCACGCTCACCATCGGGGCGAACAACATTCTCAATACCTTCCCCGATGAGCACGAGAAGGCGTCGAACTACGGTCTGGGCCGCTTCCCCTACAGCCGGCGCGTCACGCAGTTCGGCATGAATGGAGGCTTCTATTATGCGCGCCTGGGATTAAGGCTCTAACCATCTTCTGAATCCCTCTTCGGAAAACCTGACCTCCGATGAAACGTAGAGGGGCTGCACCGTATTCCTGCGTGTCGCAGCCCCTCTACGTTCTACCAACCCCATAAAGCCGGGAGCATCCATGAAGGACGGCCCTGTCCAGGCGCTCGACGTGCCCATCAGCCCTGCGATTCGTGGGGTCGAACCCTCGGCAACGCTGGCGATCAACGAGCGTAGCAACGCCCTGCGCCGTCAAGGCCGGCTCATTTACAAACTGGGACTGGGCCAATCCCCCTTCCCTGTGCCGCCCGTCGTAGTGGAAGCTCTAAGAGCGAACGGGGGCGAAAAGGACTATCTCCCCGTCAAAGGGCTGCCCTCGCTGCGAGAAGCCGTCGCAGGGAACACGCCCGCGTCGACGGCCTTCCCTGCAACGGGGGCGACGTGTTCATCGGTCCAGGATCGAAGGAGTTGATCTTCCTGCTTCAACTCATCTTCGACGGAGACCTCGTGCTCCCCTCCCCGAGCTGGGTCACGTATGCCCCTCAAGCCGCTATCCTCAAGAAACCCGTCCACTGGCTTCCCACGTCGGGTACGAACGGCTGGCGTCTGATGCCGGATACGTTGGACGACCTGGGCCGCCGCCACCCCGGTAGACCGTTTCTCGTCATTCTGAACTACCCCTGTAACCCAACGGGGTTGACCTACTCCCCCGCCCATCTCGAAGCGCTGGGCAACGTGGCTCGCAAACACCGCATGACCATCATTTCCGACGAGATATACGGCAAACTGGATCATGCAGGTCGCCATCATTCTATTTCCTCTTATTACCCGGAAGGCACCATCGTGAGCGCCGGACTCAGCAAATGGTGCGGTGCAGGCGGTTGGAGGCTCGGCACCTTCCTCTTTCCAAGGGAGCTTCGGCCACTCCTCGAAGCGATGACCACCGTCGCCAGCGAAACCTTTACAGCCGTCAGTGCACCGATCCAGTTTGCCGCTGTGCGAGCCTATCAGGGCGGCCCGGAGATCGACGATTACTTGCACCGGTCGAGACGCATTCTCTCCGCACTGGGCCGTCACTGCGCCTCTCGCCTCCAGGATGTCGGCGCTTCCGTGGATACCCCCGAAGGGGCTTTCTACCTTTTCCCCGACCTGAGCCCCCTGGCAGAAGCACTGCGCACCAGGAGCATTGTCACCAGTCAAGACCTGTGTGAGCGGCTACTGGATGAAACCGGCGTAGCCATGCTGCCCGGCTCCGTCTTCGGGCGTGCTGCCGATGAGATGACCGTGCGCCTCGCCTACGTTGATTTCAATGGGGAAGAGGCCCTGCGCGAAGTCGCTCAGGCTACGGCTGAAGCCCCCCTTTCCGATGCCTTCTTGAAGAAACAGTGCGGGGCTGTCGTCCAGGCCATCGACCGGCTATGTGACTGGCTGCAAGCGGCTTGAAAGAGCGATCTCGACGAACATCGATAACATTTTCGTAAACTCCGGAACGGCTTACCGAAGTGTCCGGTAGGATGCAACACCGCGTCATTTCGAGCGAAACAGGCGTCGTGCTGATGCTGGATAGTGGCGTCTTTCCTATTCATCGAGACTACGACTTCGCTCATGGCTCATATCATCCTCCCCCCCGGCTGGCACCTCAAGGAGAATCAGGTCACTTCGGCATCAGCCTACCGAAACCGCCGAGCCTTTTTGAAAACGCTCGGTCTGGGATCCATCGGGCTGATGTCCACGGCCACAGCCTTTGGATGCACTCGCTCGGGGGCTACCGGCCACCCCGATCCCGAGGGGCCTCTCGACACCATCCCGGCAAACGCCCCTCGCGACGGCTACCCGGCTCCACGCAATACCCAGTTTTCGGTGCCGGAACGTCCACTGACCGACCGACTCCTCGCCTCCTCCTACAACAACTACTATGAGTTTATCAGCCAGGGAAACCTGAAGCTGGTTTGGCCCCACACCGGCACCTATGAGCCGTTCCCGGGAACCCTCGAAGTTAGTGGACTGGTCGAGAAACCGCTGACGCTTGATGTGGCGGACCTGACGACCTCGATGGACCTGGAAGAGCGGATTTATCGGTTCCGGTGCGTCGAGGCGTGGTCGATGACGGTACCCTGGACCGGCTTTCCGCTCCGCACGTTGATCGAACGGTGCAATCCGCTCTCCACCGCTACGCACGTGCGCTTTGTGAGCGTGAACCGCCCCAAACAAATGCCGGGCATCCCCGCCGCGCCGTGGTATCCCTGGCCCTATTTCGAAGGGCTCAGGATGGACGAAGCTATGAACGAACTCGCCTTCGTCGCCACCGGGCTCTACGGCGAGCCCCTGCCGAAACAAAACGGATCTTCGCTTCGGATGGTGCTCCCGTGGAAATACGGCTATAAAGGACCCAAGGCCATCACCCGGATCGAATTCACCGACAAGCAGCCGCCGACCTTCTGGAATGAATTGCAGCCTACAGAGTATGGCTTCCTCTCAAACGTGAATCCGAACGTGCCGCACCCGCGATGGAGCCAGGCTACCGAACGGTTCCTGCCCCGAGCAGATGTTGAAGAACGCATCGAAACCCAGTTGTTCAACGGCTATGAAGAATGGGTAGCCGCTCTCTACCCGGACGAACCCCGAACGCCCACCGGTCCTATGGCGCGGTAAAAACCGTTCGGAGGTACTCGTCAGGTGGCCGCGTCAGGCTCCTTGCGGGGGCGGCGAAGATAGCGGTTCCACCAGAAGACACCCGCACCGAATAGCAATGCGCCGATCAAGCCCATCCCCGACTGGCTGGCGGCGATGAGCCAGTGGGCGGGCATGAGCTTGGCGATGACCACTTCCTGAGCTGTTCCCGGACGAACCCGCACATCCAGGGATGCCTGGCCTTCCAGCCGGGGCAACAACGTCTTGGGCAACGAGAGCCTGTCCTTGGTGAGTACCTCCCCGTCTCCGAGCGGCACCCGCAGGCTGACGTAGCCAAACGTGACGTCGGCCCGGTCCGAGTTCTCATAGGCAAATACTTCGGCGATGGCCGGCGTGCCTTTTTCCCAGGTCGTCCGTATATCGACGGCCACCTTGGCCTGATTCACCGTCAGGAAAAGGAGAATGCCCGGTAGAACCCATAACAGGCGGGCAACGAAACGAGATGCGGTAGAGGCCACAGTCTTTAAGGAATCGGGTGAAGAGCAACGCGCTGCTCACGTCTTTCTGTCCCCTCAGTTCCAGCACAGGCGAAGGAGATCACGCAAATATTCAAGCCAGGAAAAGATAGGGCTTCCAGGTATCGTCCACGGCCCCCACGTAATCCCGGATAAACATGATATGACTGGGACGGAACGGCTTGCGCCGCAGTTTCATGCCGGCCTCATCGGGCGTGCGATTCCCCTTTTTATTGTTGCACTTCGTGCAGGCAGCCACCAGGTTGATCCACGTGTCCTGCCCGCCTCGCGACTTGGGGATTACGTGATCGACGGTTAGATCTTCGTGCGCACCGCAATACTGGCACCGAAAGCGGTCGCGCCGCAGCACGTTCTTCCGCGAGAGCATGATGCGCCGGTAGGGCACACGCACATACATCTTCAGCCTCACGATGCTGGGCCAGGGGAAACGGACGCTGGGAGAGCGCAGGAAATGATCAGGAAGTGCTTCGACGAGTTCGGCCTTGCGAAGGTGAATGAGAATGATAGCCCGCTGCACACTGCAAATGGTCAGCGCGCTGTAATCCTGGTTAAGAACAAGGACATGGGCCCTCATGACGCATACCTCCCGGAACATCTTGGCTCGTAGAGCCCCAAGAGGGAACTACCGCCACCGTAGGCGAACCGTCTTATGTTTTCCCGGCGTTTTCCGAAGATCTACTCCTTTTTTACCTGTTCAACAACAAGTCCCGCTGCCGGAATGGTCCGACCGGGCATAAAACTAAGCTTTTTTTGCCATTAGAAAAAGCCTTACGTCACGCCCACAACCATGTTCCACCTGGAGCAAAACCTGAAAAGGAATGAATCTTGCGATTAGCCAGGCAAAAGTCCTCACATAGCTCCACCCTGTGCCCACCAGCGTTTTTCCGATCCGATGAGGGTGTTGATCGCAGATGATGATCCGGTTGTCCGGAAAATTTTGACCAGGGTTACGGAATCTCATGGTCATACCGTCACGGCTTGCGAAAGCGGTGAGGCGGCGTGGGAACAGTACCTCCGAGATCCTTTTCCACTGCTCGTGTTGGACTGGATGATGGACGGCATGAGCGGCCTGGACCTGTGTCGCAAGATCCGCTCCTTGCCTCATGGAGATCGAAGTGTGATCATCGCCTTCACGGGGCGTAGCCGCCCGGAAGATCTGCTCGCTGTTCTGGAAGCCGGGTTCGACGATTATCTGACCAAGCCTATCGACAAATCCCTTTTCCTGATACGGTTGACCATCGCCGAACGTCGGGTAGCAGAAATTGCGAAACGCAAGGAAGCGGAAGAAAAGCTGATAAGCACGAACGAAGAACTTCAGACCGCTTACCAGAAATTAAAGGAAAGCCACTTGCAACTCGTGCATTCAGAGAAGATGGCTTCGTTGGGGCAACTGGCTGCGGGCATGGCGCATGAGATCAACAACCCGATCAGCTTCATCATGAGCAACATCGGCATCCTCACCGAATACGTCGATGTGTTTAAACAATTGCTCGAAGCCTATGCCGCCCTGGACACCGCCACCCGAACACAGGACGTGGCCGGTCAACTCGCCCTCCGCCAAAAGATCCAATCAACCGAAGAAAACGGGGAACTCACCTACATTTTAGAAGATATCGACACGCTTTTATCCGACTCATTCAGGGGCACCGAACGCATCAGAGACATCGTTCTGAGTTTAAAGAACTTCGTGCGCCTGGACGAAGATGAGATGCAAGTCGCCGACATTAACGAAGGAATAGAGACCACCCTGAGGATGGTCTGGAACGAACTCAAGTACAAGTGCGAGATCCTCAAAAAGCTGAACCCGGTGCCGCGCATCCTGTGTTTCCCCGGCCAACTCAACCAGGTCTTCATGAACCTCCTCATCAACGCGGCGCAGGCCATCCCCGACCAGGGCCAAATCACTATCGAAACCGAGGTGATCGAAACCGAGGTCGTCATTCGCATCTCAGATACCGGCGTGGGCATCCCACCTGAAAACCTCTCGAAGCTATTCAATCCGTTCTTTACTACCAAACCGGTGAACCAAGGGACCGGGCTCGGCCTTTCCATCTCGTATGGGATTATCGAGAAGCATAACGGTCGAATCGAGGTAGAGAGCGAGGTAGGGCAGGGCACAACCTTTACGATCTACCTCCCCATCGTGGAGGAAGCGCCCGATACGCTTCAGGAAGACATGAAGGCCGCCGGGTAACGTCTCTCCGCACGGAATAGCAGCGAAGGTGGACTGGACTATTCTCGGACTTCGAGCATTTCTTCCAGATGGAGGTCCAGTTCGGTGATGGCGGCCAGGATCGTTTCGACAGATTGTATAAAAAAAGCCGGGGCGATGTTTTTAAAGTCGTCCGTTGGCCGGTGGTAATCCGGATGATCCTCCACGCCGAAATAGACGAATGGAATGCCGGCCCGGTGGAACGGCCCGTGATCCGAGGATAACGTCCAATCATCCCCTGTCGCTCCGCCTCTCTGGTCGTGACCGAAGCGTAAATGGATCGCACTCTTCGCCGCGACGCGCTCCAGGTAGGGCTTCAATAAGGGATAGTGGTACGTGCCCGCCGCGAACAATTCGTTGTTCTCATTGCGGCTGATCATGTCGAGGTTGACGTTGAGCGCGAGCTGCTCCCTCTCAACCGGCGGGTCAGTTAGAAACGCTCGCGCCCCCTGTAGCCCCAGTTCTTCGGCATCCAGCGCGGCAATGAGGATAGAATGACGAGGCGGATTGCGGCGGAAATAATCAACAGCGGCCAGTAAACCCGCTACACCGGAGGCATTATCATCGGCCCCGTTGAAGATCTCGCCTCTCCTGATACCCAGGTGATCGTAGTGAGCGGTCAGAACGATGAACGTCTCGGGTTCCTCTGTCCCCTGAAGATACCCGAGCAGGTTGACGCCCTGCACGGAGTCCGGACCGTTTCTGTGAAACGAAAAAGCGTGCTCATAGCCATCCCCAAAGGGGCGCAGTTGATGGCGCTCGAAGACGGAACGGATGTAGGTACGCGCCTTCAGATTCCCGGCACTCCCGGTCCGCCGGCCTTCAAGAGAATCGGCAGAGAGCACCTCCACGTGTGTTAGCAAGGCTTCAGTGTCGAAGGCAGGTTGAGCCGCTACCTGAACGGCGAACATCGACAACCAGAGGATGCAAGGAATTCTTCTCACAGAAAACAGTGGTCTTTCGGGGATAGCATTTCAACGAGGAAAAGGTGTTCCGGCTCATAGCTTGCTTTCGAACCAGAGCGCAGCGCAACTGGCAAGGAAAGCAAGAAAAAACCAGTACAAGGGCACTGGCACACTCCGCACCGCGTCATTTCGTTCCCTCCCTTCGATGTCGGCTGCCTCTCGTTCTGAAAAACGGCTTGTATGTCGAACCTTTTGCGCGGCCTGCACCGTCTTCCAGGCCGCAGCATCGTGTACGAAGAACCAGAACGGCGTTCCGGCCTCCTCCCCGTTCCTCATACCGACCCGGTGCCACCCTGCCTCTCGAGGCCAGTACGTCCCGCGCCAGCGCGTCGATTCGAGTTGATCTTGAGCCAGGTAGATCGTATCGACAACGGCAGATGGCGTCTCAATAATCCCGTACGGAGAGGGTTCACGCGTGAGCAACGAGAGCGAGACCGGACGATGATGAATGACCGGGCCATGCTCGTCGATACCCCACCGGCCGGAAGCACTCGACGGGCGAGACAGTCTGGAAAGAAGATGACTCCAATAGGCAGCGTGCATGCTTCCGTTCCCCTCCAAGACCCACCGGTAGGTCTCCGAGGCAAGGCTTACCCCGATCCACCCCACACCTTGCCGCCGCATCGCCGCCACCCACCGGCCCTCTTCGTCCGTCATCAACGGTTCGATCCCCCAGGCTGCTTCCAGTGTATATGGCGCTGCAGGTATGGACGATGCGAGGGTCGTATGCTCCCAGGACAAAAGCACCCGCCGCTCCTCTCCGGCATCAAGGGAGCGGGTATCGAACCCGCCCCTGATGCCGGTGGGGTCTCTCGTGACGGATCCTCCGTCGATCCGTGTGAGCACATCGGGATGGAGCAGCACGCCGAGTCCCTCTTCTTCAACGGCCCGTTGGACCGCACGGCGCTCACGGATCGAAAGCTGAGAGAATGATCGCGCATCGAGCATCAGCACGTCGAAGAGGGCCAGTACGGATGGCGTTAGGCTGCGAAGGTCCACTGAAGCCTGGTTGAGAAACTCGGTGTGATATCGGTCACGGCTGATGGTCGTACGGATCGCCAGGGAACCTCCTTCCCCGCTAATCCAGTCCTTGAGGTGACGCGTGTCGAAACGAGGGGTACCTTGCAACACCAGGATGCGCTGTATAGCGGCTTTTTCTACCGATACCCCAACCGGTTCCCATTGCAGTGTGTCGCCCGATGGTGCCCGCAAGACTAGATGATAGAGATGCAACCCGGTTTCCTTCGGAACATCTTCCACTGAAAAGGACATGAGGCCGGTCGATGCAAGGCGTACCGAATCGACGAGACCGCCCGGTCCTTTCAGGTATAGCGTAGCCTCGTCCGTCAGTTCAGTGTATACCTGTCCCTGTAGCCGGAGGGGTTGGCCGTGCTTCAGAACCCGTGGCATGTCGATGAATTGAATCCCCGTTTCCAGGGGCGGAACGTATGCCTTGACGGTTATCGATTTGAGTGCGTCGAGGTCATAAGCGGCCAATCCGTTGCCGACGACGTGCAGCGTCGATATCTCGGGGTGCTCCCGCACGAGGTACGACACGTCCGGCACCACCCTGGCATCTAACCCTGCAAGGACCTCGACCTGGGGCACAGCAAAGATACGTTTCCCGATCCCGAGCGAGTCGGCCAGGCGGGCGACGCGGGAAGGGACCGCTCCCGGTGTGACCAGCATAGCATCGACGGAACCGTGAATTGACTGACTGCGCGGCTGCCATGCCATCAAGAGCAGCGCCACACAGGCGACCCCGCTCATTATACACCGGAATACCAGCCGTTTCCGTTGAGGGCGTCGCAGGGAGAGAACGATGAGCCAGCAGAACAACGCGAGGATCAATCCACCGACGACCCAGTCGAAGGGCGTTCCTTCCACAACGAGCAGCTTTCCCAGACTCATCGCCCCATCTCTTTGAAGTATCGACGGGTAAGAGACGTAGCGTTTTCTTCCCGTTGCCTGGGAAGCGCCTCGGCAGGTGGAAGCATATTCCAGAACACTTGCCTGATCACTGCCGAACAAGGACGGCACCAACCGCGTCCCGTTTCCAGGTCGTCGATCAGTACACGCAGATTTCGAAGGGCCGAAAGATAGCGACCTGGTTGCTCTATGGCTACCCCGGCCAGTTCCCTACCGGCACGTTCCAGCACGGCTACTCGGTGGGCCGCATCCACCGGGTTTGGTTCCGTGGGTTGCAGCAGCACGAGCGCTTCGCGGATCGCAGGAAACGAGACATCGGCCTGACGCTCCCTCTGCGAACGCCGGTTTTGCACCTCGTCGAGATCCCCTGTCAGGCGGGTTTCCTCGGGCTTCAGCGGTGGCGGCTCGAAACCGATGCGTTTGACGTAGATGCGCGCCTTCTGCTGCAATGCCTTGAGGATGCGTAAAGCGCGATACTCATACGGCAGGGCGTCTTCGGGCCGATAGGTCCTCAGGCGCAACTCGGCTTCCCACATCTCGGCCAGGGCCGCTTTCAATTCCCGCTTGATATCCTCGGAATAAAACGTCGCGCCCTCTTCCGTGTCATGCAGATGAGCATACTCATTGAGGATCTCCTGCACCGCCTGATCCGACGTTGCTATCGGCACTCCCGGCGGAAGAGCCTGTTCTTGATCATGCTCCTCCTCCCCCGTATCGTCCGCCCCCTCCCCCGGAACGAGGCGCTCGGCATGCGTCACCGTCGATTCGAATTCCTCGCCCAGAAATTGCCCGTAGCGCAGGCGTAGCACTTTCTGGTCGATGCCCAGATCATTCGAACGCTGCTTAAAGTCTACCTGGCTGATGTCTTGTTTTTCCTCGATCAACTTTTCTGTGTCGATGATGATCTGTCGCTGGCTTCGTAAGTACTCATCCGCAGGATTCAGGCGTAACCCGAGATCTGAAGAAACCGCCCACCGCGACGTGTCCCGCAAGACGACAAAGAAGGTTTCGGAACGCCCCCGGTTTGGGTCCGGGGAGCGACGGTCCCACCCTTCGACAAAGAAGTACAGCTCGTCCCCCTTCTCCATTCCCAGCGAATCGAGGCGAAGCGTCTTCGTCAGCGTCCACGAAGAGGCCGTCGTTTGGATCGTCTCGTCGAAGGCAAGGGCCTGTTCTCGAAACTTCACGTTTTCGCCCGACCCTTTCGAGACGG
>JBHHWM010000133.1:0-12520 GCA_046756545.1 Rhodothermales bacterium | reverse complement strand
GCCTCGCTACGCGATGCCTTCTCCTGACCGGGCCAGCAGGTAGAGCACGGCCATGCGCACTGCCACGCCGTTGGTTACCTGGTTGAGGATGATGGCCCGCTCGTGATCGACGACCTCGCTGGCTAACTCGACGCCCCGGTTGACCGGACCGGGGTGCATGATGAGCAGATCCGGATGCCGCTCCATGTGCTCCATCGTGATGCCGAAGCGGTCGTGGTACTCGCGCAGGCTGGGGACCAGGCTGCTGCCCTGCCGCTCTAGCTGGATGCGCAGCGCCATCGCCACGTCGCAGCCTTCGAGCGCTTCGTCGAGCCGGTGCGTGACGCGCACTCCCAGCTTTTCGATGCCGACGGGAAGGAGCGTCCTGGGACTGCAGAGCGTCACGTTGGCCCCCAGCGCCCGCAGCCCGAAGATGTTTGACCGGGCTACCCGGCTGTGCGTGATGTCGCCGAGGATGGAGACGTTCAGGCCTTCGAAGGACGGGAAATGTTCGGAGATGGTGAGCAGGTCGAGGAGCGCCTGGGTGGGATGCTCGTGCGCGCCGTCGCCCGCGTTGATGATGACGGCGTCCACGCACCGGGTCAGGAAATGCGGGGCACCGGGCGATTTATGGCGGACGACGACCATGTCGATCTTCATCGCCTCGATGTTCTGCGCCGTGTCTTTGAGCGTCTCGCCCTTGACGACCGAGGAACCGGACGCCGAGAAGTTGACCGTATCCGCCGAGAGCCGCTTTTCGGCCAGTTCGAAGGAAATGCGTGTGCGGGTCGAGGGTTCGAAAAACAGGTTGACTACCGTGACGCCCCGCAGCGTGGGCACCCGCTTGATGGGGCGCTCCAATACCTCTCGGAACTCCCGCGCGGTCCGCAAAATGAGTTGAATCTCCTCGGCACTGTAGGTGACCAGCCCGAGCAGATGCCGGTGATGCAGGGCGTCGAGCTTTTCGGTAGCGATGTCTACGGTTTCTGCCATGAACGTTCAACGGCTTGGGGATTCTCGACCAGCCAGACGCCTTCCCGGTCATCCACTTCGCGGAGACGGACGCGAACCTCTTCGCCGGGGATCGTCGGGACGACGCGGCCTATGATGTCGGCACGGATGGGAAGTTCACGCAATCCCCGGTCGACGATGGCCAGGAAGCGAATCGAAGCGGGGCGGCCCAGATCCATGAGTGCGTCCAGGGCGGCTCGCACCGTGCGTCCGGTATAAAGCACGTCGTCGACCAGCACGAGATGGCGCTCCGTGACATCGAACGGGATGCGCGTGGCACGCACCCTGGGCTGCTTCAATCGCGTCCGAAAGTCGTCCCGATACATTGTGGCATCGAGCACGCCGACGGGAAGATCCACGCCTTCCGCCTCTCGGATCTTGGCCTGCAACCGGCCTGCCAGGTATACGCCCCGCGATTGCATCCCGATGAGCGCATAGGCCCCGGCATCCTCGGTGTCGGGGTCGATCCACTCGACAATCTGGCGTGCCATCCGGTTGAGCGTCCGGTCCAGGTCACCCTCGTCCATTAACTGGGCTTTGATGATATCTTGCGGCTCCATGCCGACAAGTTAATAGTTTTCGGCCTACGGTTCACGGTTCGGGATTTGTAAATCTTGAGAAGAGCGCATGAGAGTGTGCCGTGAAAAAGGAAGCTGTTTTTGGTATAATGGAACCGAATCGGCGAATACTATTCTAAAGGCTCGCTTCGTTCTCTCCTCAACGCCTCTTCCGCTACCGCTTACTAAGGTATCCCTTGGCTACCCAGGACTCCGCCCTTCGCTACCTCGACCCCGTGGTCATCTCCCGGCTCAACAACATGGAGTTGAGGGCGCGTCTCATTGTGGAGGGGTTCATTACCGGGCTGCACAAGAGTCCCTACCATGGGTTCTCGGTCGAGTTTGCTGAGCATCGCCCGTATAACCCCGGCGATGAACTGCGCCACGTGGACTGGAAGGTCTACGCCAAGACGGACCGGCACTACGTGAAGCAGTACGAGGAGGAAACCAACCTGCGTCACTACGTCGTCCTCGACACCTCGCCGTCGATGCGCTACCGGCAGGCGGGTACCCTCTCGAAGCTCGAATACGGCGCGTATCTGGCCGGTGCGCTGCACTTCCTGATGGTGAAACAGCGCGATGCGACCGGCCTGATCGGTTTCGACGAGACGGTGCACACCCTGTTGCGGCCCAAGAGCACCCAGCGCTACGTGCGCCAGGTCCTGACCCGGCTGGAACATCTGATCGACCAGCCCGAGGAGGGCCGGAGGACGAGCGCCGCCGCCGTCCTCAACGAGATCGCCGAACGCATCGCCCGGCGCTCCCTCGTCGTGATCGTCACGGATCTGTTTGAAAACATCGAAGCGCACGACGACCTGCTGAAAGCCCTGCGCCACCTGCGCCATCGGGGGCACGAGGTGCTCGTCTTCCACGTGCTCGAAAGCGAGACCGAACGCCGCTTCCGCTTCCCCGACGTGCCGATGGTCTTCCGCGACATGGAAACGGGCGAGGAAATCTCGTTGCAACCCGCCCAGTTACGCGCACACTATGCCGAGGCGGTGCAGCATTTTAGCGAGACGTTCCGCCGCCGGTGCCTTGAACGGAACATAGATTTCGTCGAACTTGATACGGCAGAGCCGTATGATACGGCTTTGCTGGCCTACCTGAACAAACGGAAAAAGCTCATCTGACTTCCATCTCAGGTTCTATGACGGCGACCGGTTGCATCCTTCGGAACCAAGCCTCGTTAACAGGGCCTGTCCACATTCACCAACTACCTCACTCCGGCTATGACAGTATCTATCTTGCGGCGGTATGCCTTTTTTATGACCGCCCTGCTCTTTCTCGGAACGACGACCGGCTTCGGCCAGGATACCGACCAACCCACGGCGATGCCGCATGCCACGACCCCCACGGCATTCGATAACCCGGAACTGGTCCAGCATTACCAGGCCACCATCACCCCCGAGGACCTGGCGTCTCACCTTTTTGTGTTCGCTTCCGACTACTTCGAGGGGCGCGAGACTGCTACGCGCGGTCAGAAGCTCGCAGCGACCTACCTCGCCACGCAATACCGCAAGATGGGTGTGGCACCCAAAGGGACGGCACAGGCCGATCATCGCTTCGCCCCCGAAGCCTACCTGCAACCCTTCGACCTGCATGGTAGGCGGCTCGAAAGCGCCACCGTCGAGGTCAACGTCAACGGAGAGACCGTGGCTTCCAGCGTGTTCTCCTCGTCCGAAAACAGCGGGCACACCTACCTATCCTTCGGCACGATGCCGGAGATCGAGGGGGGTGTTGTGTTTGCCGGATACGGCATCGCCGATGACGAACTGGGCTACAACGACTACGCGGCGCTTGAAGAACAAGGATTGGATTTCGGCGGTAAATGGCTGCTCATTTTGCGTGACGAACCCCTCGCCGGCGAAGACGAGAGCCTGCTATCGACGACCGACGGCAAACCCTCGCGCTGGACGACGAACGGGTTTACGAAGCTCCGTGTCATCTTCAACAGGGGCACGATGCCCGCCGGCATCCTGATCGTCGGCGACGTCGGTCCGAGGGCGGTAGATGTGGCCGCCGAAGCCGCGCAACGCGCCAGCCATCTCAAAGAGGACGTCGGCAACCTGTCCCTCGAAGAACAACAGGGTAGCCGCCGCCGCTTCCCGCCGATGTATACCATTTCGACGGAGCTTGCCGACAAGATCCTCGCATCCACGGGTCGGAACATCGCCGAACTCAAACAAGAAATCGACGAGAACCTGACGCCTGCCGTGTTCGAAGTCGCCGACGTGACGGTCAAGAGCACCATCGAGCAGGAGGCGTTCGTCACGAGCAGCGAAAACGTAGCGGCCTTTATCGAAGGCTCCGACCCCGATTTGAAAGACGAGGTTGTTGTGATCTCCTCCCACTACGATCACGTCGGGGTCAACGAGGGAGCCGATGGCGACCAGATCTTCAACGGGGCCGACGACGACGGCTCCGGCACCGTGACGGTGCTGGAAATCGCGGAGGCGTTTATCAAAGCCAAGCAAGACGGCAACGGTCCCCGCCGTTCCATCCTCTTCCTGAACGTCGCCGGCGAAGAAAAGGGCCTGCTGGGTTCCGCCTATTATACCGACCACGAACCGATCCTCCCGCTCGAAAATACGGTGACCAATCTCAACATCGACATGATCGGGCGGTACGATCCGACGCATCCCGGCGAGGATAATTTCTACGTCTACATCATCGGCTCCAAGCTGATTTCGGAGGAACTGCACGAGATCAACCAGCGGGTCAACGAGATCACCGACATCAACCTGGATCTGAACGAGCGCTTCAACTCGAAGGATGACCCCAACCGGTTCTATGCCCGCTCGGACCACTGGAACTTCGGTAAGAACAACATCCCGTTCATCTTCTTTTTCACCGGTACGCACGAAGACTATCACGGCGTAGATGATGAGCCGGACAAGGTCGAATATGACCGGATGGCGCGTATCGGCCAGTTGATCTTTGCCACGGCATGGCAGGTGGCCAATCAGGACGAACGCCCGACGGTCTCCGGTACGGGCTTCAATTAACGAACGTTTTACACCATGGAACTGTTGTAGGGGCAGGCGTGATACCTGCCCCTACGCGTTTATCGCCCTGCCATGCTGAACGAAATCAAAGGGCTTACCGACGAGCTGTTTCCCGAGGTCGTACGACTGCGCCGGACGATCCACCGGAACCCGGAACTGGCCTTCGAAGAACACGAGACGGCGCGTCTGGTGGCCGAGACGCTGGCTCTGCTGAACCTCGACGTGCAGACCGGTGTGGCAAAGACCGGCATCGTTGCGACCCTGCGAGGCGGGCAGCCCGGTCCCACGGTGTTGCTGCGCGCCGACATGGACGCGTTGCCGATCCAGGAGGAAAGCGAGGTCGATTTTGTCTCGCAGAACGCCGGCAAGATGCACGCCTGCGGCCACGACGCCCATACGGCCTCGCTGCTGGGTACGGCGATGATTCTGAGCCGCCTGCGGGAGCATGTGAGGGGCCAGGTACGCTTTCTGTTCCAGCCCAGTGAAGAGCGCATGCCGGGCGGGGCCAGGGTCATGATCGAAGAAGGCGTGCTGACCGCCGGTTCGGCAGGTCCCGCCCCCGGTACGGTGTTCGGGCAGCACGTGATGCCGACCCTGCCTGCCGGGACCATCGGTGTGCGGAGCGGCATGTACATGGCGTCGGCGGACGAGATTTACTTCTCCGTGCGTGGCCAGGGCGGGCATGCCGCCGAACCGCATAAACTTCGCACCGACGCCGTCCTTGCTGCCTCGCACCTCGTGGTAGCGTTGCAAAGCATCATCAGCCGCCACTGCCCGCCGGACGTGCCGAGCGTTCTCTCTATCGGTCGCTTCATTGCGGACGGCGCGACCAACATTATCCCGGACACCGTACGCCTCGAAGGGACCTTCCGCGCCATGGACGAGACGTGGCGGTTCCAGGCCCACGACCTGATGCGGCGCGTGGCCGAACACACCGCGCAGACCTTCGACGCTGCCATCGACGTCGAGGTGGTCGTGGGCTACCCGGCCCTCTTCAATCACCCCGAGCAAACAGCCTTTACCCGGACCGCCGCCGTCGATTATGTCGGTGAGGACCATCTCGTCGATCTCGATCTATGGTTTGCCAGCGAGGATTTTGCCTATTACCTCCGCGAAGTGCCCGGTACGTTTTACCTCCTCGGCGTGGGAGATCCGTCCGGAGGGGCGGTTCACGGGCTTCATACCTCTCGTTTCACTATCGACGAGGAGGCGCTTCGGGTGGCCCCCGGTTTCATGGCCTACCTGGCCTGGAAGTACGGAATCGAGGCCGTTCTTTAAAACGCAGGGGTCTTCTCCTTTTGCGCATGAATCAGGTGTTGCCCCATGGGTGCTGTTCCAGAAAGAGCAGAGTTTGAGGGAAACGTCGTCGCCCGGCGCGTCGGCGAGTACCTTGGCGGGCAGCAGGAAGCCTTCGTCCGCTTCCTGGAGACGCTCGCCGCGTTGGAGTCGCCGTCGATGGAGCCGGCTACCCTGGAGCCTGTGTTTGCGTTGCTGACCGACGCGCTTCGCCGCCTGGAGTATCACGTCATCCGAATGCCGGGAAAACAAACAGCCGGGTATCTCTTTGCCCGGCCTCGGCAGCGCAAACGCGGGCAAGCCTGTCAACTCGTGCTGGGTCATTGCGATACGGTGTGGCCCTTGGGCACGATTCACCGCATGCCGGTGCGCGTCGAGGACGGCCTGCTTCGAGGACCCGGCGTGTTTGATATGAAGGGCGGGCTGACGCAAATCATCTTTGCCTTGCAGGCGCTGCACGACCTGGAGTTGGAGCCTGCCCTGACGCCCGTGATTCTTTTTACTTCGGATGAAGAGATCGGCAGCCCTGAATCGCGCCGCCACATCGAACGGCTGGCCCGCGTGGTAGACCGGGCGCTGGTGCCCGAGCCTTCGCTGGGCCTTTCCGGCAAGATCAAAACGGCCCGCAAGGGCATCGGAGAATACGAGGTTGTCATCAAGGGCAAGCCTGCTCATGCGGGGCTTGAGCCCGAAAAAGGAGCCAGTGCCATCCTCGAACTCTCCTATGTAGTGCAAAAGCTCTTTGCGCTCAACGACCATCCGAAGGGCATTTCGGTCAACGTGGGAACGGTGGAGGGCGGCATCAGCTCGAATATCATTGCCCCGGAAAGCCGTCTGTCCGTCGATGTCCGCGTACCGACCATAGACGATGCCCGTATGATAGACACGGCGATTCGCACCCTTGAAACGACGACGCCGGGCGTCACCCTGCACATCGACGGCGGGATCAATCGCGGCCCGATGGAGCGCACGCCCCGTAATCAGGCGCTCTGGACGGTGTGCCGTCAGGTAGGAAGCCTCCTCGGACTCGACCTGGAAGAAGGAGCCTCCGGCGGCGCGTCGGACGGCAACTTCACCAGCCTCTACACCGCGACGCTTGACGGCCTGGGGCCAGTCGGAGACGGAGCGCACCGGTTTCGCGAGTTCATCCATATCGAGCACACGCTGGAGCGGTGCGCCCTGCTGACGCTCCTGTTGCTGGCTCCACCGGTACAAGGGTAGCGTGAAAAAGGGTGGATCGTCCGGCTTGATTCGGCGTTGGACTCATGTCTTGAACATGCCTTCCATGTACGATCTATCAGCTACTTCGTATGCACGATCTACCCCCGTTTCCCGGCTTTCGCCCCGAGGCCTTCGCCTTTCTCCGTCAGTTATCTCATAACAACAGTCGAGACTGGTTCAAACCGCGTAAGGAGAGGTATGACGACGAGGTGCTCTGGCCGCTACAGTGCCTTGTTGCCGATGCGGCGCGCCAGGCGTCGGTCTCCGATCTTCCGCTCACCGGCGATCCCAAACGCTCGATCTTTCGGATCTACCGAGACACCCGTTTTTCCAAGAACAAACAACCGTATAAGACGCACGCCGGAGCGATCCTCTCGCCAACCGGTAGCCGGAAAGAGCAAGGCGTGGTCTACATCCACGTCGAACCGGGTGCCTCTTTTCTCGGAGCGGGATTCTGGCGTCCCGAGACGTCCCTGCTTCGTGCATGGCGGGCGCATATGGCGCTGGAACCGTCCCGGTTTCTTGCCATGGTCCGTGCGTTGGAGGAACGGGGGCTGCCGCTCGAAACCACCGGCGACGCCCTCAAACGCATGCCGCGCGGCTACGAGGACCTGGCCGATAGCGACCTGGCAGACTACCTCCGATGGAAGTCCTTTCTTGTCCGAAGGTCTGTTTCGGACGACGCGTTGCAATCGACCGATTTTACACAGGTCGTTCTACAGATGGCGCAAGACACGCTTCCCCTTCTCGAATATGGCTGGCAATTCGTAGACGCAATGCCCTCGAACGCTTAACTTCTGCCTGTCTGTTTTTGCTTTTTATGACCTGAACGGGTAAGCCGGTGCCTCGAACCCCTCGCGCGTTTTCGACCAAGACTGCCATGACCTTCGTGGTGTTGATGGGCGTGGTGAGCCTGCTGGCCGACTTCACCTACGAGGGCGCACGCAGCATCACGGGGCCGTACCTGGCGCTGCTCGGAGCCAGCGGGGCGGTGGTGGGGTTCGTCGCCGGTGTCGGTGAGTTCATCGGATACGGGTTGCGTCTCCTCTCCGGGTACATCACCGACCGCACCGGGTGGTACTGGGCCATGACGCTCGGCGGCTACGCGTTGAACCTGTTAGCCGTCCCTTTGCTGGCCTGGGCAGGGAGTTGGGAGGTAGCTGCCGTGCTCATCGTCGTGGAGCGCCTGGGCAAAGCCGTCCGAACCCCGGCACGCGACGCGATGCTGTCCCACGCGACGAGCCGGCTGGGGCATGGGTGGGGGTTCGGCCTGCACGAAGCACTGGATCAGACCGGCGCTGTACTGGGGCCGCTCCTCATGGCGACCGTGCTGGCCTTCCGCGAGAGCTACCGGATGGGTTTTGCCGTGCTGCTTATACCGGCCCTCCTGGCTCTCGTCGTCCTGGTGGGTGCGCGATGGCAGTTTCCCACGCCCCGCGTCTTTGAATTAGAAACAAAGGGCAAGGAGGAGGGACGGCGTTTTTCCAGGATCTTCTGGCTCTACCTGGCGGCGGTGGCGTTTGTCGCACTGGGCTTTGCCGACTTTCCGCTCATCGCATATCATTTCAAGAAGACCGAGATAGCCCCCGATACCTGGATACCCATCTTTTATGCTGTGGCTATGGGGGTGGATGCGGTGGCCGCGCTCATCTTCGGACGCCTCTTTGACCGCATCGGGCTGCCGGTGCTTATTGGAGCCCTGGTGCCGGCCGCCGCCTTTGCGCCGCTCGTTTTCCTGGGGTCGTTTGAAGTCGCACTCGTCGGCATCGCCCTGTGGGGGATCGGCATGGGCGCGCAGGAATCCATTATGCGAGCCGTCATTCCGACCCTGGTTCCGGCTCATCGGCGGGGGACGGCGTTCGGTTTTTTTCATGCCGGTTACGGGCTGTTCTGGTTTGTCGGAAGCGCCACGATGGGGGTCCTATACGACGTGTCGGTGACGGCCCTGATCGTCTTTTCCGTGGTGGCCCAGCTCGTCGCGATTCCCATGTTGCTGATCCTGCGCTCTGCCTGGCGTGATCGGCAAACGTCGTGAGGCCCTGCGCATCGGTGGTTCGCCGGACGGTCCTTCTCCCTGGCACATCAGGGATTTTTCTCCGTATCCTGTGCCATCGCTCTCACCGTACGGTTCAGGATATATGCACGACCTACGCGCCGCTCCCTTTTTCAGCCTCGTCCTGCTACTGTGGGCGGCAGGCTGCTCGACAACACGGCAGATCCAGACGGCCCCGCCCCGCGCCGCGGTGTCGCCCGACACAACAACGACCCCGGCCCCGGCCCGGCTCTCGGTCATGCTAGAAACGGGCCGAACCGTCCTGCCCGAGGGCATCGCGTCGATGCGCTTCCGCGTTTCCGAGGTGCACCTGAAACGCGCCGATGGCGATTGGGCCTCGTACCCTTCCGATGGCACGTTCTACGAAATCGCAGCCGATCAGGGCGTACCGAAGCTGGTGCTTTCGACCCAGGTGGCCCCTGTTGCCTACGACTCGCTGGCCCTCGCGTTGAGCGATATTTTTGTGCTCTATGATGCCAACGCCGGAGGCCCGCTCACGCTGCCACGCGATACCCCCCTGGTCCTTCCCCTGACGGCTCACATGGCCGTAGGCCGCCACACCACGCTCCGCCTCCTCTTCGAACCCGGCGCTTCCCTATCCCGTGATGCCCGCTGCCGCTGGTATTTTCTGCCCTTCTTTGAAACAATAATCGAATGAGCCCGCTAGTTGTACTAGCAGCAACGGCACCATGCTTCGTTGAGAACAATATGCCCGTTATGTCCTCCGGGCAACGTGGAACCGAGGAGAGGGCAAGACGCAGCATCGACGAACGAACACACCGGAAACCTCTCCTCGGCTCGTCGTCTTATCGATTCGCCGTTTCTATCCAATGGGGTTCACAATCTAGTCCTACGACACAACCGTCATGCCTAAGCCACACCGATCCGGGAATCGTTCTCCGAGACGTCCGCGGCTTCGCCGTCGCCGAGCCTCCAGACAACCAGCACGCCCCAGGCATGCACTGCGTCGATGGCTGGCCGAACTGCTGCTTACCGTGGCAGCGGTACTGTTCATTTTCACCTTCATCGTTCAGCCGTTCATCGTACCCACGCCTTCGATGGCGCATACCATCCTGCCCGGCGATTATTTCATTGCTTCGAAGCTGCACTACGGTCCCCAGACACCGCGCACCCTGGGCCTGCCCTTTACGGGCCTGTACCTGAAAAATGTCGAGCTGCCTAATGCGCGCCTCCCCGGATTCTCACGGGTCAAGCGGGGCGACGTCGTCGTGTTCCATGTGCCCTTCGAGGACAAACCTATCGACAAGAAAACGCCCTATCTGAAACGCGTCATCGGGCTTCCGGGCGATACGGTAGCGCTTCGCGATAAGGTCGTCTTTGTCAACGGAACCCCCACTCCCCGCTATCCCCAGGTGCAGCAGGATTGGATCGTGCGTATAAAACCGGGAGCATTCCTGTCCGAAGCGCGCCTGCAACCCCTTGGGATCGGGGGGCTTCGGCGGCTGCCGGACGGGCAGCACCTTCTCGTTACCGAAGCCACGGAAGAGGCCATGGCACAGGTGGCTTCGTGGCCCTACGTCGAACACGTCGAACCACACATCCTGTCTTCCGATCCACGCCATTCCGAAGATATCTTCCCGACGGGGAGCGGGTTCAACAGGGATCAATACGGTCCTCTGCCTGTGCCGGTGAAGGGGCAAACCGTTGCGCTCACCGAAGCGAACTGGCCCCTCTATGAAACCCTCATCACCCGCTACGAAGGCCACCGTGCCCGCCGTCTTCCCGACGGTCGTTTTGAGATTGATGGGAAAGGAACCGGGACCTATACCTTCGAGCAGGATTATTACTTTATGATGGGCGACAACCGGGACAACTCGCTCGACAGTCGATACTGGGGCTTCGTTCCGGAAGATCACCTCGTGGGCAAAGCCCTTTTCGTCCTCTTCTCATGGAATAGCGACACCTGGACTCCTCGCATGAGCCGCCTGTTCAAGACGATACATTAGCACGGTTACCGGCGGTCCATAGACGCAGTATAGCAGCAAGCCTCCGGGTCTTCTATGGGTGACAATACCTCAGGAGGCCACCGGTGCATTGACGGCTTCGACGCGGGTGATATGCGGTGCTACCCGCTTGAGCGCCTGTTCGATGCCTGCCCGGAGCGTCATCGTGCTCATGGGACAGGTGCCGCACGCCCCCATCAATTCCAGTTCGACGACGAGGTCGGGGGTGATGTTCAGCAGCCGCACCGACCCTCCGTCGGCCATCAGGTAGGGGCGGATCATGTCAAGGCCTTCCTCGATCTGGCGGCGCAGTTCGGGGTCGTTGCTCGGATCATAAGCTTCCGCAGACGATCCGGTCGGCGTCACGTTTTCTGGATCCTCAGGCATTTCTATGTTCCCTGACGTGCTTGTAACTGGTTGCAGTGCCGGTGCCGCTCTAACGAATGCTGCCCCGAAAAGATCGCATCTGGTGCAAACAACTTCCTCACGTAGCTTGGGTGCAACGGCCTTATACCGTGTCCTCTTAGCGGTGGAGGATCTCGATCTGCTGCGTCGGCGGTTGCGTGGCATTGCGGAGAGCCACCTGCTTCACGACGGTTGCGGCGGCCCGGTCGAACGCCTGCGCGGCCATGCTCGCCGGATGGGCCACGACGACGGGCGTCCCTTCGTCGCCGGTCTCGCGTACTTGTTGTTCCAGAGGAATCTCGCCCAGAAACGGCACTGCCAGGGCGTCGGCCAGGCGATGCGCGCCGCCCTGCCCGAACAGGTAATACTTTCGATCCGGCAGGTCGGGGGGCGTGAAGTAGGCCATGTTCTCGACGATGCCGAGCACGGGCACATGGACGTTGTTGAACATGGCTACGCCTTTGCGGGCATCGGCCAGCGCCACCTTCTGCGGTGTAGAGACGACGATGGCCCCGGTGAGCGCGACGGTCTGTACGATGGTCAACTGGATGTCGCCGGTGCCGGGCGGAAGGTCCAGCACCAGGTAGTCGAGATCGCCCCAATCCGCTTCGCCGAGGAACTGGCGGACGGCGCTCGACACCATCGGCCCGCGCCAGATCACGGCCTGCGAGGGATCGACCAGGAAACCCATCGAGAGGAGCTTGACCCCGTGCTTTTCGAGCGGGAGGATCTGCTGTCGTTCGTTGACGTGGGGCCGCTCCGTTTCCAGGCCGAACATGGTCGGGATGGAAGGGCCGTAGATGTCGGCATCGAGGAGGCCCACGTCATACCCCTGCCGGGCCAGGGCCACGGACAGGTTGACGGCCACCGTGCTTTTGCCCACGCCTCCCTTGCCCGAGGCGACGGCGATGATGTTGTGCGCACCTACCTCGGGGGCGGTCCGGCGGCCCCCGCCGCTGATCATGATGTCGTCGCCCAGCGAGATCATCTCGCTGTCGGTCGTTACGTGTACCTCGACGTGTGCCCCCA
>JBHHWM010000132.1:0-12558 GCA_046756545.1 Rhodothermales bacterium | reverse complement strand
TCCGGAGAGCCGTCACATCAAGCCGTACGCAACTCATGCCCCGGCTATCACGTAGCATGGGCACATGCCATTCCGTTGCCTTACCTTTAGGCCCATATACAACAGGTAGCATGGGCCTTGTACCATACGCATATGAAGATCACGGGCACCGTTGTGTACCAGGACCTGGAAGGCGGATTCTGGGGTATTATCGGCGACGATAACCAGCAATACCGGCCTGTAGACGAGTTGCCTGCCTTCGTCCAGATCGACGGGCGTCGCGTCGAGGTAGACCTTGAACCGGCGAACGTCGTCTCGATTACGATGTGGGGGCGTAACGTGCACATTCATGAGATAAAGTCGCTCTGAGTACCCACGCAGCCGAGGCATTGACCGATGGATTTCATCACACTTCTCACTGTTATTGCGTTCCTCCTGATCGCTCTGAACATCACGAGCACGGATAAAAACCCGATGGTCATGCTCGTTGGCCTGGGGCTGCTCGGCGTCACGGTGGTTACGCGCCTGCTCTCCGGGGGAGGATTCTTCGAGACGTTTACCCCTCTCTTTACCGACGTAGGACTCAGCTTGCTCATTGCGGCGGGCTGGTTGGCCCTTCGCAAGGCAAACGCCAATCCCCAGCCTTTCTTTGTGCTGGGCCTGCTGTCACTCGGCATCGCGGGCGCGTGCTACGTGGGCGCACAGTTCTTCGGCAGGGCCGATACTCGGACACCCGCCGAACAAGGTACCTTCTTGCTCGAACTCGGCCCCGACGACCGCATCGATGAAGTGGCGTCCGTGCTCGAACACTACAGAGCCTCGTACGAACGGGCCTTCCCGACCATCACGCTGGATACGGACGAAGACCTGGCACAGATCTACCTTGTATACGGCGATCCGGCCTCGTTCGACGCTCTGATGGCCGCACTCCGCGAAGACGCCGAAAACGTGGACTTTGTAGAGTTGAACCGTACCGTCTCGCTCACACCTCCGGTCGAGAGCGAGACGCCCGTCGAAATAACCCGTCGATATCTGGAAAACGACCCGCTCGTGTCTAACCAATGGGGGCTGGAAGGCATCCAGGGCCACGAGGCCCACGCCATCCTGCGCGAGCTTACCCCTGTCCGCAAAGCCCGCGTGGCCATCGTCGACACCGGCGTTGACGGCAAACACGAAGACCTTCAGAGCGTCTTCCTGAAAAGCCCCGGCGCGACGGATCCTCACGGGCACGGCACGCATTGCGCCGGTATCGCCGGAGGAGCCACCAACAACAACCTGGGCATCGCCTCGCTCAACTGGAATGATGCCTTTGTCGAAGTAACGGGCTACCGGGCGCTTGGTGCTACCGGCTCAGGCAGCTTGGAATCCATCGCACAGGCCGTCATCGACGCAGCCAAGGGCGATGCCGACGTGATCTCGATGTCGCTGGGCGACACGGCTCCCCGCCCGCCCAAGGTGTTGGTCGATGCCATCGAGTTTGCCCAGCGGCGCGGTGCTATCGTGTTGGCCTCCGCCGGCAACTCGAACCGGGATGCCTACAATCACTTCCCCTCGAACATCAAAGGCGTGATGGCCATTTCCGCCGTCGATCAGAACCTGAACAAAGCCGGCTTCTCGAACACGAACACCAGCCTGACGCGCCCCCTGGCCGCACCCGGTGTCGATATCCTCTCGCTGGTACCCGGCAACGAATACCGAACCATGAGCGGCACGTCGATGGCCACCCCGGTCGTGGCCGGGCTCCTCGGCGTCATGCGCGCGCTCAACCCGGACCTGACGGCCGAGCAGGCCTACTCCATTCTGCACGAGACGGGCACCGTCGTTCGCGATTCGGACCGGGTAGGCCGGGTCGTCAATGCCGAGGCCGCCATCCTGGCCGTTCGGGTTGCCCTCTGAACCAACGATCCGAGGGGGCGACCCCGTTGAAGCCCTCTTCTGCTTGACTTACACGGCGAATTAGACTACTGTGTGACAGATTCCGCTCACCCACCGGAGACTGTCATGCTGTTGTTTCGCCGCCTGTTCCTGCTACTCCTTTTCCTGACGCCGGCGTCCCTGTTGGCACAAGACGGCGTTCCGCGCTTCACCGAAGACTTCCCACCCGAAGAATTTGCCCGGCGCCGCGCCAGGGTGTTCGACGCGATGGGGCCGGAAGCCGTCGCGGTGATACAGGGTGCCCCCAGCCCGCGCGGCTACGTCCGTTTTCGCCAATCGAACGAATTTTATTACCTGACGGGCATCGAGGTACCCCACGCCTACCTGCTCCTCGACGGCTCGTCGCGCAGCGCCTATCTGTACCTCCCCCACCGCAACGAACGCCGCGAGCGCAGTGAAGGTCATATGCTCTCGGCGGAAGACGCAGACTATCTCCGCGACACGCTCGGCTTCGACGACGTGTACGGCCCCGACCTACTGGCCGAACACCTCGGACGACGGACGCGCCGGGGAGCGATCCGCACGCTTTTTACCCCGTTCAGCCCGGCGGAGGGCCTCTCTGTGAGCCGAGACCTCGGCCTGCGCACCAACACCGACATCGCTTCCGACCCCTGGGATGGGCGTCCCTCGCGCGAGGGACACTTCATCTACCTGCT
Organism: Rhodothermales bacterium; assembly: GCA_046756545.1. Classification (GTDB taxonomy): domain Bacteria; phylum Bacteroidota; class Rhodothermia; order Rhodothermales; family JBHHWM01; genus JBHHWM01. The sequence goes on along the minus strand of JBHHWM010000132.1, from coordinate 9,988 downwards.
ACGCACCCGCTTCCCCCAGTTCGAGATCGGCGACCTGACGCCGACGCTCGACGCACTCCGTCTCATCAAGAGCCCGAATGAACTGGCCCTTATCCGGAAGGCTACGCGCCTCTCGGGGCTGGCGCTGATGGAAGCGATGCGCTCGACCGAGCCGGGCATTCGCGAGTCGGATCTGGACGCCGTAGCGAAATACATCTTTTACCGCGAAGGCGCGCAGGGCGACGCGTATTATTCGCTCGTCGCCAGCGGGCGCAATGCCTACTTCCCGCACTACAATGCCGGAAAACGCACCATGCAGGACGGCGACTTCCTGCTGATGGACTACGCCCCAGACGTCGGCTACTACATGAGCGATGTAACGCGCATGTGGCCCGTCAACGGCACCTTCAGCGAAGGGCAGCGGGCCCTCTACGGGTTCTACCTGGCCTGCTACCGGGCCATCCTCGGCAACATCCGCCCCGGCGCTACCGCTGCGCAGATCGCCCGCGAAGCCGCCGCCGATATGGATCGGATTCTGGCTGCCGCGTCGTTTTCGAAACCCGAGTACCAGCGTGCCGCTGCGCAGTTCGTCACCTCGTATCATGCGCGCAGTGCCTCCGAGAATACCTATCTGGGCCACTGGGTCGGCATGGCCACCCACGATGTAGGCACCTACACCGGCCCGCTGAAGCCGGGCATGGTGTTCACCATCGAACCGGCCCTCCGGGTGCCGGAGGAGCGGATCTACATCCGCCTCGAAGACCTGATCATCATTACGGAAGAGGGGGCCGAAATCGTCTCGGATTTCGTGCCGATGGGCATCGACGAGATCGAGCGCTTGATGCAAGAGCCGGGGCTGTTGCAGCAGTATCCACGCGAGGTATCCGACATTTCAGGCGTCGTGAACGAATAAGGAGGATCGTAGGGCACGGTCCACGAAACGCGGACATCGAACGACCCGACGCGGTAGCTTGAGGTTGAGCCGTATCTTGCCGTAGGTTCAGGCAGCATGTGTACGAGCCTGCATCGGGCACACCCATCAATTAGTGTTTGGAGAACGCTGTGCGCACGGCAATTATTCACGACTGGCTCCCCGTCTATGCCGGGGCAGAGCGGGTGCTGGAGCAGATGGTCAACGTCTTTCCCGAAGCCGATCTATTCAGCCTGATAGACTTCTTACCGGAGGAGCAGCGGGCCTTTATCAAGAACAAGCCGGTTACGACCTCTTTCATCCAGCGGATGCCCTTCGCCAGGCGGGCTTATCGCACCTACCTGCCCTTTGCTCCCCTGGCGGTTGAACAGTTCGACCTTTCGGCGTATGACGTCGTCGTTTCGTCGAGTTACGTTGTCGCCAAGGGGGTTCTGACGTCATGGAGGCAACTGCACATCAGTTATGTGCACAGCCCCATCCGGTACGCCTGGGACCTGTACTGGCAATACTTGCGGGAGGCCGGTCTGGAACGCGGCCTGCGGAGCATGATGGCCCGGCTCGTGCTGCACTACATGCGCCTCTTCGACGTTGCCAGCGCCAACAGGGTAGATGCCTTCGTCGCCAATTCGCATCACGTGGCCCGGCGCATCTGGAAAACCTACCGGCGAAAGGCGACGGTCATTTACCCTCCCGTCGATACCGAAACCTATACGCTCCAAACGCAGAAAGACGATTACTACCTTACCGTATCCCGGCTGGTCCCCTACAAAAAGGTCGGCCTGATTGTGGAGGCGTTTACGCAGATGCCGGACAAGAAGCTGGTGGTCATCGGAGACGGCCCGGATTTCAAGAAAATACGCGGCAAAGCGGGACCGAACGTCGACATGCTGGGCCACCAGCCTGCCGGGGTGCTCAAGCAATACCTGGAACACGCGCGGGCATTCGTGTTTGCGGCGGAAGAAGATTTCGGCATTGCGCCCGTCGAAGCCCAGGCCTGCGGCACGCCCGTCATTGCCTACGGAAGGGGAGGCATTCGGGAGACGGTCATCGATGGAGAAACCGGCCTCTTCTTTCTGCAACAGACGACGGAGAGTTTGAAAGAAGCCGTCCGCGCCTTTGACGCCGGCACCTACTCCTTCGACCCCGCGCGTGTGCGCCGTAATGCGGAACGCTTTTCGAAAGACCAATTCCGGCAGCGGTTTGCGGCGTTCGTAGAACAGACCTGGGAACGCTTTCAGAACATGGATGAACCGGATCCCGACAAGCCGGATTTTTTGGATACCGGACCCCCGACAGATCCGACCCGCGTTTATCTATCCTGACCGGCCTCTTGCCTGGAGCAGACTTTTCCGGAGCATCTAGAAATAGTGGCTGATAACCCCTAGATTACAGGTACCGTGCCCATCATAGCCCCACATTATGAATAGGCGAGCGTGCATCTCGCCGTAGAGTCTCACTACTTATGCGCAGAGCCCCTGTTCGAGCTTTGCATCTATCTTTCTTAACTACTTGTTTCTTCGGATATGGAGGTTCCTGTCAAAGACCTTAATGAACCTGTAGAGCTTACGTTGGGTCGTTCCACGGGGTCAGGGGTGACGTTGACGAAGCGCGTGCTTGATTTTACAGGAGCCTTCATCAGCATCATGCTTTTTTTTCCACTCGGTCTTCTCATCGCGTTGCTGATCAAACTCGACTCCCGTGGACCCGTGCTGTTTATCCAGGAGCGCATGGGCCAACATGGACAGGGGTTCAAGATGCTGAAGTTCCGCACCATGTACGTTGATGCTGAAGAGCGTCTATCAGAACTTTTGCACGCGAACCCGAGATTGTGGAGGGAGTATGAGACCTATCACAAACTTCAGCATGATCCGCGGGTAACCTGGGTCGGACGGTTGCTGCGTAAGTACAGTCTGGATGAGTTTCCCCAGTTCTGGAATGTACTCAAAGGCGAGATGAGCCTCGTCGGCCCCAGACCCTATCTGCCCAGAGAACGTCAAAAGATGGATGGTGCCGAGCGTATCATCCTGAAGGTGCCCCCCGGGCTTACCGGGTTCTGGCAGGTGCATGCGCGAAACGGCGTATGCTTTCAGGATCGGTTGGAGATGGATATCCGCTATATCCAGATCCGCTCCATGTGGCTGGATATTCTGCTGATGTGCCGTACCTTCGTGGTGATCCTGCGTGGTAAAGACGCCTGCTAAAGCCTCCAAAACCACCCTTCCAATCGACACCATGCCCCGACCCGTGACCGGGGGCATGACCCTCCTACACGACCAAGTCCCTGCCACCTATGAATCACGCGCCACCGCAATCCGGTCAACCTAATTCGAGACCCTCCGGGTATGCGTTGTATCGCGGTAATGAGCGCGACAGCCAGATCAACCTCCGGGAACTCTTCAACGCCGCGCGACGGGGCAAGTGGATCATCTTGTTCGTGTTCTGGCTCTGCACGGCGGCGGCTATCGCCTATACCCTGACGGCCGACCTAGAATACGAAGCACGGAGCGTCCTGCTGATCCACAACAAGCAAAATGCTGGACTCGAAGACCTGTCGTTTGACCCCGAAGGTCTCGGTTTGCTGAACGAAATAGAATTGTTGCGGCAGTCCATCCCGCTGGCCGAGCGCGTAGCGGCCCGCCTGATCGAAACCGCCCAGGTACCCGAAACCGGCGAGGCTCTGCCGATCCTGCACACCGAGGAAGGCCGACCCCTCCCCCTGGAAAACATCGCCCGGTTGCTGCTGAACGAGCGCGTGCACGTGGTTCCTGTCGCCGACCGGGTGAGCATGATCCGCATCACCGCCAAAAGCAGCGTGGCGGGCGAAGCCGCGCTCATTGTCAACTTCTACGCCGAGGAGTACCAGAAACGCAACCAGGAAACGAGCCGGGCCAGCATCACCGCCTCCCGACAGTTTCTGCTCGATCAAGAGGCGAGATACCAGGCTTCGCTCGAATCGACGGAAGCACGCCTCGAAGTGTTTATGCAACAAGAGGGGGCTGTAGCTCTCGATACGGAAAGCAGCCTGCTGGTCCGGCGCGTCGCAGAAATCGATGCCCAGATCGGAGAAACGCGCGTAGAGCTGGGACAGGCAAATGCCTCGCTGGAAGCCAAGGTGGCGGAATTGGAGCGCATCGAACCGGGACTGGCGGCGCGCATCGCTTCAGGGGTTGAAGACGAGATTGGCCCCCTGCGGGAACGCATCGCCCAGCTCGAAGCGCAGGCCAACGATTTTTATGCCAATGACCCTTCGCTGCGGGGCAACGAGTCCTCCATCCCTGAACTGGTAGAGATCCACGATAAGATTCAGCGATTCCGGAACGAACTCGAAGATCTCTCCCGGCAGTACGTGGCCGAAGTAATGTCGCTGGGCGTTGCAGACGTTACGGTCGGTGGCCGGGGCCTCTCCTACGTGGCCGACCTGAAACGGGACATCATCGAAAAGAACATTACCATTCGTGGGTTGCAGGCCAAGCTGGAAGCCCTGGAACTACGCGTCCAGCAGTACGAGGGCCGGCTGCAAGACCTGCCCCGCAAGTCCATTGAGTTCGCCCAGTTGCAGCGTGAGAAACAGGCCATCGAGCAGATTTATCTCATGTTAGGCCAGAAAGCCCAGGAAGCGCGGGTGGCCGAGGAATCTGAACTGGGCTATGTCGAGATCGTACGCCTGGCGGTTACGCCCTCGGAGCCCGTCCGTCCCCAGAAGCAGATGAACATCATGCTGGGGATGCTGGTGGGGCTGGCGTTCGGATTCGGCCTGGCTTTTCTATGGCAGGCCCTGGATCACCGCATTTATCGACCGGAAGACCTGACCAAACAGGGGGTGAATGTCATCGGCGTGGTGCCGAAGTTCGACCGCGTCATCAAAGCGCATTTCGGCAAGAAAGATCAGGTGGAAGTAGACGGCACGATGCTCAGTACGTTGCTGATTCCTCTGCTCAATCCCTTTTCACCGATTGCGGAGTGTTATCGCGGTCTCCACACGAGCATCCAGTTCGGCCGGTCGGATAAAGTCGTCGAAACCATCCTCGTCAGCAGTGCGCTCCCGCAGGAAGGCAAAAGCGTTACGTCGATGAACCTGGCGATCACCATCGCCCGTTCGGGACGCCGCACCCTCTACGTCGATGCGGACCTGCGCCGGCCGCGCGGACACCAACTGCTGGGGCTGGAGCGCAAACCCGGCCTTTCGGATCTACTGCTCGGCAAGGCTGATCCCAACTTTAAGCCCTTCGACACCGGCATCGAAGGGCTCTATGCGCTCACAGCCGGCAGAGCTGTGCCCAACCCGGCCGAATTGCTGGGATCGAAGCGGATGCGCTACCTCGTCGATCAAATGAAGAAACACTTCGACGTGGTTATCTTTGATACGGCCCCGGTGCTCCTGGCCACCGACGCCATCTTGCTTTCTACCCAGTGCGACGTCGCGTTGATCGTCGTGGCCGCCGGGCAGACGAACCAGGTGGCACTGAACCGGACACGCGCCCAGTTCGACAACGTAGGGGCTCCGTTGATCGGAGCGATCCTCAATCAGTTCGACTCCCGGGGAACCTCCGGCTTCGGCTACGACTACGGCTATGGCCACGGCTACTATGATCGCTATGGCTACTACAGCAAGGACTACGAAAAAACACGGAAAGGCCTGTCCAGGCGCAGGGCGAACACCGGCAACGCCTGAAACCTGTCGACGATTCTCACCCAGACCAAGAGACCATTGGGAATGACACACACGATGCGAATTGGCAGTTTATACGCGATACTGGCCGTATGCTTTTTTGCTCTTCCCAGTAGGAGCTATGCCCAGCAAGAAGACTCTCCTCCACGCAGGGTAGCGTTCTACCGCCACGTAGAACCGGGGCAGGCCACGATGCGGGTGAGTGTATGGGGAGACGTAACCGCTCCGGGACGCTACGAGGTAAAGGCCGGCACGGATCTGGTCGAACTGATCTTTCTGGCCGGCGGCGCGAGCGAACAGACACAGCGAAGCAACGAAAAACGGAAGACTTCCGTCCTCGTTTCAAGAAAGGCAGGTACGTCCTGGTCGAGCATTTTTGAAGCCCCTCTGGAGGACATCACTGAGCACCAGTTACCCTACCCTGCTCTCCAGGACGAAGACGTGGTCAAGCTCGAAACCGTGGTGAGCCGTACGTTTAGCTGGCGCGACGGCTTCACCGTCGTCGGGGCGCTGGGTACCATCGCCCTGGTCATCGAGCGGATCTCGCGGGCTTCCAAGTAGAAGCAAGACCCATACCTCCCGTAGCCATCCCGCGTTTGCGAGGTATGGCCGCTCCGGCACGAGCTGTCTTCTTTGTGAACGCCTCTTTACCTGAACGCCAGACATAACACCCGATTACAACATGGTCGTATTATCCGTTGGCATGAGAAAGTCCGGGACGGGTTGGTACTTCAACATGACCAACGACCTGCTGCAGGCTGCCGGCGGCCAAGACGTACATCAGATCCGGAATATGCCGTCGCTTCGCTCGATCATACGGGGGAATAACTGTAAGGTCGGGGAATTAACGGTCCGAAAACTGGTGCGTCTGACACTCCCTCATTTCACCGGACACACGTACGTCGTCAAGACGCATGCCGGCCCGTCGATAAGCCTGCGCGCGTTTACCGCGACGGGTACGGTGAAAGTCACTTACCAGTATCGCGATCCCCGCGACATCGTCCTCTCAGCCCTCGAACATGCAGAAGCGGCTCGCCGGGCCGGCATCCATATCGACCTAGTCCGTCTGAACACGCTGGACGATTCCATCCAGATGGTCAAGCGCGAACTGGCGCGTTGGGAGCACTGGATGCGCCACCCACGCGTGCTAAAGGTGCGCTACGAAGACCTGATAGCCGACACGATGGGCGAACTGCGTCGCCTCGTCGATTTTTTATCCCTAGACGTTCCGGAGGCATCCCTCCAGGCCATTGTGCAGCGGTATCAGAAGAAAGAATATGCCAAGACGCTAGAACAACCGATCATCGGCAACAGGTTGCACTTCAACAAAGGGATTCCCGGTCGCTTCAGGGAGGAAATGAGCCCCCAGGCCCGCGCGCTCTGCGAGCGTCACCTTGGCCCTTACCTCCGAAAAATGGGATATGCATAGGCACCTGCACGTAGGGTACGTGGGATAGCCGACAACCGCGCGGGAGCGGCACATGACTGAGGTCGAATCCACCAACGACGTTGGCAAACGAGCAAAGAAGGGCATCCGCCAGTTGCTGGTCCGGCAGGTGGCGCTGCTGGTGCTTACCTTTGCCGGAGGGGTGGTGCTGGCCCGGGTGCTCGATCCCGCCGAATTTGGTATGTTCGGCATCACTACCTTTCTCGTAAACGTGCTCGCTCTGTTCGGCGATTGCGGGCTGGCTCCTTCCCTGATTCAGCGAAAGGCAGACCTTTCGGACCGCGACCTGCACGTCGGCTTCACGTTGCAGCAAGTGCTGGTAACCGTTGTCGTCGTCGCGTTGTGGCTGTTGGCCCCGTGGCTCGCCAGTTTTTATCCTAAAGCCTCCGGGGAGTTGATCTGGCTGGTACGGGCACTGGCGTTCAGCCTCTACCTGCACACGTGGCGTTCGATAAGTGCCCTGCAACTGGAACGAAAGCTCGAGTACAAACGCCTGGCCGTGGTCGAAGTCGTAGAGAAGCTGAGCTACCAGGTTGTGGCGGTGACGATGGCCGTGCTGGGGTTCGGCGTTTGGAGCCTGGTAAGCGCGGTGCTGATACGCGGCGTGCTGGGCACGGTGCTCGTCTACAGCGTGGCCCCCTGGCCCGTTCGGCTGGGCTTCGACAAAGAGGTGGCGAGAGAGATCCTGCGCTTCGGGCTTCCCTTCCAACTCCAACGCATTATCGGCAATGCCAAGGACTGGGTGGCACCGACCCTCGTCGCTTCCCTAATCGGCCCCGACGCGGTCGGGTTTCTGATGTGGGGAACCAGCAACGGCCGGAAGCCGATGCAACTGATCCAAAACGTCATCCGGGTCTCCTTCCCGCACTTTTCACGCCTTCAGGACAAGCCCGCGGAAGTAGAACGAATCCTCTCGAAATACCAGGTCTACTTCCTGGGACTGACCGGGCTCTGGTTCTCTATTCTGGTGGCGGCGGGTTACGACCTGACACGGTGGATCTACACCGACAAATGGCTGCCCGCCGTGCCGGTGCTCATGCTTGCCGGCTTCTTGCTGGGGCTCAATGTCGTAAGCTGGAGCACGAAGACGGCCCTGGCCGGCCTCGGGCAGGTACGGTTTACGACACGCGTCACCATTGTAGCGACGGTGCTGAGCCTCGGGCTCGGCGTGGCACTCGTCCTCGTCATCGGATTTATCGGGGTGCCGATAGCTCACATCCTGAGTCTTCTCCTTACGGTTCCGTGGCTCTACACGGGGCTTCGGCGCGGGGCGATGCGTCGTATCCTTGGTCCCGCCGCCTGGATCGGTATGCCCACGGTCGTCTCCATCGTTGTTGGACTCGGTGTGCAGATGCTTTCGCTCCCTCTGGCCGTCAGCGCCCTGGGAACGGCGGGAGTGGTCACCCTGGTGTACCTGGGGGTCGCCTGGCTGACCGGTCCGGCGTGGCTGAGGGCAAAGGCAAACGGTGCCCTGTTACGGTTGAAGGAGCGCCTGAGCCGCAACCGGGAGCCGGTGTTGCCGTGATTCAGAATTGGAAACCTCGAAATGCCCGGCCTGATGTCTTTATCGTCGGCGTGCCCTTTACCTTGTGCTGATACCGAAAATATCAGAACATAGGCGAGTTGGCCAGCCCTCGCCACTAGCCGTGATAGGCCTGCGGCTTCGCAAACGACGGCGCCATCGTTGACGATCAGCTTTGCTCCGTTTGAATTATGAACGCTGAGCTTCTCGTCTCTTACACAGCGTTGCTACCGACTTTATGCCTGCCGAAAACGACACTATACGATGGATCATTCGAGGCGCAAAAAACTGGGCCCGAAGCGTCCGCAACAGGTATTTCTACGACTTTGTCTTCATCCACATCAACAAGACAGCGGGCAGCAGCATCGAACGGGCGCTGGGCCTTCGTTTCGAACACAAAACAGCCCTGGAAAAACGAGCCGAACTCGGCCCAGCACGCTGGGACAAACGCTTCAGCTTCACGTTTGTCCGCAATCCCTGGGACCGCGTCGTCTCGCTCTATCACTACCGCATTATGACCAACACCACGGGGTTGGGCGACAAACCCATCGACTTCAAGACGTGGGTCAGGCTGACGTTTCGAGATCACGATCCGGACTATTACAACAGTCCCAAAATGCTGATGCCGCAGTGGGATTGGATTGTAGATCGAGAAGGCAATATCTTGGTTGATTTTGTCGGACGTTTCGAAAACCTGGAGTACGACTTTCGCGCCGTCTGCCACCGGGTCCATCGGCAGGCGACGCTTCCCCACCTTAAAAAAACAACCCGAAGCCCCTACCGGGCATATTACGACGATGCGTCTATCGAGATTGTGCAGGATTGGTTCAAGGTCGATGTCGAAGAATTCGATTATGAGTTTTGAACGGCAAAGTTTTTATCTAAAAGCCTCGGCCGTTCATACGTTGCTCGCTTGTGGCACCGAGGAAAGAAGCTGGAGGATCGAGGATTGCCTGGAACTCGTCTGTCTATCTTCACCTCCGAAATCACTCTCCTTTTCTCCGTGTCCGATGCGAATCTTCCCCCTGCCTCTGGACGTTTAGCTTTCGAGACATCCACCTTTTATGAAAGGTTCATGTGTAGACCAGATTTCTTCATCGTCGGTGCGCCCAAGTGCGGGACGACGGCCATGTTCAGATATTTACAAGAACATCCGGAAATCTACCTTCCCAAGAAGGAGTTCCACCACTTCGGCAGCGACCTGCGCCCACCGAACTACCAGGGCCGCAACCGGGACCGCGCGGTCTACCTCTCGCTCTTCGCCGGCGTGACGACCGAAAAACGCATCGGTGAGGCCTCGGTCTGGTACCTGTATTCGAAAAAGGCCGCGCGTGAAATCAAAGCGTTCGCTCCGGAGGCGGACGTCATCATCATGCTCCGGAATCCCGTCGAGATGATGTATTCGCTCTATTCCCTGTTCCTCTGGGTGCGGGACCTGAC
>JBHHWM010000131.1:0-12778 GCA_046756545.1 Rhodothermales bacterium | reverse complement strand
CACCCGATACGAGTGGTTTTTCAACCCTATCTCTGAAAGTGATAGGTAGCTAGATATCCAATCACTCAAGCCGACAACGGGCTCGGCGGCCTTGCTTCGTTCCGGCGAAAATGTTTCTTTGCCTCGTACAACCGCCGCGCTGCCCGTTGCGGCTTAGTTCAACCGTTATGCAGCGCAGGAACCGTTACGGCATCATAGCGTTGTGACGCTATAACGTTGTAATGTCCAATACAGAACCTCGTCATGCCCGCTACAAAATCCAAGCGTGCCACTATCTACTTCGACCCAGACCTCCATCGCGCGCTCCGCCTAAAATCCGTCGAAACCGAGCACTCCCTCTCCGAGCTCGTCAATGAGGCCGTCCGCCTGTTGCTCGCCGAAGACGCCGAGGATCTCAAGGCCCTCCGACAACGCGCCGAGGAACCAACGATCTCCTTCGAAGCCTTTGTAGAGGATCTCAAAGCCCGTGGCAAGCTCTAGCGTCTATCGCATTGAAATCAAGCGCTCGGCGGCCAAGGAGATCGAGGACATCACGCGGTTGCGCGATCGTCAGCGGGTAGTGGCGCGCATCAAACGCCTGGCTGCTGATCCTCGTCCTGCGGGCTGTACGAAGCTCTCAGTTCAGGAAGCGTATCGGGTGCGTCAGGGGGATTATCGCATTATCTACACGATCTCGGACGAAGTGCTGGTAGTGGAGGTAATCCGCGTTGGTCATCGTCGTGATGTGTACAGGTAGGCGCGAGGCGCTCCATAACCCATCGTTCCAGGTGACAGCAGGCGAGCGGGTTGTGCTTGTCTGATCGTTTGTGTCTCCGTAGTTTGCCCGAAGGTGGGCGTAGCCTGCTGCACCTGAACTCCACCGTTAGGCGTACTGGAGATGACAATCTGGTTTCGTTCATTTACGCCGATAGTCCTGTGTCCACCACGCCATGAAAGCGATTGTACTCACACGCTATGGGTCTCCGGACGTTCTTCGGCTCGAGGAGGTGGCGAAGCCTGAACCCAGGGACGATGAGGTTCTCGTCAAGGTCCACGCTACGGCCGTCAATGACTGGGACTGGTCTTTCGTTCGCGGCAAGCCGTACATCTATCGGCTGATGTTCGGTCTGGTGAGGCCCCGGGTGGCCATACTTGGGGTGGAGGTTGCCGGAATTGTCGAGGCTACCGGCAACCACGTGGCGAAGTTTCAGCCAGGATACCATGTATACGGCGACATATCCGAGGCGGGGTTCGGGGGCTTTGCCGAGTACGTGTGTGTGTCGGAAGATGCCTTAAGCCGCAAGCCGCCGGGCATGACGTTCGAACAGGCAGCGGCACTTCCCCATGCAGCCATGTTAGCGCTGCAGGGCCTGGTCGACCTCGGGCGGATTCGACAGGGCGAAAGCGTTCTGATCAATGGTGCCGGCGGCGGGGTTGGAACCATCGGTGTGCAAATCGCCAAACAGTTCGGGGCTGAGGTGACCGGCGTCGACAGCGCACTCAAGCTGGACATGCTCAGATCCATGGGGTTCGACCATGTCATCGACTATCAGCGGGAAGACTTCACGCGGAACGGGCAGCTTTACGACGGGGCTGCTCAGGTCCTTGGAAGATCGAGGCCGTGAAGGTCTCCAAGGCGGGGTCGATGCCGATGAAGAAGCGGGCAGCGGAAGCAGGCATGACAGCAGGGGGTGACGATGAGCGGGCTACCAAATTCAAGGGAGGCGAGCTTCGTCTATTACGGCTCTGGGCACTACCGTGAGCGCGTTTCTATCTAGCTTTGGCTCCCCCCTGTACCGGGTCTTTGATCGGCTGATGAGCTTGGACTTCAGGTCAGTAAGGGCCAGGGGCTCGGACAAACCGGTAGACTTGTTCGGTACAGGAATTTGGTAGGGATCAGGGATAGTATGAGCAAAGGCAAGGTAATAGACAAACCGCTCGACGGTCTGAGCGTTGTTCCCTCGTCGTCGGTTCCATAGCTTTCAGAAGGGTCGCCGCAGCGGTTTGCGGCTGGTCGCTACCGTTAGCACGCTATTTCGAGGTGCTCATAACGGTACTCCTTTCCGATCACCTTGGACATGCGGAAATGTATCATATTCCGCCGCTCAGTCACTCCATTATGGCCTTCAGGGAGCGGCTGACGAAGTTTCCAATGTGATAAATCAGTTTTATCCCTAAATTCGAGCTCCCGGCGTGCTCGTCAACTTATGGCACGGTAGGCGTTTCCCGATTCAAGAACACCTAACCTACTACCATGCGACACATCAATGGAAGCTGTGCCTTAGCCATAGCAGCCCTCGCCCTCTTTCTTACCGTGGCTGGCTGCGCTCAGGAACCGGAAGAGAACCTGTACCCGCTCGGTAAAGTCTACTTCGAAACATCGTGCTCGGATGAGGCACGCCCGGCCTTCAATCGCGCGGTTGCTTTGCTTCACCACATGACGTATCCGCAGGCCCGAGAGGCCTTCCAGCATGTGGCAGAGACCGATCCGCAGTGTGCGATGGCCCACTGGGGGATTGCGATGACGCTCTTTCAACCGACCTGGCCGACGCGGCCGGGACTCGAAGAACGCCAGCGGGGATGGGAAGCCGTGCAAAAGGCCAAGGCCCTTGAGCCACCGACAGAGCATGAGCGCCTCTTCATCGCTGCCGCAGAAGCCTTCTTCAGTGACCCGACGTCGTCCGACTATTGGCAGCGAATCCGCCGTTGGGAACAGGGGATGGAGGAGCTCTACGTCGCTTTTCCTCAAGATCCGGAAGCGGCCACCTTTTACGCGTTGGCCCACTTGGCCACGGCACGTGCCGATACGATCTCCCGAGCACACGCGGATCGCGCCGCCGAGATCCTTCTCGCAGTGCACGAGCGCAACCCGGACCATCCGGGGGCCATGCATTATATGGTTCACGCTAACGACATGCCGAGCAGGAAAAGCGAATCGCTGGAGATCGTCGGCAAGTACGAGTCGGTGGCTCCGCGCAATCCCCACGCGCTCCATATGCCCACCCACATCTATACGCGCCTCGGAGATTGGGAAGGGGTGATCCGGGGCAATCTGCGGGCCGCCGAGGCTGCCCTGGAACATCCTGCAGGGGACCGTGGGGAATTCGTCTCGGACGAGTACCCCCATGCGATTGAGTACCTCGTCTATGCCTACCTCCAGACCGGCGCAGACGAGGAAGCTGTTGCATGGTTGAAGCGGCTTGCCGAGACGGCCCCTCTGCAACCTACATTCAAGACGGCCTTTCATCTGGCGTCCACGCAGGCGCGGTACGCGCTCGAGCGGCAGGCCTGGGACGAGGCCGCGTTGCTTGTTCCTCGGGAACCCTCGACCCTCGATTGGGATCGTTTCATGTGGCCGGAGGCGGTAGCGCGGTTTGCGGTCGGCCTCGGTGAGGCGCACCAGGGCCGTGTCGACGAAGCGCGACGGGCCGTCGAGCGCCTCGAAGAACTCGAAACCGCCACCAGCACAGCGGGCGAGGACTTGTTCGCCCGAAACATCCGCATCCTTCGCCTGGAGGTGACCGCCTGGATCGCGCATGTGGAACAGGACGTGGCATCCAGCCAGGCTTTGATGCGACAGGCAGCGGACCTCGAAGTGTCAACCCCGAAGCACGCCGTGACACCAGGTGCCACGCTTCCCGCCCACGAACTTCTGGGAGACCTGCTCATGGAGCAGGAACAACCAGAGGAAGCGCTCTCTGCCTATGAGCACGCGTTGGATCTCTATCCGCGACGCTTCAACAGCTTGCTGGGTGCCGCTCGGGCTGCTCGTGCCCTCGAAGACGAGCAGACGGCAAGCCAATTCTACGGCGCGCTCATGGACTTGGGCGACGGTGAATCAAACCGAGCCGGGCTGGAAGAAGCGCGCACCTACCTGAGCAGATAGCCGATCATTTCGAGGATCCAGGTGCCATGACAGCCCACCATGCGGACAAGATTTTCTCTGGATCCATACCCGCGTTTTACGAAACGTATCTCGTACCGCTCATCTTCGAACCCTATGCACACGATTTGGCACAGCGCGTCCGAAGTGAACCCGCAAGTCGCGTGCTGGAACTCGCTGCCGGGACGGGTGTCGTGACGCGGGCCCTAGTCGATTCCCTGGATCCCACCGTTTCTATCGTTGCCACGGACTTAAATCAAGCGATGCTGGACTATGGCGCTTCGGTCAGGAACGACGCAAACGTAACTTGGCAGAGAGCCGATGCTCTTGCCTTACCATTCGAGGAGGGGACGTTTGATGCTGTTGTCTGCCAATTCGCTGTCATGTTTTTTCCAGATCGAGTGAGGGCGTACGCAGAAGCACTGCGCGTGCTAAAGCCAGGAGGGCGGTTTCTCTTTAACGTGTGGGATCACCTTCGAGAGAATGAGTTCGCCGATACCGTGACGAAGTCGCTTGAAAGTGTGTTTCCGGCAGATCCGCCTCGATTTCTGGCTAGGACGCCCCATGGATACTGGGACCTTGATGAGATTGCCTCGGACCTGAGTGCGGGAGGCTTTACGGATGCGGCGAACGTCGAAACTATCGCTGCCCGAAGCAAAGCCTCCCATCCATCTATTCCCGCGATTGCCTATTGCCAGGGAACGCCACTTCGCCACGAGATTGAGCGTCGGGATAGCTCGCTTCTGGGGCATGCGACCGCCGTGGCAACAGCAGCCGTGTCTGCGCGTTTCGGGGATGGAACTGTGGACGGCAAAATCCAAGGTCATATCGTGTCAACCCGGGCTTAGTCTTACCACTACCCGTGATACCCTACCGCTCATTTTCTTCGCCAGTTTTGCTGTTGCTGAACGTGTTTGAGCCCTTGTCCCCCACCTACGGGCATACCTCTGCCAGGACCTCACCGCACCGGCGCTGGCCGGGGATGCCATCGACCCCCTCTCAACCGGCCTGCCGACCCTTCCTTACTTGCGGTTGTGCCTGCTGTTTACGATGCTCTCCGAAGGTGTTGCTCTGCACCAACCGTTGCTACTTCAACGGTCCAGACGTAGCATAGAAATCGTTATACCTCCTCGGGAAACAGAATAGACCGTGAGCGTTGAACCTGAACATCCAACCCCGCTGTCCTATGAAAACGCTCACGATTCATCTACCAGATAAAACTGCTGCTTGCATTGATGAGGCGGCACGCAAACTGAGGCTTTCCGCCGAGGACCTCGTGCAGGCAAGCGTTGTGGAAAAACTCGAACGCCTTGACCTGAGCTTCGAACAGGCGGCTCAACGGGTATGAGCTATCGACAAGCGTGGATGAACAGGAGCGTATGTTTTTATTGCTGGCTGCGGTTGAGGTTGAACAGGAGGCATTAGCGCGGTGGATCGCGTCCTTTCAGGTAGAGTATGGAGGTGGGCAGGAGGAGGTATCCCATCACTCAAGCCGACCATAAGCGCGACGGTTTCAAGTGCTTGCAGCCGTAGTGTTTCAGTGCTACTTTGAAACGTTGTAGCAGCTTGTTGCCGCTTATCCGCCACCATTAGCTGGGTGGCCGATCAAGGGGATGTCAAGATGAACGAAGGTTTTTCCAACATCTACAACGACAGGGCGCGTGCGGACGCCTATGCCAAGCTCGAATTTCCCGGGACATACTACTTGGCTTACCGGGATCTGCCGGCGATTATTGGCGAGCACGTCCAAGGCCCGAAGGCCCTAGACTTCGGGTGCGGAACGGGACGTTCGAGCCGCTTCTTGCGTAAGCTGGGCTTCGATACCGTGGGCGTTGACATCGCGGAGCACATGCTCGCACAAGCTCGGGAGCGTGACCCCCAGGGAGCGTATCGTCTCGTGCCTGACGGCGACCTCAGCGAGTTAGCCCCAGGTACCTATGATCTTGTATTGTCCGTGTTCACCTTCGACAATATCCCCACGATGGAGAAGAAGGTCGTGCTCTTCCAGTCCTTGAAGGATTTGCTGAGGGACGGCGGGCGCATCGTGAGTCTTGTCTCGTCCCCGGAGATCTACGTCAACGAATGGGCTTCCTTCTCCACGAAGGACTTTCCCGAGAATCGCACTGCGGTGAGCGGAGACAAGGTACGGATAGTGATGCTCGATGTGGAGGACAAGCGCCCCGTTGAGGACATTCTCTGGACGGATGAGGACTACCATGAGGTGTACAAGCGTGTAGGGTTGGTGCCGATCAAGACCTACTGGCCCCTGGCGAATCAGACCGAGCCCTACTCGTGGGTGAGTGAGACAACGATAGCCCCTTGGGGCATCTACGTCCTGGGGCATGGAGACTAGATCTTTTCCTGGGGGTGCTCCTCCTGGAGCGCTAGCTAACAACGGCATGCAACGGAGGTACTTCGCACGCCGCTGATGCTACGCGTTAGCCAGCGCAAACTGCTCATTCATCCAAACCGACTCTCTCCAGTAGCTGTCGGAAGCGTGGATCTGAGCGCACGGGATCGTAAGCGGGCCATGAGCCCAGGAGCGTCAACGTTGTATCCCGTTCTTCGTAGGCCTTCTCCAGCCAGAGGAACGCTCGGTCGTGATCGTCCAGTGCCAGGTAGATGCCAGCCACGATGGAAGGCAGAACGTGCCGTTTTTCAGCAAGAACACGCAGCTCCTCCACGATCTTCAGCGCCGCCTCGGGCCGGTTCTGGGCGGCGTGCAGCGCACCTAGGCGACCGAGGATGATTGGCTGGCACCCAATCAGGTCGAGCACGCGCTGGTAGGCGGCATGTGCCTCGGCGAAGTGGCCTGTGAAGCGGCAGGCATCGCCGAGAAAGAGGGAAGAGACAAAGAGGCGCGGTTCCATCTCCTGCGCCTGCAGGAGCCGGTCGATGGCCTCATCATAGCGTCGCGCCGCCAGCAGCCAGATACCCACGCCCACCCGGGGCATGATCCAGAAGGGATCAAGCATCTCTCCTCGCTTGGTGAGGGCGAGGGCTTCCTCGAAGCGCCCTCTTAAGACGAGGTAGCTCGCATAATTGCCGATCGTATCGAGGTGGGATCGAGCGTCAGCGCCTGCTTGAAGGCCTGTTCGGCACCCGGCCCGTCCCATTCGAAGGCTTTACATGTGTAGGCTATCGCCAGGTGTGCCTCTGCGAGCCGGTCGTTCAAGGACAGCGCCTTTTCGGCGGCTTCTCGCGCCAGCGGATAGGCGTGGCGCGGCGCAAACACATCGTAGAGAAACCAGCCACCGAGGGCATAAGCGAAGGCCAGCGCGGCGTGGGCCTGTGCGTAATGTGGGTCGCGCTCGACGGCTCGCTGAAAGCAGACACAGGCTTTCTTGAGGTTCTCCGGCGTGCGCTTGCGGCGATGAAAAAGTCCCTTCAGATACAGCGCGTGGGCTTCCATATCCTCCGTAGGGGACGGTGCCTGCCGCCGGTCGGGCACTTGAAGCAGTTCTACCCGCATCGCGTCCGCGACGGACTGCGCGATTTCGTCCTGGATGGCGAAGACGTCGTGCAGCGGCCGGTCGTAGCGCACAGACCAGAGGTGGTAACCGTCGGCTGCTTCGATGAGCTGTGCCGTGATGCGAAGCTGCTTGCCCACCCGGCGGACGCTCCCCTCAATCACAGCATCCACCCCCAGTTTTTGCGCCAGCGTACGAACGTCGAACGGCTGATCCTGGATGGCAAAGACGGACGTCCGGGCGGCCACACGCAGCCCTCGGATCTGCGCCAGGGCGTTGATGATCTCTTCTGTCATGCCGTCGCAGAAGTACGCCTGCTCCGGATCAGCGCTCAAGTTGGCGAACGGCAGCACGGCCACTGACGGTAGAGCGCCTTCGTCCAGCACCGAGAGCGCGTCGGTTGGGGTGCGGAGACGGGCGGTGAGCTTTCGCGTCTCTGTCGAAGGCGAGAGGTCAAGCTCCTGCGCCAGATGCCGTGCGAACGCCTCGTAGGCATGAAGGGCTCCCGCACGGTCGCCGAGGCTGTCAAGCACCGTCATGAGCCGTCGCAGCGCGGCTTCGTCACGTTCGGACAGCGCGGCAGCGGCTTCGCCGGCGCGGCGGCAGTGGCGCTCGCGTTCTATCTCCAGCCAGTGCTCGAATTCGGGCGCCTCGCTGACGTGCAGGCCGTCGAGCAGGGGGCCTCGATATAGATCAAGTGCCTCCGTAAGGTGATCGTCTTCCAGGGCATTTTCGAAGGCCACCGCGTCGCACCAGCACGTCTTTGATGATACACGGAGTTCTTCCGTGCCCCGGCTGATGACGGCCTCATTGTCCAAAGCACGCCGTAACTGATACACGACCTGGCTCAACGCATTGCGGGCGTGCTCCTCGTTCAGCTCTGGCCAGAACAGGGCAAGCAGCTTGTCGCGTCGGCAGAACCCCGCAGGCGACGCCAGGGCCAGGTAGGCCAGCAGGGCGAGACGCTTGGGCTGCAGATGCACGGCACCGGCCCCTTCGCCGGCAGTACGGCGTAGATTCGGTGAGCCGAGAATGCGGAGTTCAATCATCGCACAGCAACCAGAGAAAAGCTGCTCTTATCATGCCGGTAAGATCCTGATAAGAGAAGATAAAGACCTCCCAAGTATGTTGGCAATCGATGCTGATCCATTCATTAAATCAGAGGAGGTTCGCTATGCAACGTACATTCGTTCACCGCAGCGCGAGATGGCTATTCGTAGCTATCTTATCCTTATTCATTATCGGCTGTGATGCCCTCGGACAAGACAAAGACGCAATGACAACACCGGAAAAAAATAAGGAACTCGTTCGTCGCGTCGTGCAAGAGGGTGTCAACACCGGCAACCTGGAGGTCTTCCGGGAGACGCTGGCTTCCAACTATGCCCGCCATAGCCAAGCCACCACCGAGATGCCGGAGAATCGTGGCGTAGAAACCATGCTGGCTTTCCTTCAGGCGCACTTCACTGCCTTCCCTGACTGGCGCGAGGAGATCGAACTCATGATCGCTGAGGACGACAAAGTAGCGTACATCACCATCGGCACCGGCACGCATACAGGTCCGATGGGTGACATTCCGCCCACGGGGAACAAGGTGGAGGTTGTTAACTACATCATACAGCGAATCGAAAACGGGAGGATCGCCGAGACGTGGGTTGGATGGGACAACCTGGCTGTCCTTTTGCAACTCGACCTTTTCCCGCCGCCCGGAGCGAACAGCAAGTGAGGATTATTCCGGAGTTATTTGGACCGTCAGTGGGACAAAGGGGAGGTCCTTCTTGGTAATATCTAATCACTCAAGCCGACAAAGGGCGCGACGGTCTTGCTTCGTATGAGCGAAGTGCCGCTTTTTGCGGCTACGTTTGACCGTTATCCGCTGGGCACGTTACATACGCGGAAGAACACGGCACGGTGTTACCGCATACCCCCTATCTGACGGACCTCCGCGATATCAAAATCATCCGACACGCGTGCAAGACAAATTCGAAACCTGGCTCGCCCGCTTTAACGAGGAACCGATGGATCTCAATGGTGGCCTTTGCTGCCTTTCACGTGAAGAACTGGCGGACCTATACCAATACAAGACGCCTCCATTCCGCCTGACGAGCAATTATTGGCACCCCGAGGGGCCTTCCACTTGGATGACGGTGGCCGTCTTTAACCTGGCTCGCCGGAAATATCCGAAACTCACAGAGAAGGAACACCTGATGGTGGCCGGGCACACCCTGCGTATCGATTGGAAAGAGGTGGTGAGATTGATCCGGTGGCATGAAAGCTATATCGCTATTCATGAAGGTGGTGGGGAATATGAGGTGCTGGAGGGACGGTATGGTGATGATCGACGGATGGAACGTCCGATCCAACGAGATTCCCCGTAACGTTCGACCGTTTTGCACGTGCCGAGCCTGTTTGAAGCCCTCGTTCCCCTCGTACAGGCATACCTCTGCCCGGGCCTCACCCCGCCCGCGCTGGTCAGCAAAGCCA
The DNA here is from genome assembly GCA_046756545.1 of Rhodothermales bacterium. GTDB lineage: Bacteria > Bacteroidota > Rhodothermia > Rhodothermales > JBHHWM01 > JBHHWM01. Next base: position 2,965 of record JBHHWM010000131.1, on the reverse strand, counting down.
TCGTAAGGTTCTCACGCCGAAGCATCCGTTTAATCCTGCAACACAGCTCGCGGGTGAAGCCTTGCTTTTTCTTTAAGGAAGGCTTTTGTTGCAGAGCACTACCGACTACCCTTGCCAGCATGGAGGATCCATCATGAAAGCCCCCATCCCAACGTTCGCACGCGCGCTCGTTGCAGCGGTGCTCTGCTCGCTGACACTGCTCTCATCAGCCGTCGCCCAGTCGTTCGAGTTAGTCTACGAGGAACCGGCACCCGGAGCTGAGGGCGCTGCCGAACTGGTAATCAGGAGCAGTGTCTTCGACGAGGTCATTGAGGACCTGGAGACGCTTTTCGCTCTTCCGCACCCCGTCGTCATCCGTTTCACATCGAGCCAGGAAGGACCCTATTATCTCCAGGGCGAGGTGGTCCTGCCGTATGAGTTCATCGTGCAGAATGACCAGTTTTTCGCCGCCGTCGGCTACAGCGAGACGGTAGAAGAGCAGCAGGTCGCTCTCCTGCAACTCACGGAGTTTGTGCTGCACCACGAGGTCGGCCATGCGTTGATCGACATGCTGGACCTGCCCGTGCTGGGCAAAGAGGAAGACGCCGTGGACGGCTTCGCCGCCGTGATCGCCTCTCACCTGGATCTGGACGAGGTGGCCTTGACCGCCGCCGCCAGCTTTAGCATCTTGTCCCAGATGAGCGAGGAGTTTTCCCTGGCCCAGTTTTGGGACACCCACTCGCTGGATGAGCAGCGTATGTTCTCCATCATTTGTTTGATTTACGGGAGCCATCCGGAAAAGCACGCTGAATTACTTGGAGCGGTCGGCATGCCGGCTGAAGAAGGGCCGCGCTGCCAGCAGGATTACGTGCAGACCGCGCGGAGTTGGTCGAGGGTGCTCGGAGACTACCTGAAGAACTAGCGTATGTCCACCCCTTCCTCAGCGGAGAGCGAACCCGGTGGCACATGCGGGTCTCAATCGCTACTTTTTAGTATCCCTTCCCCTCCCCACTTTCCTACGGGTGACGACGATGAAACGCATGTGTACCCTGCTGTTCGTAGTATCCCTGCTGGCTTCGTGCACGGGCGAGCCGGCCGAAGAAATCGACATAGTTGAAGTGCTTCCGGAAGAAGCGGCCACCGAAATCCAGAACGCGTATCCGGCCTTTAAAGCCGTGCTCGTCGGGGCCTCCGAAACCGGTGTTCCTTTCCAGGATAAATATCTTGTCGTGGAAGGGATCGAGGATGCCGAGGTTCGGGACCGCATCGCTCGATATGTGGTGTCCTATCTGGAAGATCCGAATAAGAGGGCTGAGGAAGCCCGCCAACGCGAAGCGTACGAGGCCCTGCCGCCGGCAGAGAAACTGGCATCCTTCGTCGAGCGCATGAAAGAGCATTACCCGGAGTTCAGTTATGAGTGGACCGGCCTCGATGGCGGAAACGTAGACGTCACGTATGGAGACAACAGCCTGCTCATCAGCGGCGTCGAAGAGGCCGGGGCTCGCAATGAGATCGCTCACGGTCTTGTCCGTCTTCAAAAGGACGTTGATGCGGGTAGAACCGGAGAACAGGAATAATCAAAGCGCTCACCTTAATCAACCGACGCTCTCGACGATGAACGAACAAGAACTGGCCGCCGAACTCGCCAGAGCCAGAGAAGCCATCGAAGACTTGCGCCGTCGCCTCGATTCGATAGAATCAAGGACGACGCACCTGCCCAGGACCATGCTGCTGGATGACAGCTTTCTCAAGCGCGCGTTTGCTGTGCTGGGGCACTACTTCATAGCAAGCATGATCATCGTGATTCCATTCTACCTTGTGATTTTTCTGGTCGCGATTGCCGTAGGGCTTTCCTAGAGGCCCGTGGGGGTCCGGCATGAAAAAAGATCCCTATCACCGCATCGCCCGATGGTACGACGCGTTGTTCGAACCGATAAACGCGGGGTTGATCGCCGTCGGTATGAAGATGCTCCCTCCCGTCAAGAACCTGGCGATCCTTGACGTAGGCTGCGGAACGGGGTCGCAGCTCGCCGCTTACCAGAAAGCGGGGGGAGCGGTCTTCGGTATAGACTCGTCGGAAGCCATGCTGAACGTAGCCCGCGAAAAGCTGGGAGACGGTGCCCGGCTACACCTCGGCGATGCGACTGCCATGCCGTTCGATGACGAAGCGTTCGATGTGGTAACGGCCACACTGGTTCTGCACGAGATGGCCGCCGCCACGAGAGATGCGGTGATCGCTGAAACCAAACGCGTTCTCCGGCCCAGGGGGTACCTCTTGTTCACCGACTTCCATCCAGGTCCCCTGCGCCCGTTGAAAGGATGGTTTATGAAGGTGTTTATCACCCTTTCCGAGATGGGGGCCGGACGGGAGCACTTCCGCAACTACCGCACGTTCATGGCGCGCAAAGGATTGCCCGGCCTGATTGCCAAACACGGATTGGTCATTGAAAAAGAGCGGGTTGTCAGTGGGGGTAACATGGCCGTCTTTCTGCTTCGCAAAAACGCCCGGGACGATCTGTAAGAGGGAACACACATGCGAATGCTCTCGCCAGTCCTGTTGGTTGCTCTCCTGGCGGGGAGTCCGTGTCGAGGGGGCGACGACAGCCTCGGCCCCAGGAACTTCGTCTTTTTCAATGTCGAGCGCGAGCGGATTAGGGGGGGCGACTTTCTGGAAACAGACGCCCTCGTCGGGGCACAACTCAAGTACACCTGGCGGGAACTGGAACCGGAGCCGGGTCGCTATGAACTCCAACCGGTACTCGACGACCTCCGGTTCCTCGAAGCGCATGGCAAGCGGCTCTTCGTACAACTTCAAGACGTCTCATTCGACGAAAGAATCAACGTTCCAAACTACTTGATCGAAGATCCCGCCTATGGGGGCGGGGTGGCGCGAAAATACGAATTCGAAGGAGACGATGAATCCAGGCCCGTGTTCGACGGATGGGTGGCGCGGCGCTGGGACCCCGCCGTGATTGACCGCTTCAAG
>JBHHWM010000130.1:0-12828 GCA_046756545.1 Rhodothermales bacterium | reverse complement strand
GGGCGGAGGCGAAAGGCCGTTATTTCTTCCTCTCTCTGACGTAGTCCCACCTCAAACTCATGGGCATCGATGCGGGACAACACACAGCCCCCCTTGAATCTCGGCACAGAGGGTAACGAGACCTCGTCGCTAACGCTTTCGCTGGGCGAATTAGAGAAGCGACTTGAGGATTTTCTAACCGGGTATCTCAAGAATCGAAGCAAGGAAACCATCGGTACCTACCGCCGCTCGCTGCATGAATTCGAACGATGGTTCGTGCAGCAAAAAGGCCGTTTTCGCTTTACGGTCGAGGGCGTGGAGGCGTACAAAAAGTATCTGATGGAGACCCGCGAACTCAGCCAGGTCTCGGTGTCCACCTACCTTACGGCGGTGCGTCGCTTCTGCCAGTACCTGGTCGATATCGGGCTGCTGGCCGAAAACCCGGCCGTGTCGGTCAAGGGCAACCGCCGGCCGTCGTCGCACTCGCGCCAGGTGCTGACCGAGACGGACATCAGGACGCTGTTCGAATCGGTCGATACGGCGAAGCAGATCGGCAAGCGCGACCTGGCCATCATCTACCTGATGCTCTACGCCGGCCTCAGCGAGATCGAAATCATTCGCGCCGACCTGAAGGACCTGGAGCAGACGTTGATGGGGTGGTATCTGCGGGTCCAGGGCAAGGGGCACACGGTCAAAGATCAACAGGTGCCCATCGATCCGCCGGTGATGGAAAAGATCCGCATTTACCTCGATACGCGGGGACGCATCCGGCCCGAGGAGCCGCTGTTCGTCTCGCATGGATACCGCTCCGATGGTGAGCGCCTTAACACGCGCTCGGTGCGCAGCCGGATCAACGGGCATTTAAAAAAGGCCGGTATCAAGCGGCGCGGTGTGACCCCGCACAGCCTCACGCATACCGCCGCGCTCATCTGGCTCAACGACGGCATGAGCATCGGGGAAGTCAAGCAGCGCATGCGCCACGGCACCCTCGACACGACGATGATCTATTACAGAAAGCAGGGGCTCCTCAAGCGCGACCCGGAAGAATTGAAAGAGATGGAGTCGTCTTGAGCGTGAAGGTCCTGAAGGAGGGCCTGGTCGGGGGGCGGTGCTACAGTTGGCGGATGCGAACCGTAGCGGTGGACGGGTCGGTAGATGGGGCGCCGTCTTGTGGATAGGGATCGACGCGTTCGAGGGTAAAACGATAGCCTAGCGTATCGAGCGAGACGGTTTCATCCCCCTGAGGCCCGACGAAGCCTTTCATCGTAAAAGGAGCGGGTGCTTGACCGTTTCTCGTGAACTCCATGGCTACTTTTACCTCGCCTTCCCAGATGCACGTCACGCCGATAGGGCAGCGGCTGTCTGCCATTTTTTCAATGAATCGGAAGGAGGCGGGAATCCGGGAGAGGTTCGCGCTGTTGCCTTCTTCCAGGCTAATGACTTCTCCCGCCTGAAAACTCGACTCGGAATCGCCGTAGCCGAAGAGGGAACACCCGGCGAACAGCAGGAGCGTCAGGAAGCTGAGGAGCGGCATCGTACGTTTCATGATCCACCTCCAGGCAGAGCAAAGCAATTAAATGGTCGTTCGCACCGTGAACTGGTGGAGTCCGGCGAAAGACCATGAGTTATAGGCATAGTCGAGGCGGAAGCGCCTGATTTTGATACCGAAGCCAAGGCCCACCCCCGCCAGATCGAGGCGACTACCGGTCTTGAGCGCCAGGTGCCGTCGGTGGTTGTAGCCGAAGCGTAGATTGAACGACGAACTGAACTGAAACTCGCCACCGAAGATCAGGTGCTGCATCACGTTGCTCAGCGCCGTGCCTCCTTCCGATTCATCGCCAATATCATGTAAGTTATAACCTGTGAGCGAGATCAGCAATGGGATATGGCGCAGACGCTTCGTGAAGCCTACGCGCACATCTACCGGCAAATCGTCCCTGGTCGAGCCGAGTGAACTGAGCGTGACGCCGAGGTTGTTGATCGAGGCGCTGAAGGTAAGCGTCCGGCTGGGAATCTGGTAAAGCACGCCCACATCCGTAGCCAGCGCCGACGCCTTGAACGATTCGACACTGGAGTAGATCAGATGCACGTTGACGCCGTAGCGAAGCCGTTCGCCACGGGCGCGGGCACCGCCGAGGGTCAAGGCGACGTCCGACGCGCTGAAGGTGCCGGTGCGGTTGCCCTGCTCATCGGCTCCTTGCAGCTTGCCCCAACTCAGAAAGCGCAGCCCGGCGGCAAACGTCCCCAGGCCTTCGTAGTGGCGGCTGTAGGCGACAAAGCCCGCATTGATGTCGCTCAGATGGTTGAGGTAGGAGAGCGACAGGGCCCCGTGTGTGGCCTCGTTGAGAAGCGCCGGGTTGTAGAAGAGGGCGTTTACATCATCGCCGAAAACCGCCGAGAAGCTGCCGCCCAGCGCCGCGGCCCGGGCCGAGGGTTCCAGCCGTAAAAATCCGAAGCCGGTAAGATCGCCGGGCTGCGCCTGCACCGGCAGGGCCAGCGCAAAGACCACCCATCCCCCTGCCAGCAAGCGAAACCACGACGCCGTCAACGTCGTGCGCAAGGCCACTACTTTCGATACATTCATACGGTACGGACGTACCTCCTCGTACTGGTGAATGGAGAGCGAGAAAAGGAATCTCTTTTCTCAACGATACCCGCAGGTTCGAACGACGATCCGGTCAGCGCCGGGCATGGTGCTCGGCAACCTTGCAGGGAGTAGCAGAAGGACGTATAGGCGTTGCAGCAGGTAAAGGCTTCGAAAAATCGGCGGCGTGCGCAGGTTCTCTATGAGAGAATACACGGCGAACCCGAAGGTTGATCAAACGGTCGTCGATGATCCACAAAAGAAGTCCGTTGAAGAACAACCTAAAACCCTCCGGACGGGGAACGGATCCCCCTACCTGGCGTGAGAAAGGCGTAATTCTGTATCCCCTATGTCGATTCCTTGGGCGGCTGCTCCGGTTGGCCCGCTTTTTGTCCATACCGTCCTACAAACAGGTTTAAGATGATCCAGGACTTTCCCTACGCTCTCACTCCGCCAATCTGACACGTTCAGCCTCTGCCTGGCGAAGCCTGCCGAAAAGCCTGCATCATTGTCGCATGTATCGTTCCCATCCAGACCTATGCTCAACGTCATAAAGAAAATATTCGGTGATAAGAACGAGCGCTACCTCAAACAATACTGGCCCATTGTTGAGGAGATCAACGCCCACGCCGAAGCATACAAAAGCCTCTCCGAAGACGCACTGCGTGCCAAGACGGGCGAGTTCAAGCAGCAGATTCAGGAGGCCGTCGCCGATATTGAAGAACGTCAGCAAGAGATCTATGCCGCCCTGCGCGGCGTCGTTACGGAAAGCAGGATAAGCGGTGACGGGCAGGCCGCCGAAGAAGAACACGAGTTGTCGCTCCATGAACGGCAGGATCTCTTCGACGAACTCGACGAGCTAGAGCAGGAGTGGCTCGATACGGTCGAAGACGTGCTGGAGGAGATCTTGCCTGAAGCCTTCGCCGTCGTGAAAGAGACGTGCCGCAGGATGGTTGGGAAAACGTGGGAGGCCGGCGGCACGACCATCACCTGGGACATGATTCCCTACGACGTACAGATGGTTGGGGGCATTGCGCTGCATCAGGGCAATATCGCCGAGATGAAGACGGGAGAGGGAAAAACGCTGGCGGCGGTCGCGCCGGTCTATTTGAACGCCCTCGTGGGGCGCGGCGTCCACCTCGTCACGGTGAACCCCTACCTGGCCCAGCGTGATGCGGAATGGATGGGGCCGATCTACGAATTCCTGGGGCTCACGGTTGATGTGATTGATAACTACGAACCCCATTCGGAAGGCCGCCGAAACGCGTATCTGGCCGATATCACGTACGGCACCAACAATGAATTCGGCTTCGACTACCTGCGCGACAACTCGTTCGTGGTCGATCCCGACCAGCTCGTCCAGCGCGAGCATCACTACACCATCGTGGACGAAGTGGACTCGGTGCTCGTCGACGAAGCCCGGACGCCGCTCATCATTTCAGGCCCCGTCCCCCAGGCCAACGATTCGCGTTTTGCCGAGTTGAAGCCGTCGGTGGAACGGCTCGTGTTTGCGCAGAAGAAACTGGTGGCCGGCTTTGTTGGAGAGGCCGAGCGGCTGCTCAAAGAGCGCGACAAGGCGGTAGAGGAAGGAGACAACAAGAAAGCGGGAGAAGTGGAGCGGGATGCCGGGCTGGCGTTGTTGCGGGCCGCGCGTGGTTTCAAGAAAAACAAGAAGCTGGTGAAGCTCCTCCAGGAGCCGGGCGTTGCGCAACTCATGCAGCGCACCGAGTTTTTCTACCTCCAGGACAACGCCAAGAACATGCCCTTCGTCGACGATGCGCTCTACTACGCGCTCGACGAAAAGCAGCACGCCATTGAGATGAGCGGACTGGGACGCGAGACGGTCTCGAAGGCCGCCGGGCAGGACAAGGATTTGTTCATCTTGCCCGATATCGGCGAGGAGACGGCGCGGCTGGAGCAGGAGCATGCGGATAAGAAAGAGCAACTCTTCGAAGAACTCAGGGCACGTACCGACATCAGCGAGGAGAAGCGGGAAAACAAGCTCCAAAACGACCTGCGCCTACTGACGAACGAACTCGAAGAGCAGAAGCGAAATCTCTACACCACCTACTCGGAACGGGCTGAGCGCCTGCATGCCATCGAGCAGTTGTTGAAAGCCTACACGCTCTACGAGAAAGACATCGAATACATCGTCCAGGACGACAAAGTGCAAATCGTGGATCAGCACACGGGGCGTGTGTTGCCGGGGCGGCGGTATTCGGACGGCCTCCACCAGGCTATCGAAGCCAAGGAAGGTGTGAAGGTGCAAGCAGCCACGCAGACCTATGCCACCGTCACGCTTCAGAACTACTTCCGCATGTACGATAAGCTGGCCGGTATGACCGGTACGGCCGAGACCGAAGCGGAAGAGTTTCACAAGATTTACAAGATGGCTGTCGTCGTGGTGCCGACGAACAAGCCTATCATCCGGGACGACCAGGAAGACCTCATCTACCGGTCGAGGCGGGAGAAGTACCGGGCGGTCATCGAAAAAATTCAGGAGTACCACGATCACGGCCAGCCGGTGCTGGTGGGTACGACGTCCGTCGAGGTGTCCGAAACACTTAGCCGGATGCTCAAGCGCGCCGGCATCAAGCACAACGTCCTGAACGCTCGCCGCGACCGGGCCAAGCAAGAGTCACTGATCGTGGCGGAAGCAGGCCACAAGGGAGCCGTCACGATTGCCACGAACATGGCGGGGCGCGGCACCGACATCAAGCTGTCGCCGGGTGTGACGGAGTTGGGGGGGCTCGCCATTCTGGGTACCGAACGCCACGAGAGCCGTCGCATCGACTTGCAGTTGCGCGGTCGTTCCGGCCGCCAGGGCGATCCGGGCGAGAGCCAGTTCTACGTCTCCCTCGAAGACGATCTCATGCGTCTCTTCGGCCCGGACCGCGTCGCGCGCGTCATGGACCGGCTCAACCTCGAAGAAGGGGCGGTCATCACCCACCCCTGGGTGACGAAAAGCATCGAGCGGGCACAGAAGAAGGTCGAGCAGAATAACTTTGCCATTCGCAAGCGCCAGTTGGAGTATGACGACGTGCTCAACGCCCAGCGCGAGGTGATCTACGACCGCCGCATGCACGCCCTCAAAGGCAAACGCTTCCACGGCGAAATCCTGGCGATGCTCTCCGAAGTGATCCAGGAGATCGTCGAAAAACACTACGGCGACGGCAACGTGGACGAGATGCGCGAAGAGCTGCGCCGCATGATCGCCTTCGACTTCGAGATTGACCGGGAACTGTTCTTCAATCTCGGGGAAGACGGCGTGGTGGAGAAAGCCTTCGAAGGAGCCGTCGAGTTTTACAACCGGAAGCGGGCCGCGCTCTCGAAGCCGTATTTCGAGAGCATGAAAAAACTCATGGACAGCGACGTCGAGACCAAGCCCGAGCGTGTGTTTGTCGACTTCAGCGACGGGTTCCGGGCGCTGCGTACTATCGTCAAGGTCGAGGACGTGTTGGAGACGGAGGGCCGCGAGATCAACGACGCCCTCGAACGGACCGCCATGCTTTCGCTCATCGACGAGCGCTGGACCGCGCACCTGCGCTCCCTCGACGAGGTGAAAGAAGGCATCGGGCTGCGCGCCTACGGCCAGCGCGATCCGCTGGTCGAGTACAAGATGGAGGCGTTCAGGCTCTTCAAGGAGGTCATCGAGCAGATCAGCCGCGAGGTCGTCTCGTTCGTCTTCCGGGCCGGGCCGCTCATCGAACGGACGACGCGCAGCGCCGACACCGCTCGCCGCCGCAGCCGTCTCGACCCCAACCGTGCCCGCAGCGAGCATGCTTCCTCCAGCCCGAACTACGGCGTCAAGGTGGATGGTCAGAGTGCCGCCGACCGCGATCCGACGGCCAAGCAAAAACCTGTTACCGTCGAGAAGGTGGGGCGCAACGAACCGTGTCCCTGCGGCAGCGGCAAAAAGTACAAGCATTGCCACGGGCGCGCCTGAGGTTGTAGAGGAGGGAGGGGGCGTTTCACCGCGATCTGCCCGGTGGAAAAAGCTGCGACGGTTTGAGCCGCTGCGGCTTTTTCAGTTACTTGACTCGTCTGAGATCAGCCATCCAACAGCCGATATTATAGGCTCCAACATGCTCAGAACGCTTTACATTCGCGATTATGCGCTCATCGAGGAGCTAGATGTTGAGCTAGAGAGCGGGTTGAACATCCTCACGGGCGAGACCGGCGCGGGCAAGTCGATCATTGTCGGAGCGTTGAAGATGATCCTGGGCGAGCGGGCTTCGACCGAGGTCGTCCGCACCGGAGCGCGCAAGGCCGTCATCGAAGGCATCTTCGACGAAGCCGACACCTCGAAGCTGAGGGCGCTGCTCAAAGCCGGCCAGATCGATCCGCAGGCGCAACTCATCCTGCGGCGCGAGATCACGCCGAGCCACAGCCGCGCCTTCATCAACGATACGCCGGCCACGCTCTCGATCATGCGCGATGTGGCGGCGCTGCTCATCGACCTGCACGGACAGCACGAACATCAATCGCTGCTGCGCACCGACATGCACCTCGAACTGCTGGACAGCTTCGGCAGCCTCGGCGGGCTGGTCGGCAAGTATCAGAAATACTATCAGCGCGTCGCCGAACGGGTGAAGCGGCGCAGCGAACTGGTGGCCCGCGAGCGCGAGTTGCAGCAGGAGAAAGAACTCTACGCCTTTCAAATTGAGGAGATCGACCAGGTCCATCCACAGGCCGACGAGGAGGAGGCGCTCGAGGACGAACGGCGCGTCCTCGAAAATGCCGAACGGCTCTACGAAGCCACGGCGCAACTCTACGAGATGCTCTACGAGTCGGACGGAGCGGTGAACGATCAACTCGTAGTGGCGCGTAACGAACTGCACGATCTCTTCCGCATCGACAAAGCTTTTGAACATGCGCTGGCCGAGATCAAGTCGACGCAGATCGTCGTGTCGGAGATCGCCACGTTTTTGCAGGATTACAACGCGCGCGTCGAATTCAACCCGGAGCGCCTGGAGGACATCCGGGTTCGGCTGGGCGAGCTCGACCGGCTCAAGCGCAAGTACGGCGGCACCCTCGAAGCCGTGCTGGCCTACCGGCAGGATATCGGTGAAAAGTATGACCTGGCTACCAACTTCGAAGGAGCCATCAAACGGCTCGACGGCGAGATCGAGGCGGCGCAACACGCGCTCTCGGAGGCGGCGCAGCGCCTGTCGGCCAAGCGCCACGAAGTCGCCGAACGGATTGAGAAGGCCATCATCGCGGAACTGGCGAAACTGGGGATCCCGCACAGCCAGTTCGAAGTGCGTTTTACCTGCCACGAAGAGGCCGAGGGCTGGATCCGCCTGCCGGTGGCCGGACAGCCGCCCCGGCGCTACGCCGCCCTCGCCAACGGCATGGATCACGCCGAGTTTTTCATCTCGACCAACCTGGGCGAAGTGACCAAACCGCTGGCCAGGGTTGTGTCGGGCGGCGAGGTCAGCCGCATCATGCTCGCGCTCAAGACCATCCTCGCCAAGAGCGACCGCCTGCCCATCCTCGTCTTCGACGAAATCGACATCGGTATTTCGGGCAACATGGCTCGCAAAGTGGGCGAGAGTATGCGCGATCTGGCCCAGTACCACCAGATCATCGCCATCACGCACCTTCCGCAAATCGCCGCCCTGGGCGACGTGCATTATGCCGTCGAGAAATTCGTCGAGGAGGGGCGTACCAAAACACGGATTCGGCACCTGGAGGAGACGGAGCGCGCCGAGCAGGTCGCCGCGCTCATCAGCGGGACCGAGATCACCGAAGCGTCCCTGGAGAGTGCCCGCGAGTTGATGGCGACGGAAAAGCGGGAGTAGACGGTGGATTGTGTGTGAAGGGGTTTGATAAGATCACGCTACGGTCTACTATCCATCCTGCACGCGCGGACGGGCGGCTCACGCTGGGTCCGGGGTACCGGCACCGTCCCTTTTTTCGAAGCACTCATCCTGTATTCACGACAACGCATTTTTCTGTATGGCTCAACCGATAACCTTCGGCACCGACGGCTGGCGTGCCGTCATCGCCCGAGACTTTACCTTCGACAACCTGGAACGGGTCGCGCGCGCCACGGCGCAGTGGCTTCGCCAGACCGGCAAGAGCGACCTCTCCGTCGTGATCGGGCACGATACGCGCTTTATGGGACGCGATTTTGCAGAGCACGCGGCGCGTGTGCTGGTTGCTTCGGGCGTGCGGGTGCTCTTTGCCGACGCGGTGGCTACGACGCCCGCCGTGAGCTGGGCCACGCAGGAATACGACGCGAACGCCGGGATCGTGATTACCGCCAGCCACAATCCGCCCGCGTACAACGGGTTCAAAATCAAGGCGGACTTCGGCGGCCCGGCCACGCCCGCGATGATTGCGGCGGTCGAAGCGGAGATCGAACCGCTGCCTGTCGACGCTCGCCCGCTGCCCACGTTCGAGGCCCTGTGTGCGGCAGGTCGGATTGAGCTACGCGACGTCAACCGCGCCTACGTGGCCGTCCTGCGCGACCGGCTCGACATCGACGCTATCGTCGGCTCCGGCATCAGGGTGGCCCACGATGCGATGTACGGCGCGGGCCAGGGGGTGGTGACCGCGCTGCTGGGGCGCGAAAACGTCGTCGAGTTGCGAAGCGAGCGGAACCCCGGTTTTCACGGCCAGGCCCCGGAACCCATCGAGCGCAACCTGGGGGGGTTGTCCGAAGCCGTCGTCAGGGAAGGCTGCGCCGTGGGGCTGGCGAACGACGGAGACGCCGACCGCATCGGCATGGTGGACGAGCGGGGCGTGTTCGTCACGTCCCACGAGATTTTGGCCCTGCTTGTCAAGTACCTGCACAGGGAGCGGGGCCTGACCGGCGAGATTATCAAGACGTTCTCGACCACGCACCTGCTCGACCGGATGGGGAAGGCATACGGCCTGCCGGTCGAGACGATGCCCGTCGGGTTCAAGTACATCGCGCAGAAGATGGTCGAACGAGATGTGCTCGTGGGCGGTGAGGAGTCGGGCGGCATTGCCGTCAAGGGGCACATCCCCGAGCGCGACGGCATCTACATCGGCCTGCTCGTCGTGGAGATGATGGTGAAGCGGGGGAAGACACTCTCCGAACTGGTGCAGGAGCTTTTCGATGAATTCGGCCCGCATCATACCTATCGTTCCGATCTACACACGACCGAGGACAAGAAACGACGGGCGCTGCGTCTGTTGGAGGAGGGCGGCGGCCTGTCCGAGATCGCCGGGCACCGGGTCGAGCGGTTCGATACGCTCGACGGCTACAAGCATCTCATGGCGGACGGATGGTTGCTGGTGCGGCCTTCGGGTACTGAGCCGGTCCTGCGCGTCTATGCCGAAGCCGACACCCCGGAGGCGGCGCGGGCATGGGTAGAAGAGGCCGTCCGGCAACTCGGGGTGTAACGGTGAGGCGCAGCCGCCTGTTCAACAGTCTCGACATATAGAAGTGCAGCGTGGTTTCAGAACCCTTCAGACACATACGCCTGCTCGAACGGTCCGCTGTAAACCGGATTCCGATGTTGTGTCAATGCTTCGATGCGTAGGAACTCGGTGTAGATTGCATCGAAGCGTGCATTCTTCACACCGGCCCACTTGGAAATGGCGCACCGGTCACCGGCGGCATTGACAAGGATAATTCCCGGTCTGGCTTCATCAGGTCTACCCAAACGCTTGTCACAGGTGATCGTAACGAGGTCGTTTTCGATGCACACCTTGAGGAGTTGCAGGATCTCATTCTCACCGAGCGTGAACTCGAATCGTTGTTCATACATTCCGGCAGAGACAAGCTGCGCAACTACATGTCCCGTGCCGGATATCAGGACTCTGCGCCCGCCCCAAAGACCTTGAACATCGTAGAGTTCGATAGTGACGGCAGACCAGGTCGCTTCGTCGGCCAGGAAAGCCTGGGTCTGATTCGCTGACTCCGTCTCGCGATTGCGCCCTGCAAGCGACCCTGTAGATTGTGTCATCTAGTCTACCAATGTAAAAGCCCCTTCGCGGCGTCCGGCGAGCGGAGCGTGTGCAACGCCCCTTTCTTGGCTTCGGGCATTGCTTGATGGTTTCCATCCGCAACGACACGCTCATCACCGGCCCAGGGCATGCGGAGTTAGTCCATAGAGCTACCGATCACAATAGCATGGAGCAACTGCCGAGCGGGGGGTGCATAGCCTGATCAGAAGGTCGGCCTGTTGGTTTCCACTTACCTCTTTGAGGTCTAGCTAGGTGGTAGAAGAATGCAAACGGTAGGGGCTAACGTACCCGTACCTGGGTCGGGTTCGACGGCATTTCTTTCATCACGACCGCACACCTGGGCATTAGGGCAACTTTCATCGGGAGCAGTAGAGCCTACGACACAGCTTTGGGGGGCTACGATTGAAAAAGACTGTAAGGAAGACTCGATTGTAGCGACATCCTCCCCTTCTGGGAGGCGATAATCAATAAACCACTGATAAAAAATAGTCGCCCCGTCTTCGAAAATAACCTGTGCTTCCTGGTTTCCATTGGGGAAGTCGAAGGTGCAGTTTCTGATGCTGCCATCCTCCGTGCAGGGGTTAGTAATTTCCGTCGCCGCCGTGCTCTTGACGGCTGCTTCAGTCGTTGCGAAGCGCAGGTACACTTCTGCGTTTGACCAACCCTTCAGGTCGGCTCTTGCGGTGGTACGTTTGAAGTTTACGTCGGTGTTTGGGGAAGGTACTGCGGTAACTGCCGCGAATTCAGGCAGGGGATTGGAATCGCATGCTGCAATGCCAATGGCGATCATCAACGTGATGAGGAATGATCGTGACATGTCGGCCTCCTTGTTGAATGACTGGGTCCGTGGGGTTTCATGGAACAACTGGTTTGAGTACAAATGGCAGCTTCATGGAGCTACTTATCCTTTTGCCAGGTTGCCTGAGTGCGTGTCATAATGCGGATTCAGATCGTATATCGCGCAGACGGCTGTGGGAAAAGGGCATTGTACATACAAGCAGGTGATCTTGAAACGCCAAAGATGTCATACGGAAGCTGTTCGTATAACATGCGCCGATGCTCCTCCCCTAAAGGTCCGGCTTTTCTTTGTCTACCTCAACCCTTTGCTCCGGGAAAACTGAAAAAGCAAAACATCTCGGCGGACGGGTGGTTGCTGGTGCGGCCTTCGGGTACTGAGCCGGTCCTGCGCGTCTATGCCGAAGCCGACACCCCGGAGGCGGCGCGGGCATGGGTAGAAGAGGCCGTCCGGCAACTCGGGGTGTAACGTGAGGTGGAGGGATGGGCCGTGTCCGGCGCATTTCCTGCCTATTGGTGCGTGAGGGACTACGTCGCAGGAATCCGCGCTCGTCGAAGGAGGCGCACCAGCACCAGCCCGTGTATTGCGCCGACGGAGAGACCGGCGGCAAGGCAGGACGTCAGCACCGTCGCAATGATTTGAAGGATGGTCGCCTCTTCGGACAGCAACCCCATGCCCAGGAAAACAAGCGGCATCCCTACCGCCCAGGCGAGTGCATTGGCCCCGATCCACCAGCCTGCTCCGGGAATATGACGCCGGAGGACGACCCACTGCGGCAACCCGAGGATGGGACCGAGGACGAGGCCCAGGGCGGCGGCCAGGACGTATTGAAGCGGCCCTTCGAAGGTCTCCGGGGGTGGAGCTTCCGCCGAGGAGGCCAGCCCGGTCATGGCACTGGGAAGCATCCCTAACAACCAGGCCGTTGCCGCGCCGACCGCCGTGGCGATGATCCAGGCGCGGGGAGCCAGGTTCGAGAGGCGATGCCGGAGCACCCGAGCCTGCGCAAAACCGACCACCACCCCTTCGAGAAAGGTGCCCAGGACGACGGCGGCAAGGACACTCCCCAGGACGACGACGAGCGACGATTCATTCAGCGAGAGCACCTGCGAGCCCAGCCAGGCCAGCAGCAGGGAGCCCCCCAATCCTGCAAGTTCAGACCAGCCGTTGGCCCAGACCCAGCGGCGATAGAAGGAGGTATCGGAAAGAGGGGACGGCATGCAGGCGACGTGTTTCTGTTTTTCGGGAAAGCTAAGCAGGCATCCCGGCTGAGGCAAGCGGGAAACGCCGGGCATGGAGCTTCACTTTTTTCCGTGATGCTCCTTGTTGTTGACCGGATATTGGGTTACTCTATGAGGTAGAAAGAAGGGATGGTAAGTTTGCGTGCTATCCGGACGGTGTCGGTGATATTGCGGTATATTCAGACGGTGTCCGAATAGCATGCGAACCAGATGTTAAATAGAAGAAAAACAAGGGTTCTCTGCCGGGTGCGCGTGCGTGCTATCCGGACGGTGTCCATATATTAACA
>JBHHWM010000129.1:0-12903 GCA_046756545.1 Rhodothermales bacterium | reverse complement strand
GGAGGTCGGGCAGGGCGAAGGTGGTGCGCCCGTCGCCGCCGAACGTGGTGCCCAGCAGCGAATAGAGGGCCTGGTTCTGCGTGATTTGAAACAACTGCCCGTTGCAAAAGGCCCAGCCGCGCGGGGCAAAGTAGCCCCCGAACATGATGAT
The DNA here is from genome assembly GCA_046756545.1 of Rhodothermales bacterium. Classification (GTDB taxonomy): domain Bacteria; phylum Bacteroidota; class Rhodothermia; order Rhodothermales; family JBHHWM01; genus JBHHWM01. The sequence continues at coordinate 12,752 of JBHHWM010000129.1, read as the reverse complement.
TTCTCCGAGGAAGGGGTCCGACATAGTAACTCGACCAGGTGTGTAAACAAGAGCAATTCAATGATTAGGCGATACGCGTATCCCTATTTGACCAGGATCATGCGCCGGGTCTGGGTGAAGGAAGCCGCCTTGATGACGTACAGATAGGTTCCACTGGATAAACCCCGGGCCTCCCAACTCACTTCATGGGTCCCGGCCGGCAGGTACTCGTCGACCAGGGTGGCGACCTCCTGCCCCAGCACATTGTATACCCTGAGTTCGACGATACCGCCTTCGGGCACCGTGAAAGGAATAGTCGTCGTCGGGTTGAACGGGTTCGGGTAGTTCTGCCCCAGCGCGTAGGTGCCGGGCACGTCCTCGTCCGATTCCTCAACGCCGACCGCCGCGCTCGTCGAAAAGTGGAACGTCTCGGACCACCGTCCCGTCGTTGCTCGTGGCGTTGACGCGCCAGTAGTAGGTCCTACCGATCCCCAGGTTGTGCACCTCGAAGCCCAGCGTCTCCAGGCCCCTGACGTTGACCACCAGATCGGTATCCAAAAAGTTCGGGGAAGTCGCTACTTGAAGGCCGAACGTGATGCCTTCTAACGGATTGGACCCCGTAGCCAGAACCGTTCCCTCGGGCAACAGCGACTGGATGAACAAGGATCCTGCCGCCAGGCCGCTCACCTGGCAAAAAGTGCGCGTTTCACGGTCGGTGACGTCTGGTTTACAAATCTCAAAGAATAACCAACCGCACATGGGCGACCTCCGGCAACTAGAACGGACGTACCACCCTCATATCAAAAGGCTCGAGGATTTTGTCGAAGCCCCCGTGGACCTATCTATTGCCTCCAAAGCTACGAAATCGTTCTCTTCATTGCCAGCGAGCGAAACCGAGATCGACACTCCATCCGGAGAATTATCCTGTGCCGACCACCCCCCGGTCAAACAGGCCCGCGCCACTCCATCTGTTCATAGACGCCGTCGTGGCCGAGGCTCGTAAACCCCAGGCATCGGTAGAGCCGCCGAGCGGGATTGTCCAGCAGCACTTGAAGCCGGACAGGCACCTTTTTTTCCGCCGCTTCGTCCAGCAATTTTCGCAACAAGCAGGTGCCCACCCTGCCGCCACGATGCTCCGGCAACAGCGCGACATCCACGAGCATGATCGCCTCGTCCGTCCGATCCACAAGGAGCCGCCCGACGGGGCGTTTCGCATAGAAGACGATGGCATGGTCGGCCCGGGGAAACCGGTCCCGATACGAAGCGTGCTGGGCCGTGAACTGCATCCTCAGGAACGACGCCTGCATGGCCTCGTCCCAGCCCCAGGCGTCGAGTTCTGCTCTCCGCGTGCTCGCATAGAGGTCAAACAAGAAGGCCTCGTCCTCAGGCTGTGCCGGTTGCAGGGTGATCAACGAAGCTATGCCGTCCGGACAGTCTTTCATAGAGACTCGTGCAACGATCCAACGTGGATTTCTGCGCTCACTACGCCGTTGCCAAGGTAGGCGCTGCCGAGTATTTCTGCCAGCGCGTTCCCGGAGCGAAGACGTACTTCGCATCAAGCGCCGTGTCGACACTCTGAAAAGAATCAAAAGCCGCGCCCCCGATAAGAGGACGCGGCTTTGCTAGCACCTGGCTGCGCGACGGGAACGGGCGCAGCCGAACCACAACCCTGCACACGATAGCGCACAGGACCAACGGCCTTGCTCAAGGGCCATGTATCGGGACCAGGAAGTCCACACCTTCGATGTTCAATCGTCGTCTTCGAGTCATCAGTGTACGCATCACAACCTGCTTAGCCGACCGGTACATCGAATCTGGTGATGAAGGTAACGGGAGGTGATGTCACCCTTATGACACCTGCGTGCCCTCCCTATCGAGAACGTGCGAGGACCCAGGATCAATCCATCATCTTCCGAAGGAAGGCAGGAGCATCCGTGTTGTCCTTACGGAAGCGTTCGGCGCGGCTTTCCAGATCTTCCTTGTACATGCGCCGGACTCGTCCATTGGCGTCTTCTGCCTCCTCGTCTACCTGTTCCTCGGCCACCGGGTACGGCGTGGTGCGACGCTCATAGGCCGGGATGTCGAGGTATTTGAGATTGTCCTCGCCTTTGTAGTGATACCGGGGGCCGTTCTGGTCGAGCGGCACCGTCCGGCGGGTCGATTGTGCGTGCGCGTGGGTCTTATCGAACCCCGTGGCGATGACGGTCACGCGCAGGTCGTCGCCCATGGTGTCGTCGATGACGGTACCAAAGATGACCTCGACATCGTCGCCGGACTCGCGCTGGATGATGCTGGTGGCGGCCGTCGCCTCGCGGATGCCCAGCGAGCGGCCCGCCGTGATGTTGACGAGCACGTTGCGCGCTCCACTGATCGAGAGTCCATCGAGCAGGGGACTGGAAATAGCTTCGCGGGCAGCTTTCTCTGCGCGATTCTCGCCTGTGGCGGTGGCGGCGCCCATCAAGGCCGTGCCGCCGTTTTGCATCGTGGTGCGGACGTCGGCAAAGTCCAGGTTGATAAGGCCGTGCACCGTGATCAGATCGCTGATGCCGCGTGTGGCGTTATAGAGCACCTCGTCCGCCTTGGCAAACGCATCGATGAGGCTGGTCGAGTCGTCGGCAATATCGAGCAGGCGCTCGTTGGGAATGACGATGAGGGTATCGACCTGTTGGCGCAACCGCTCGATCCCCTCCAGGGCCATGTCTAGGCGGCGGCGACCTTCACAGTCGAACGGCTTGGTGACGATGGCCACGGTGAGAATGCCCAGGCTGCGGGCGATTTCCGCCACGACAGGGGCTCCTCCGGTGCCGGTACCCCCGCCCATCCCGGCGGTGATAAAAACCATGTCGAAGCCGTGCAGCAGCGCCTCGACCTCGCTCCGGCTTTCTTCAAGGGCTTCGGCTCCTACGCTGGGTCGCGCACCGGTGCCGAGTCCTTTGGTGAGGCTATGCCCCGCCTGAATCTTCTGCGGGGCCTGGTTGGCGTTCAGGGCCTGGGCATCGGTGTTGATGGCAATAAAATAGACATCCTGTATGCCCTGATCGACCATGTTGTTGACGGCATTGCCGCCTCCCCCCCCGACGCCGATCACGCAAATCTTGGCTGCATCACCAGCCACGTCATCAAACGTGAAACGAGAGCTGTCAAAGTGGTCCATGAGATTCCCTCCTGTTGTGGTTCGTGGTGTGCCGCACGCCCCCGGGGTGAGCAGTCCGGGAATAGTCTGCGGTTATGTGGGTTTGTTTAGGGGTGTTGAGATAGGGTTTATAATTCGTCAAACCAGCCTTTCATGCGTCCGGCGATCCGGGTAACCAGCGATTCGCCGTCGGCAGCTACGCCGACGAGTTCCCGCTCGCCCATGTCGCCGAAGAACGGCGTTTCGCCGAGAATGCCGGGTTGCAGCCCGTAAAGGACCAGCCCCACCGCCGTAGAAAACTTTGGATCGCTGACCTCTTCGACCAGGCCACCGTAGAGGCCCGTCGGCAGGCCCACGCGGGTTTCCATGCCCAGCACTTCGGCAGCCAGTTCCGCCGTGCCGTCGATGAGTGAGCCGCCGCCGGTAATCACAGCTCCGGCAGCCAGGTGCCGCCCATACCCGCTGCGCTTGATCTCGATGCTGGCGATCTCCAGGATCTCCTCCATGCGCGGCTGGATGATCTGGGCCAGCGTGCCGCGACTGATGCCCTTCTCGGGCCGCCCGCCGATACCGGGAAGCCGAATTTCGTCGTCTTCATCGACGATATCAACGAGCGCCGTGCCGAATCGGCACTTGAGCGCTTCGGCCTGATCCCGCATCACGCCGAGGCCCTTGCGAATGTCGTCGGTCACCTTGTTGCCCGCCACGGCAACCACCGCCGTGTGGCGAATGGTGCCGTCTTCAAAGACAGCCAGGTCCGTCGTCCCGCCACCGATGTCGATCAGGGCTACGCCTACTTCTTTTTCATCCTGGTGCAGTACCGAGAACGACGAGGCCAGCGGCTCCAGCACGATGTCGGCCACCTGGTAGCCCGCCTTCTCGATGCAGCGATAGATATTCTTGGCGGCAGAGACCAACCCCGTGATGATGTGCACGTTGGCTTCCAGACGCAGGCCGTTCATCCCTACCGGATCGGCCACGCCGTCCTGTCCATCGACGATGAACTCCTGCGGGATAACGTGCAGGATCTCCCGGTCGGCGGGCATGGCCACGTGGGTCGTGTCTTCGATGAGACGCTGCACATCGCGATCCGTGATCTCGCCCTCACGATTCGAGATGGTCACGACACCTCGGCTCTGGAAGCTCTGTACATGGTCACCCGCAATACCGACCACAACGCTTCGGACGGTGACGCCGGCAGCCCGTTCAGCCTCTTTCACAGCCTTTTGCACCGCTGCAACGGTCTTGTCGATGTTGACGACCACGCCCCGGTTCAAGCCTTCCGACTCGGCCACCCCCACCCCGAGGATGTTGATGCGGCCCAGGTCGTCAGCCGCCGCAACAACGGCACATACCTTGGTGGTGCCGATGTCCATGCCTACGACGATACGTTCGTTCATCATGTCTCTTCCTGGTTTTCCGCCGTCAGGTAGGGCCTCCATGCCCCGGAAGAGGGACTGAGCGGTCCCCTGCCCGGAGCTACGGCCCCCCGACAACGTTTTTTCTTGTAATGATCTGGCTGTCGAAACGAAGGTCAATCAAGGTATAGGTCGTTTCCGATTGCGTGAGGACGGCTTGCCGCCAGAAGGCGCGCAGCCGCGCTAATTTCTCTGTGAAGCCGTCCCTTCCCAGACGCACGGGAATGGCACCACGTCCGTCGACCGGCGGGGTACGCATCCACACTTCGCCCGAGGATCGCAGCTCCAGTTCAGAGACGAGCGCGTCTGTCGCATCATCGGCGGCGGCCAGCGCGACCAGCAGCGCGCGGATGCGTTCGTCCTGAAGAGGCCGGACGGGATGGTACGGCGTGCGGAGTCCGCGCAGCAGCGGCACATCGTAGACGGCCTCCGGCACGAGCGGGAGGGCATATCCTCCTCGATCCAGATAGTGCGCGGGGCGTCCCTGTCGGTCGAGCACCAGCGCCACGGGCCGGCGTTCCTGCACGTCGATGGCGAGCGTGCCCGTCGGAAGCCGCATCGCCCGGACAGCCATCACCCACGGGTGGCGCTGCACACGATCTTCGACGAGGACCGGGTCGATGTCGAAGAGCACCAGGCCGGTATCAACCTGAGCCAGGGCCAGCAGCGCCGCCGTATCGGCGTGCCGTACCCCCGAGAATTCGATCCGCTCGCAGCGCAAGGTCGCCATCCAGTGCCAGCCCAGCCCGCCCAGGAGCCCCAGCCCCATCAGGCCCACCGTCACCAGCAACCCGCGTACTACATGCCGTATTTTGCGTTTTTTCGCCATGATCTATGGTTTGTTGGGAAATGGTTATTGGGAAATGGTTATTGGGAAGTAGAGAGGCGTACGCGACTCCATCTTCCCCCATTTCCTATTTCCCTTTTCCCATTTCCTCTACCCTATTTTCTCTACGAAGCGACGTCCGCAGCGCCAGATGTCGCCGGCACCGAGGAAGATGAACACGTCGCCGGGCCGTGCGAGGGCCGCCAGGATATCCGGGAGCGCCCTCTTGTCCGGCACGTAGCGCACGTCGCGGTGGCCGCGCCGCGCCGCAAGGTCGGCCAGGAGTTGGCCGTCCACCCCTTCTATGGGCTCTTCCCGCGCTCCGTACACGTCCATCACCACCAGCACGTCCGCGTTGAAAAACGCCCGGGCGAAGTCGTCCTGGAAGTCCCACGTGCGCGAGTACAAATGCGGCTGGAAGACGGCGACGATGCGCCGGTCGGCAAAGCCGTCGCTGGCCGCCTGCAACGTGGCGATGACTTCGGTCGGGTGGTGCGCATAGTCGTCGATGACCAGCACCCCGCCGATGTCTCCGATGATCTGAAACCGCCGCTGCACCCCCGTAAAGCGGGCCAACCCGGCCCGTATCTTGTCGAACGCGATATCGAGTTCCAGCCCCACGGCCACGGCGGCCAGGGCATTGCGCACGTTATGGAGACCCGGCGCTTTCAGTTCAATCGTCCCGATGGGTTCATCCCGCACAAGAACCCGGAACCGGCTCACCAGCCCCTCTTGTTCGATGTTCTCGGCGCGGATGTGCGCCTGCCTCGTAGTGCCGTAGGTGACCAGGCGGCGCTCCATGTCGCCAACGACCTCTTGCACCACCGGATCATCCAGGCACACGATGGCCGCGCCGAAAAACGGCACCGCGTTGGCGTACTGGAGGAACGCCGTTTTGATGTCGTCGAGGTCCTCATAGATATCCAGGTGGTCCTCTTCGATGCTCGTGATGACGGCCAGCGACGGGGTCAGGCGAAGAAAGGTGCGGTCGTACTCGTCGGCCTCGATGATGATGATGTCGCCCTCGCCCGTTACCGCATTCGATCCAAAGACCGTCACCTTCCCCCCGACGATGATGGTCGGGTCGAAGCCGCCTTCGGAGACGACCAGGCCCGTCATGGAGGTGGTCGTCGTCTTGCCGTGCGTCCCGGCGATGCCGATTCCGAATTTCATCCGCATCAATTCGCCCAGCATCACCGAACGCGGGATGAGCGGGATACGCCGCTGTTCGGCCTCCACCGTCTCGACATTGTGCTGCGGCTTGACCGCCGAAGAATAGACGACGACGTCGGCGGCATCGACCTGTTCGGCCACGTGTCCTTCGAACACCACGGCCCCCAGCGACTCCAGCCGGTCGGTCACTTCGCTTTTATTCAAATCGGACCCCGTCACGCGATAGCCTCGGGTCAGCAGCACCTCGGCAATCGAACTCATCCCGATGCCGCCGATCCCGACCATGTGAACATGGTGGATTCGACCGAGGGAGGGTTGTCTGCGTCGCTCTTCCGTCGTCATGCTTCTATTGTTTGTCGCGCCACCCGGCCAGCTTCAGCACGTCGCGGGCGATGCGCTCGGCGGCGTCGGGGCGGGCCAGTTCGCGTGCTGCGCTTGCCATCTGCGTTCGGCGGCTCGCATCCCGGAGCAGCGCCGGCGCTTCCTCAACGAGCGCTTCCTTCAGTTGACCTTCCGGGATCAACATCGCCGCTCCGGCATCGGCCATGCTGTGGGCGTTCCTGGTCTGATGATCCTCGGCCACGTTGGGCGAAGGCACCAGCACGGCAGGCGTCGCCGTCACCATCAGTTCGCTACAGGTGATGGCCCCGGCCCGGCACAAGGCCAGATCGGCGGCGGCATACGCCAGGTCCATCCGGTCGATGTATTTCAGCAGACGCAGGCGCGGATGCGCGTCCACGCGGGCGTGCACCTCTTCGAAGTAGAGCGCCCCCGTCTGCCAGATGACGTACACGTTCTCGTCGGCCAGCAACGTTCGTACATGGGCTTCCATCGCGGCGTTGAGGGCGGCGCTGCCGAGCGACCCGCCGAAGACCAGCAGCAGGGAGGCTTCCTCGGGCACGTCGAAGGCGGCCCGGGCCGCCGGGCGAGCGGCGTGGCGGAGTTCCTCGCGCGTCGGGTTGCCGCTGAGCCGGCATTTCTCGGGCGGGAAGGCCTGTTTCGCCGCTGGAAAGGCGATGTGAATCTGGGCGGCTCGTTTGGCAAGCAGGCGGTTGGTCATGCCTGCGTAGGCATTTTGCTCCTGCACGATAATGGGTCGTTTGCGCCAGCTCGCCGCCATCAGCACCGGCCCCGACACGTAGCCGCCGGTGCCTACCGCCACGTCCGCGTCGAAATCGGCGACCAGGTACCAGCTTTGCAGCAGGCCCTTCATCAGCTTGAACGGGAAGCTCAGATTGCGCAGCGGTCGTTTGCGGTGGAAGCCGCTTACCGTGATCGGATGGATGGCGTAGCCTGCTTTCGGCACGGCCCGCCATTCCAGGTGATCCTGCGTTCCGGCAAACTCAAGGGCCGCTTCGGGCTCCAGCGCCCGGATGGCATCGGCAATGGCGATGGCCGGGTAGACGTGTCCCCCGGTGCCTCCGCCTGCAAACAAGATGCGTGGTGCGCGCTCCATCGTGTTCGATGCCTTCTCCGTTCGTTATTGTTTGGCCTGCCGAGAAATATTAAGCAGCACCCCCACCATCACGCCGGTAGCAACTATCGAGGTGCCGCCGTAGGATACCAGGGGCATGGGCAGGCCCGTCACGGGCAGCAGCCCGCAGGCTACGCCCGCATGCACAAAGCCGTATAAGACGATCATCGTCGTAAAGCCAACGCCCAGGAACAGCCCGAGGGGATCCTTCGCGTGCCGGGCGATCCGCAGAAAACCGCGAAACAACAGCACGACGAACAGGCCCAGCACGACCAACGCACCCAGGATGCCGTACTCCTCGGCGATGATGGCGAAGATGAAGTCGTTGTAGGGCGCGGGCAGAAAATCGCGCTGCACGCTTTTGCCGGGTCCGCGCCCGGTCAGCCCGCCCATGGCAAACGCAATGCGGGCCTGGTGCGCCTGATAGCCCTCGGCCTGGTCACTAAACACCTCCTCGGTTTGCGTATGCGGGAAGAGTTTGACCCCCAGGTACGCCTCGACACGGGCCGCCCGGTGAGGCGACGCCATCAAGAGGAGCAGCGCGCACCCCAGGCCGGCCGCCGTGAGCCCTCCCAGGTGCACCACGCTGGCGCGTCCGATGAAGCTCATCAACCCCACCGCTACCAGCACCAGCGCCGCCGTCGACAAGTCCTCCAACCCGATCAAGAACACCGAGATGAAGATCCAGAAAAACAGCGGCGTGAAGGCCCGCCCGAAACTCTTGATATAGCTCTGCTTTTTCGCCAACAGGACCCCGGCATACAGGACGAGTGCCACCTTCGCCACGTCGGACGGCTGGAAGCTGATTGGCCCGAGGCGAAGCGACCGAACCGCCCCGCCCTGCGCTACGCCGAAGACCTGCACAAGCACCAGCAATGCCAGCGCCCCGATCAGCAAGAGCTTGCCGTAGCGCGCTACTTTCCGGTAATCGAGCAGGCTGAAGAGCGCCATCGCGCCCAGCGCCAGCCCCACCCGCAGCACATGCCGTAGCAGAAACTGCTCGGTATCGCCGCCGGCCTTGGTCTCGGCCAGGAACGAGACGGCACTGTAGACCGCCACCACGCCGATGGCCGCCAGCACCAGCACGATCCAGAGGAAGTACTTATCCGCCGGCGTCGCCGTTAGTTTTTGTCGAAGGGATGATTGCTTACTCATAACTTCTTCAGACCAACGTCCAGGGATGATCCACGTGACCCTAAGACGTTGACGTTTACCCGTTAAAGGCTCATCACTAATCGTTTGAAGGTGTCGCCGCGCTCCTCATAGTTCTCGTACATGTCGAAGGAGGCACAGGCCGGGCTGAGCAGCACCACGTCGCCGGGGACGGCAAAGAAGTGCGCGTAGCGAATGGCCTCTTCCATGGATTGCGCCTGAACGCTCTGTTTGGCGAGCACGCCGAGTTCGTTCATCACCTTGTCGGCGCTCTCGCCCAGGGCAATCACGGTTCGCACCTTTCGCCGGGTGAGCGGCTTTAGCGTCGAGTAGTCGTTGCCTTTGTCGCGCCCTCCCGCAATCAGCACAAGGGGCTCGTTAAAACTTTCCAGCGCATACCAGACGGCGTTGACGTTGGTCGCCTTCGAGTCGTTGACGTAGCGCACGCCGTCCACCTCGCGTACGAACTCGAGCCGGTGCGGAACCCCCTCGAAGCTCGTCAGGCTCTCGCGTACCACATCGCTGCGAACTTCCAGCACCCGTGCCGCTACCGCCGCCGCCAGCGAGTTGTACACATTATGTCGCCCTCGAAGGGCCAGCTTTTGGGCTTCCATGAGGATTTCCTCCTGTTGATTGATCCGAAGGACAAGTAGGGCCGGTGCATCCGTCGCCCCTTCACGACGCAGGAAGGCCCCTTCATCCAGCTCTTCCTGCAGGCTAAAACCGAGGGCTCGCAAGTCCCTCCTGGTGGCGACCCACGCCACGTAATCACGAACGAGGGGGTCGTCGTAGTTATAGACCAGCACATCCTCTTCGCGCTGGTTTTCGAACACGCGGAATTTGCTCTGCGCATAGTTGTTGAAGTCGTAGTCGTAGCGGTCCAGGTGGTCCGGCGTGATGTTGAGCAACACGCTCACCGCAGGCCGGAACGTGTCGATGTGATCGAGCTGGAAGCTGGATACTTCCAGGACCACGACCGCCTCCGGCGTCAGGTCGCGGACGTAATCGGCGAAGGGATAGCCGATGTTGCCCGCCACGACGGTCTCGCGTCCTGCCGTGCGGAAGATGTGCCCGATCAGGCTCGTGGTCGTCGTCTTGCCGTTCGAGCCGGTGACGGCCACAATGGGGGCCGGGCAGAACCACGAAGCCACTTCGATTTCGGAATACACGTTCAGCCCGCTCCGCACCGCCTGCTGCACAATGTTGACCGTCGAGGGCACACCCGGACTGATGGCGAAGAAGTCGGCGTCGAGCGCCCGGCGGGTATGCCCGCCGAATTCACTGCGTATGCCGAGGGCCTCCAGGGTCGCTTCGAGGCCCTGCGTGGCCTCGCCCTTTTCGGTGAGAAAAACCGTGGCACCCGCCCCGGCCAACAGCTTCGCCACGGCCAATCCGCTTCGCGCGCCCCCCACCACGGTTACTTTCTTCTTGTTGATTGCTGCCGGGTCCATATCGGTTGCGGGATGCAAAATTCAGAGGGCGGCACCGGGCAGAAACCTCGACACACGCCGCCGATTCATCGAATACGCAGAATGAGTAATGTTGCGATGACCGTCACCACGGTGATGATCCAGAAGCGCACCACTATTTTTTGCTCCTTCAATCCCTTCTTCTCGAAGTGATGATGCAACGGAGCCATGAGAAAGAATCGCTTGCCGGTCCCCGTTTTGCGCCGCGTATACTTGAAGTAGCTCGTCTGGATGATCACCGACAGCGACTCCATGAAAAACACGGCGCAGAGCAACGGCAGGAGCAGTTCTTTCCTGATCATGATAGCCAGCGTGCCGACGGCCCCGCCGAGGGCCAGCGACCCGGTATCGCCCATGAAGACGGTCGCCGGGTTTCCGTTAAACCAGAGAAAACCCAGGCAGGCGGCACCCAGCGCCGCTGCAAAAACGGCGAGTTCGCCGCTGCCCGGCAGATGCATCTCGTTCAAAAAGTCGGCAAGAATGGCGTTACCGGAAATGTAGCAGAGGGCGACGAGGCCCAACGCCACAATCCCGGTAACCCCTGCTGCCAGCCCGTCGAGACCATCGGTCAGATTCACGGCGTTCGAAAGCGCCGTCACGATGAAGATGACGACCGGGATGTAGACCAGCCATCCCAGGTCCACCCCCTCGATCAACCCGCGAAAAAAGTTATAGTCGAGTGTTTCGTCGGGGACGAAGGGCAAATAGGTAAGCGTGCGGATCTCGGCAAATTGGGGATGGAAATAGAGCACGCTGCCCACCAGCAGGCCGAGCGTGACCTGCCCGGTGAGCTTCACGCGGGGAGCCAGGCCGCGCTTGTTTTTCTTGATGACTTTGATGTAGTCGTCCACAAAACCGAAGGCTCCGGTCCAGGCCGTCGCCAGCATGACGAGCCAGACATAGACCTCGGCGATGGCACCCCACAGCAACGTGGCTCCGAGAATGGACAGGAGCATGATGGTGCCTCCCATCGTCGGCGTGCCGGCTTTGTGCGAATGATCCACGGCACCGGCCTCCTCACCCTCACGCACCACCTCGCCCAGTTGCTTGGCACTGAGCCAGTTGATGACTTTGCGCCCGACAAAGAGCGCAATAAGGAGCGCTGTAATGGCGGCCAGGGCCACTCGGACGGTAATAAACTGGACGGCCTGAAAGCCGGGCGGCTGGAATTCTCGCTCCAGGTACAAGATCAGATAGTAGAGCATCTACCGATACCTCAATAGTGTTTATGCGAGGGGGGATGGCGGAATGCTAATTTGTGGAGAGTAACCCTCTCGCTTCAAAATGCTTTTTGACTTCCTCGCGGTCATCGAAGTGGAAGCGCTCCTCGCCGATGATCTGATAGGTCTCATGCCCCTTTCCCGCGACGAGCACCACATCGCCGACGGCAGCGTGCCGGGCAGCCGCCTCAATGGCCTCCCTCCGGTTGTCGATCCAGCGCGCTTCCTGAGGGTGCTGCATACCGCTCCGTATGTGGCGCATGATGTGCTCCAGCGGCTCGGTGCGGGTATTGTCCGCCGTGACGATCACATGGTCGGCGTTGCGCTCGGCAATGGCCCCCATGATCACGCGTTTGGAGGGGTCGCGGTCGCCGCCGCAGCCAAAGATGCACCAGATCGATGCGTTCTCCGGCTTGGTCCGGCGAATCGCTTGGAGCACGTTTTCGAGGGCATCGGGCGTGTGCGCATAATCCACGATGACCGTCGTGCCGTCCGCAAAAGGAATTTGCTCGAATCGCCCCGGCACCGGCGGCGCTCCGGCGAGCGCACTCAATACCGCATCGCGCGCGTAGCCGAGCCCCCGGCCCACTCCGTAGGCCGCCGCCAGGTTGTAGGCATTAAAGCACCCGACCAGCCGGAAGAGGCGCTCGTGCCCGTTGAGGCACAGGCGCAACCCGTGAAGCGTGTCGGCCATCACCTCCAGACGCAGGTCGGCGGCCTCGGATTGCCCATAGGAAATGATCTGTGCCGCCGTATCGGCAACGACCCGGGTCCCGGCCGGATCATCCAGGTTATAGAACGCCTTGGCCCCGGCAGGTAGATCGTCGAATAGTTTTTTCTTGGCACTGAGATAATCCTCGAAGGTGTGGTGATAGTCCAGGTGATCGCGGGTGAGGTTGGTAAACACG
>JBHHWM010000128.1:0-12979 GCA_046756545.1 Rhodothermales bacterium | reverse complement strand
GGGAGACACGATCCTGGGCATCAAAGGACGGGTGGGCTTCGAAGCTCCCGCTCCGTTGATCCTGATCACGGCGCACCGTGAACTGGAAAAAATCGTCCTTACCAAGTGGCAGCGCTATCAGAAGGACCACCTCGCCGATTTCTACGGCATGCTGCTCCACGAGGCCCAGTACTTCGACCCGGTGATGCGCGACATTGAAGCCCTCATCGACTCGTCGCAGGCCACGGTCGCCGGGACGGTGAACGTTCGGCTTTATAAGGGCAGCCTCCACGTTCTGGGCTGCGACAGCCCGTGCTCCCTGTTCGATACCGGCGTGGCGACCTACGGCGAGCAGAACGCCTTGTGGGACGGCCGGGACGCCCGTGGCTTCTCTCGCCTCGTCGGGCTCCAGGCCTACCTCGCTGCCAGGGCCCACACCTTGACCCCCGTCACCATCGATTAAACAGATCCCTGTACCGGAGACCCTGCTATGCTTCGGCTTATCGTTGATAAAATCGCATCCACGGCAGCGCTTTGCAGCCTTTCGCATCAGGTTGCCCTCTCATCCTACGTCATCGCCGAAGAGGGGTACTGCGTGGCCGTCCGCGCCCTGGAAGAGAAATCAAGTTATAACCACCTCGAATGTATCGACGGCACCTTTGAGACCATCGAGGCAGGTGACCTGCTGGTGGGGGTCCTGGGCGAGCGTCAGGCGCTGCGAGGCTACAGCGGGCGCATTCCCCGTGCCATCCACCCCGGCGATGTGCTGCACGTACTCAACCTCGGCGGGATCATCGGTCTTTGTACCTCCGATCATCCTTCGCTGGGTCCGGCCCTCAAGGTGGAAGTGCTCGGCGCGGTGCTGATCGAGACGGCGGGGCGAACCAGTCACGCCCGGATCCAGGATCACGCGCTGGAACCGGTCTACAGGCTCCGGCACTCCGCCCCGCTCGTCGTCGTCAGCGGCACGGCGATGCACACCGGCAAAACGATGGCGGCCTGCCGGATCATCGAGGGATTGACCCTGCGCGGCCTGCGTGTGGCCGCCGCCAAGCTGACCGGAGCCGCCCTCCTGCGAGATGTACGGATGATGGAAGAGCACGGTGCCATTGCCGGTGTCACCTTCACAAAGGCCGGGGTCGTGGCTTCGACCAACAAAGAGATGGGGCCTCCGGCGAAAGCCCTCGTGGCACACCTCAACACGTTCGAACCCGACATCATCGTCCTCGAACTGGGTGACGGCTTCATCGGCTACTACGGCGTCGATGGCCTGCTACTCGACAAGGAATTGCAGCGCTTTGCGATGGCGCATGTGGTGGCCGCGAACGACCTGGCCGGCGTGTGGGCAGCCGATCATCTCTTCCGCCAGCGATACCGCGCCCCCATAGCCGTCGTCACCGGTCCCGTTACCGATAATGCGGTTGGGATACAATACATCCAGAACGCCCTCGGGATTCCAGCCTGCAACGCGCAGCAAGAACCTGAACGTCTGGCCGACCTGGTATCCCACGCCCTTCAGGCTTCCTCCTCCGATCACAAGCTGTTCTACCCGTCCGGTATCGCCCTATGAGTACGCCTTCAATCTCACCTCAGAACGGCGGGCTTTCTCTCACAACCGGCCCGTCACTAAAGCGTGTAGCGGTCCTGCACGGCGCGGGATACACGGGCCGGGAACTGATACGCCTGTTGATGGCGCATCCAACGGTCGCCCTCTCGGCAGTGACCAGCCGGACGTTCGCCGAGCAGCCCGTGTGGCACGCCCATCCCAGCCTGTGCGCGCAGACCGACCTCGTGTTCTCGACGCCCGCAGACTTCGACACGACCCACTTCGACGCTGTCTTCATTGCTGCCGAACACGGCCGGAGTGTACAGGTTGTGCTGTCGCTTCGGGAGCAAGGATTTGAGGGGATCATAGTCGACTTAAGTGCAGACTTTCGATTCACCGATCCTTCCCTCTACGAAACGTGGTTCGGATGTGCCCACCCCGCCCCGGACCTGCTCGACGCGTTTGCCTACGGCCTTCCCGAAGTCTATGCTCCTTACGACGGCACCCGGTGGATTGCCAATCCCGGTTGTTTTGCTACGGGCATCAGCCTGGCGTTATGGCCTCTGGCACGCCACCTGCCTTCGCTGCGTGCTTCGGTGACGGCGCTAACGGGCGCGTCAGGCTCCGGCACACATCCTCAATCCACCACTCACTTTCCCGCGCGGGACGGCAACGTGCGGGCGTATAAAATCATGGCGCATCAGCACGGACCGGAGATTCAGCACGTGCTAGGCGACGATGCCGAGGTCACGTTCGTTCCCGTCTCCGGCCCGTGGACACGCGGCATCTGGGGTTCGATCCACCTCACCCTGCCGAAAGGGATCGGAGGTGACGATATCGCTGCATGGTTTGAGGAAGCATACCGCCATGCCGCATGCGTCCGCCACCGCCCCGGCCTGCTACCTGAACTGCGTTTCGCCGTTGGCACCCCGTTCTGCGACGTGGGCTGGGTGATCCGGCAAGATCACCTGGTTGTGGGGTTTGCGCTCGACAACTTGCTCAAGGGAGCCGCCAGCCAGGCCGTCCAAAACCTGAACGTGCTGCTCGGCCTTCCTGAAACAACGGGGCTGTTACCACAAGCACCGAGGCAGAACCCCTTGACGTCAACGACGACTTCTTCTTTCTCCAATATCCCTTCTGCGCCATGACGACACAGGAAATCATCAACCTGGAAGAATCGTTTCAACTTCGGACGTATCGTAAGTGGCCGTTAGCATTGGTACGCGGCGAAGGAAGCTACGTCTGGGACGCCGACGGCACTCGCTACCTCGACTTCTACGGCGGCCACTGCGTTTCGCTGCTGGGACACTGCCCGCCCGGAGTCGTCGCGGCGGTGCAGGAACAGGCTGAAGCGTTGCTCTTCTACTCCAACGTCGCCTACAGCCCTGTGCGCGCAAAGGCAGCGACCCTGCTCGCTGATATGGCTCCCGAAGGCCTTGGACACGTGTTTTTTTGCAATTCGGGCACCGAGGCCAACGAGACGGCGCTGAAACTGGCCCGCAAGCACACCGGCAAGCCCGGCATCCTTGCCATGGAACAAGGTTTTCACGGGCGCACGTTGGGCAGCCTCGCGACGACCTGGAATGCGACCTACCGCGCCCCATACCGCACCGTTCTGCCCGACACCCATTTCGTCCCCTTCGGAAGCCTGGAAGCCGTCGAGGCGGTGCTGGATGCGAACGACGACCTCGCCGCCGTCATCCTGGAACCCATCCAGAGCATGGCCGGCATCGTAGAAGCGCCGGACGCTTACTTTGCGGATCTGCGTGCGCTCTGCGACCACCACGACGTGCTGCTCCTCTTCGACGAGGTGCAAACGGGTGTGGGCCGAACCGGCACGTTTTCGATCTCCGAGCAATTCGACATCACGCCCGACCTCATCACGCTGGCCAAAAGTCTGGGCTCGGGCGTGCCCGTAGGCGCGGTGCTCGTTTCTGAAGCCATCGCTCCCGAGGTCGAGCACGGCGATCAGGGTTCGACGTTCGGCGGGGGGATGCTGGCGATGGCCGCCGTCACGGCGACGCTGGAGACCCTGCTCACCGAGCGCCTGATGGACAGAGCATGGGCAATCCACCAGGGAATCCGAGAGGCGGTGACGCCGCTGGTGAAGGACGTGCGAGGGCGCGGCTGTTTGATCGGCCTCGAACTCGACAGCCCGGCAGTGCCGGTGCTGGCCCGGTTGCGTGCTCTGGGTGTGCTGGCCGGTGGATCCGGGCATCCCAACGTCATCCGCCTGATGCCACCGCTCACGGCATCCGACGACGACGTGGCCACGTTCGCCGAAGCCTTCTCCCTGGCTCTCGAAACGACATCCGATCCATGCTTGCAAACAGCCTGAATGCCATGCCAAAGCACCTTATCGACTGGCACCTGCTCGACGACGCTGTGTGGGAGACACACATCGACGCAGCGTTGGCTCATTACCGGAAGGGGAAAACCTGGACCCAGGCGGCTCCCCACCGAAGCCTTGCATTGTTGTTCTTCAACCCCTCGCTCCGCACTCGCGCCTCGATGGAATTGGCCGGTGCGCAACTCGGCGCTCATGTCACGACGATCACGCCCGGTCAGGGTACCTGGGGCTTTGCCTGGGACGAGGGCCTCGTGATGGACGGCGCAGAAGCCGAACATATACGCGAAGCCGTCGGCGTGCTGTCCCGCTATTACGACACCGTCGGCGCGCGCGTCTTTGCCTCGCTCACTGATTATGAGCAAGACCGAAACGAGACGTTGCTGCACACGCTGGTGGACGCCGCCACCGTGCCCGTCATCAACCTGGAATCGGCGTTTTTTCATCCCTGCCAGGCCCTCGGCGACGCGGCGACACTCATGACGCATTTCGATGGAGAGGTCAAAGGCCGGAAGTTCGTGCTCACCTGGGCCTATCATCCGAAAGCTCTCCCGATGGCCGTCCCCAATTCAGCGCTCTTGATGGCGGCCCGGCTAGGTATGCACGTAACCGTGGCGCGACCGGACGGCTATGCCCTCGACCCTTCAGTCATGCATCGTGCCCGGCAATACGCGATGCAGCACGGCACCCGCCTCGTCGAAACCGCCGAGCAGACCGATGCCTTCGACGACGCCGACGTAGTCTATGCCAAGGCATGGGCCGGACCGCTCGTCTACCAGGATCCGGAAGGCGAAGCTGAACGGCGGCACCACTTGCAGCACTGGCGCGTCACGCCGAACATGATGGCACGCACGAACGATGCGGTTTTCATGCATTGCTTGCCCGTGAGGCGCAACGTTGTGGTCGATGACGCCGTGCTCAACGGGCCGTCGGCCATCCACCTGCTGCAAGCCGAGTTCCGGCTCCACGCGCAGAAAGCTATACTGGAATACGTGTGGGATTTGCAAGAGAGTTGGAGAGCAAACGGACGACAGGACACGCCGATTACCGAATCGACCTCTCTCCCCTTTTCCACCCTCCCAAACGCTTCGCCCGTGATACAACCTGACCCGCTATGAAGACCTTCCACCCCCCGAATCCGCTGGTGATAAAAATAGGCGGAGCATTACTCGAAGAGCCAAAGAGGCTAACATCGTTCTGGCAATCGGTCAAACGCCTGCACGAGACCGCGCCGGTCGTGATCGTTCACGGTGGGGGACCGCAAGCGACGGCGATGGCAAGGCGACTGGATCATGAGCCGCGCTTCGTGCACGGGCGTCGTGTCACCACGGATCTCGACCTGCACATCGCGCAATGGACGCTGCGCGGGAGGATCAATTCCCAACTGGTCGCGCAGGCGATTACACACGGCCTGACGGCGGTCGGGATCTCTGGAGCCGACGGCGGCTTGCTGCGCGTCACGCGTCGTCCTCCCTGGAACATCGACGGAGAAACCGTTGATTTCGGCTGGGTTGGCGACGTCGACCAGGTGAAAACCGGGCTGTTATCGACGCTGATTCAGCATGACTTCATGCCCATCGTGGCCCCCCTCGGCACCGACGCGGCAGGGCAACTCTACAACGTCAATGCCGACACGGTCGCGTGCGTCCTGGCAGAAGCCCTCGACGCCCCCCAACTCCTTCTGGTCACCGAATCGGGAGGCGTCAAGGAATGCCTCGGAACGCCCGGCTCGCATCTCCCACGCTGCGATTGGGATACCTTTACGGACGGTATGGCCGCCGGTTGGATCGGCGGTGGGATGCGCGTCAAGCTCCAAGCAGCTTTTGAAGCGCTCCAGGCCGGTATCTCCAACGTGTTTATTCTTGCCCCCGACGACCTCCTCCACCGCACACACGCCACGCAAGTTGTATTATGAGCGGAGAACGCGCTTGCTAGCATGAAGACGTATCACGCCGTACAATTACTCAAGGATCTCGTTCGCTTTCCCTCGCTGAGCGGTCGGGAAGGTCCGATTGCCGACTTCGTGCAAGCCTTCGTGCGCCGGGCCGGACTGCCTGTGGCACGTCTGGATAACAACGTCTATTTCTGGCTGGGCGAAGGTTCGGATTGCCTGCTGCTCAACTCACACCTCGACGTCGTCCCACCGGTGGACGACCATCCCTACGATCCGTTCGACCCGGTAGAAGTGAACGGCTTGCTCTTCGGGCGCGGCACCATAGACGCCAAGGCCAGCGGGGCTGCCATAACGACCGCTGTGCTCGAACTGGCTGCCGCTGGATGGGCACCCCCCAACGGCAGGGTCCTCGTCGCCCTTACCCAATGTGAAGAGACCGGGGGACCCGACAACGGCTTGCAGAATCTGCGCCCGCACCTGCCTGATCTTAGTGCGGCTCTCGTCGGCGAGCCGACCGGGTTGCGGCCGTGCGTGGCCCAAAAAGGCCTCCTGATCCTCCACGTCCACGCCCAGGGACACACGGCCCATGCCGCGCGCGCCTACCTCGGCGAAAACGCCATCCTGAAAGCAGCGCGAGACCTACAGACGCTTGCCGCCTTCACGTTCGACCGCGAGGATCCCTACCTGGGTAAACCGACGGTGACGGTGACAATGATCGAGGGGGGCACGGCTCGAAACGTTGTTCCGAACCGGTGTTCGTTCTTTCTCGACATCCGCACGACGCCCGCCTATACCCACGAGGAAATCATTGAGGCGCTCTCCGGCCTGCTCGAATCGGATGTGACGGTCCACAGCAAGCGGATCATTCCGCTGGCCACCCCGGTCACGGAGCGCATCGTCCAGGCCTGCCGGACGACCCTGCCGGATGCCTCTCCTTTTGGCTCTCCCACCGCCTCCGACTGGCTGTTCTTGCACGACGTTCCGGCGGTGAAGATCGGCCCCGGCGACAGCGAGCGTTCCCATACCTCCGACGAACATATCGAGATCGCGGAAGTCGAACGCGCCGTTGAGGTCTACAAGGGGATTATTCAAGCGTATTTTGAACTGGCGGAACGACAAGATACCGGCAACCCCGTTACATCTGGCCTCTCAACGTGGCCCACATCATACCCAGATATTCATGCCAGGCTGCATTGAGCATCGTCAGATTACCGCTTTTCGGAAACAACACCCCCCAATCTATGCGCGGTTTGGGCCGTACCAGATGATGCGCCGGGGCAGGCAACGCGTTCACCCCCTGCTTCTTGAACAGCGCCATCGCTCTGGGCAGGTGCACGGCGGAAGTGACCAGCACGACGGGATCCTCCCCCACCATCTGCCGAACACGCACGGCTTGATCGTGCGTATCCAGGGATTCTTGCTCCAGCCGGACGCGTGCCGGATCCTTCCCAAGAAGTTCGGTGACTCCTTTCAATGCAGCGGCTTCGGGAATCTTACTCTCGAACCCACCGCCGGTCAGCAACAGGTGCGCTTCCGGGTAGAACTGAAGAACCCGCACTCCTTCGACGAGGCGAGACAGCGAAACCGCCGAAATCTGATCATTCGGAGGAAACGTCGTCTCATCCCGGATACCTCCGCTGAGCACCACTACCCACTTGACCTCGACGCCGGGATACTGCGCAGGCGAAAAGACGGCATACTCTTGCTCCAACGCCCGAACCGCCATGCCGGGGATCGGATCGTAGGAAAACAGGAGCAGGAGTACGAAGCCGAACGTCGTCAGCCTCCGGCCCCAGACCTTACTTTTGCTCACCCAGAGCAACAACACGCCGAGGCACAGAATCATCAGGCACACCGGCACCGGATTCAGAAACGAGGAAACGAGCTTTTTGAGAAGAAACATGGCAACGCCTTGTCGAATCGAGATCAAGCGAAGGAAGATCTGAGAACCACCTCATAAGGTACGGAGCAACGCTTACCCAACCACCATCATAGGACGTTCCCAACCACCATGCTCTGGCAAAAAGATACACGCGTCGAGGACTGGGTCACACGGTTTACCGTCGGCGAAGACAACCGATGGGATACGCTGTTGCTGCCCTACGACATCACCGCTACCCGCGCTCACGCCTGGGGCCTCTCGCAGATCGACATCCTTTCCGATGCAGACCTGGATCGCATCGAATCGGTGCTCGAAGCCCTCGAACAGGCCGTACGGGAAGGCACGGTCGTCGTCACCCTACAGGACGAGGACGGCCACACGGTCATCGAGCAGTTCTTGACCGAACATCTGGGGGACCTCGGCAAGAAGATCCACACCGGGCGCTCGCGGAATGACCAGGTGCTCGCCGCTGTGCGACTCTTTTTACGAGATCATTTGCAACAGATAGCGCGCCAGACTGCCGAACTGGCTACCATGCTCTGCGGCATGGGAGAACAAGGCGACGGCCTCCTCATGCCCGGCTACACGCACCTTCAGCGAGCCATGCCGTCCACTGCAGGGCTCTGGGCCATGGGCTATGCCGAACTCCTCACCGGCGACCTCGAAGGTCTCCGACAGGCGCATGATCACATCAACGTCTCGCCGCTCGGGAGCGCCGCCGGCTACGGCGTGCCCTACCTCCCCCTACCTCGAAGAGCCGTGGCCGAAAAACTCGGCTTCCGCGACGTGCAGACCCACGTGACGGCGGTACAACTCTCGCGGGGCAAGCTGGAACTGCACATCGTTCACGCACTCGTTCAGGTAGCGGCTACGATCAACAGGATGGCTTCGGACCTTGTGTTGTTCAATACGTCCGAATTCGGATTCGTAACCCTGCCCGCCGAATATTGCACGGGCAGCAGCATCATGCCGCAGAAACAGAATCCTGACGTGCTGGAATTGGCCCGAGCGACGTATCATCGCCTGCTGGCCGAGATGCAGGTGCTGCTCACCCTTCCAGCCAACCTCCCGTCGGGGTACCACCGCGATCTGCAACTGACCAAGGAAGCCGGCATGCGTAGCGTTGGGTTGACCCGGGACCTGCTGACGGCGATGCTCCACCTGCTGCCCGGTGTTCGCTTCGAAAAAACAGCCATGGAGCAGGCGTCCACACAAGAAGTATTCGCTACGGCCTATGCCCTTGACCGCGTGCAGGCGGGCGTTCCCTTCCGCGAGGCCTATCGCGAGGCAGCCCTGCACGTCGAAAAGATAGACAGGCCCGATCCTGAAACCGCCCTCGCCGCCTACTCCGTCGATGGATACCCCGGCCGTGTACGACCCGACCTCGTCCGCCAGGCGCTCGCCCGGCACAGGGAGTGGCTACCCTTGGAGTAAGAGTTGCTAACAAAACCTCAATTCGGGTTGCGCGTGGGTCAGACGGGAACAATAAGCCGCCGTAGGATATCGATGTAGACTGTGGTATCTTCTAGACGTACCCTCGCCCCCTTATTCTTCTTGCTAGAGCCCCTTGAAACCTACGACGTTCAACGCCGCTGCGCCCCCGTCCAACGCCCGCTGTAAGCCGGTGGACTTTGCCGATTTCCTGGAAACGTATCGGGCCAAACTGCGACACATCTTCCATGTGCGCACCGACATCGATAAGCTCAGCCTGCGCCGCCTGCTCCCGCCTTTCGTGATGCGGCAGATCCGCTCATGCGATCCGTTATCCGTCTATATCCCCACACCATACGGCGGACGAGGCGGACACATCCACGAAGGGCTGGCCGTGCTGGCCGCTTCGTCGTACGAATCGCTGGCGCTCTCGCTCGCCTTCGGGATTAACTGGGCCCTGTTCCTGCAACCGGTGGCTAAGTATGCCCAGGAAGACATCAAGGCTCCGATTTTCAAGCGCTTTCTGAAAGACAAGCACATGGGCGGCTTGATGATCACAGAGCCGGATTACGGCAGCGACGCTCTCAACATGCAGACATCCTACGTGGAGGTAGACGGGCGCTACCACCTCCAGGGAGTCAAACACTGGGGCGGCCTCACCGGGTGGGCCGATTACTGGCTCCTCACGGCTCGTGGACGCGGAGAAGACGGCGGGCTCAAGCGCGATATCGACTTCTTCATCTGCGATGTCAACGGCCCCGACCAGGAGATCGTGGTCGAAGAGTATTTCAATAACCTGGGGCTCTACCTCATTCCCTACGGACGCAACCGGATCGACGTAAAGATCCCCCGGGCGCAACGACTCCAGCCGCTCACCACCGGCATCAAGATGATGCTCGACCTGCTTCATCGCAGCCGGATGCAATTTCCCGGTATGGGCATGGGCTATCTCAAACGTATCCTCGACGAGGCCCTGGCTCATTGCAAGAAACGCTTCGTCGGCGGCAGAAGCCTCTTCAATTACGACCAGGTACAGCAGCGCCTCGCCAAAATACAGGCATGGTTCACCGTCTGCTCGGCGATGTGCAGCTACAGCAGCGAACACGCCACCACCGACCGCGACCTCTCCCGGAACGGCCTCGAAGCAAACGCCATCAAGTCGGTTGTGACGGACTTCATGCAGGAGGCCGCTCAATCGTTGCTTCAACTGGTGGGAGCCAAGGGCTACCGGCTCGACCACTTTGCGGGGCGGGCCACCGTCGATAGCCGTCCGTTTCAGATCTTCGAAGGCTCCAACGACATCCTTTATCAGCAAATCACAGAAGCCTTTCTCAAGCTGATGCGCCGGGCAAAAGAAAAAAACCTGTTCCGTTTTCTGAATAATCATGAGCTGACCGCACGCGCTTCGGACCACTTCAAGGAACTGCTGAACTTCGAGGTAGACTGGCAGCTTCCCCAGCGGAAACTCGTCGAACTGGGGCGTGCCCTGGGCCGGATCATCTCCATGGAACTGGTCCTCAAGCTGGGCGACCGTGGCTTCCATAGCGACCTGATTACCAACGGCCTGGCGATGCTTCGACAAGACGTCACGAGCTTGCTCAGCAGCTATAAAACGGATATCCGAACCCTCGCCGTGGACTCCTATGAGGAGGGAAGTTCGTGGCTGGACTTCGTCCCGAAGGAAGCCTTCTGAGCACCCTCCCTGTTCCTTGGCCATTCCCCGAGTTTTCTTCGCATATCTTCTTTCCGCTCCATTGCAAATGAAGGGAAGAATATATTATTTCTGACAGGGTCCCAACCTGCTACCCGGACACTCAAATCCGGCTTTCAGAGCGCGAACATCTTTACCTTTTGCGCTTACCTTAGGCTAGGACATGCCGATACATCATGTTGATGATTGTAGAGATCTGTGATCTCGTCGTTCAAGCTATCACCCGGGTTCCATCGATATCCGGCAGGAGTTGCACCGGGGAATAGGTATCGAGGGCCTTGTCGCTTGTACCGATTAATGTGAGTCTCTCTTCCTCGTATCTGCACGTTCTACGATAAGTGCCGGAATCGAGCTAAAGAGACGGTCCGACCTCCGTCGTGTCGGCCCACCTCGCGCAGGTGTTTGAGTGCAGCGACTCGCTCTCATTTTTTACCTTCGGTGACCATGGTTTCACTCCTGCAAAACGCCGGGTTTATCCTCGCCGCGTGCCTGGGCGTGGTGCTGCTTTCGAGATGTTCTGGAGCAGAAAACAACACAAAACAGCCTGATTTAACGGTCACCGGCATCGTTATCATGCCGGACAGTTCGTTACTCTTCGGGGCTGAAATTAGCACCGAGCCCCCCACGGGATACGTCTCTACCGACGAAGAAGGGCGTTTCGGCATCTCGCTGCCCAGACCCGCGGTGTATACCTTCATCGCCACGCATCCCGACGCCCGCTATCGCGACATGGAAGGCCGCATCACCGAAGTGCAGGTTGACTACAGCCAGACGCCCTACCTCGTAATCATGCTGGGGCGTTCTCAGCGAATGCCGCTGATGAACGTAGACGAACGCGCCCCTCCGGCGCTCCGTCATGGCAAGAAACGGACCGGGCACTAGAACAACTCCTTCCCTCCCACACCCGACATGTACCCTTCTTCTCTGGCCGAGAGTGTGCTCCCATGAAGCTCTTCTCCCATCGACCCCCCGGCCTCCACAAGCGAATGGGCTTCAGCATGGGCTGGACGGCCCTCCTGCTTGGAGCCCTCTGCCTGTGTAGTGCATGTCGCGAAACGCCCAATGCCCTGCTGGTCGTCGTGACCTGTCTGGATCAGAACGGAAACCCTTTACCGCCAGGCGTATCGGTGAGTGTGGACGGCGTCTCTGAAATCTGGACCGGAGAGCCGCTCCGTTTTCCCGTCAAGGTCGATGGTGCCATCGAACTCGTGGCGGTTAAAGCGGGTGCCGGTGGTAATTACAGGTATAGCTCGATACCGCAATACGACGTCAGACCGGGGACGGTACGAGAGGTGGAATTGCGCTTTTTTAAACCGTACACCGTCACCGTCGAAGCGTTGGGCCGAAATCAGGTCCGTCTCGCCGCAGTAAACGTCTTCGCCAACGGCAAACACCTCGGCGCTACCGACGAGCGCGGCCTGTTCGTATGGCGTATTGATCGTCCCTCGACGCCGGCAGGCCAGGCACGTCCCGGCTCTCGGTTCGTCTTCACGCTTGAACGCAACGGGGAATGGGCCAAAGCCGATTCCATTTATATCGCTGAAGCCCAGTTCGCCTATACCTCCGCTGCCCAGCTTGATCAGGATCGGGTATGGCCTCTGGCTTCTTCGGAAGCAGACGATACTACGCGAGACATCCAGGAACTAGCCGTTTCTCCTCCTCCCACGAAGCCCGCGAGGAAGCGAGTCGTCAACGCTCCGACTCGTACGCCTCCGAGAGCTACGCCGGTAGCAACGAAAGTGCAACCCGAGCCTCCGGTCCTCGAAATTCCCCGGTCCGAACCGGCGACCTCTCCCACATCAGACGACTTGCTGAAGGGACATGAGGCCTTTGCCGCAGGACGACACGAGGAGGCCCTGCGCTTTTATAGCCGCGTTCCGCCCGACAACCCGGACTACACACGCGCCCTTCAGAAAATCGGCGAGATCCACTTCGAAACAAGGAATTATGAAGGAGCAATCGCCGCCTACGAGGCGATACTTCAGAATGACCCTTCGGAGTATGCGGCGTACAACAACCTGGCAGTGATTTACCTGGCCACGGAGTCCTATGACGAGGCCCTGGACAATCTCGATAACGTGTTGGCCAGGAAGCATCTCATCCCCAGGGAAAAGCGGAGAGAGGCAGAATTAAGCGTGCGCTACCAGCGCGCGTATATCCATTATGTGCAGTTTCAAAACGAACGCGAC
>JBHHWM010000127.1:0-13035 GCA_046756545.1 Rhodothermales bacterium | reverse complement strand
GGCCGTTGGTTGCACGCGGCCTGGGACATGTGCGTCACGCGGGAACTGTAGGGCCTGATCGATGCTTTTACGGGCACGACGCGCTCTTCCCACAAGCCCGACCCTTCCGCGTATGCCGACCGTTGCCGGTATTTGGACCGAACCCTTTCGCGTCCGTGCCTATGAAACCGATCCGCACGGACTGGCCTCTATCCAGACCCTGTGCAACTACTTCCAGGAAGCGGCAGGTAAACACGCCAGGGCGTACGGCGTCTCCATCGATCAACTGCTGGAACACGACCTGACCTGGGTGCTCTCCCGGCTCCGCGTTCATATCGAGGCCGCTCCGGTGTGGGGCGATACCGTGCGCCTTGAGACGTGGCCTGCCGGCGTCGAAGGGCTCTATGCCATGCGCGATTTTATCTTCTACACCGTCTCCGATGAAGAGCATACCCCGCGATGCGTGGGACGCGGCACCAGCGCCTGGCTCGTCGTCGATGTGCATCGGAAACGACCGGTGCGCGTCCCGCCGTCGATTACGGAGATCATCCTGCCGGAACGCGAGCGTGCGCTGCCGGATGCCTTCACGAAACTTCGCCCTCCTCCCCGGGCGGAGCACGAAGCGCGCTTCCGGGTGCGCTACAGCGACCTCGACATCAACCAGCACGTCAATAATGTACGCTACGCCGAGTGGGCCGTCGAAAGCGTGCCCGACGCCATCCTGCACGACTACCGCCTCCGTGACCTGGATCTCCAATACCGCGCCGAGACGACGTTCGGGGATACGGTCATCGCGCAGGCGCAGCAGGCCCCACCCGGCGACGCTCCGGTGTTCGACCATCAACTCCTCCGCGAACACGACGGCCGCACCGTAGCCCTGGCACAAACGCACTGGGTTCGCCGCACAACGTAACACGACCGAGGCTCAGAATTTGAACGTCACGCCGAGTTGGGTCAACACCATGTTTGTCTCCGACCGTTCGGTGGTGAAAAAGACCTGCCCGTCGCGCCGTTCGATGGAGCCTTCTTTTAGATACTCCGCCTCCGAACCGAAGAGGTATCGCACCCCGGCGTTGATATTCAGGGCCGAG
This sequence comes from Rhodothermales bacterium, assembly GCA_046756545.1. Taxonomy (GTDB): domain Bacteria; phylum Bacteroidota; class Rhodothermia; order Rhodothermales; family JBHHWM01; genus JBHHWM01. The sequence goes on along the minus strand of JBHHWM010000127.1, from coordinate 11,965 downwards.
AGCTTTTTACCCCCACGCCCCCGGTACACCTCGACGTTCACCCCGCCGCCGACGCCGTAACTCAACGCTGCATCTTCGAAGTTTGTCGAAGAAACGATAGGGTCGTCGCCAAAGAAATCTTCGTCCGAGATCGACGTTTCCGTAGCAAAATACTTAAACCCGAACAGCCCGTCGAGGTACGGCTGGACGGCCCCACGGGGAGGCTGTATCCGGAGGAGCAAGTGCCCCAGAAAGATATTATTGCTCGTCTCCACGTCCACAGTCACGTCGGGGATGGTGGTGCTGAACGGCTCCCGGCGGCGTTCGAATCCATAGACCAGAAACCCGAAGTCCGCCCCGACGACCACCGGCGACCGGCCGATACCGAGGCCCGCAAAGAGATTCAGGCCGAAGCCGAGGTTGTCGACATGGTCGTTAAACGCGCCCTGGGGAAATCCAACCATGAAGGAAATATCGCCCTGGGGATAGACCTGCGCGCTCGCCGTAGTGGAGAAACCGAAACCAAGCGCCAGGATGAACAGGATTGCCGAATAGTGTCTACTCATAGCCATTCTAGGGTCATTGTAAAAGAGATCGTTGTAAGAGAAACGCTCGCTCCTGGAAGTCGTTTCTCCGCAGAACGTCTCATCCGGGTAGATGAGATGGGCTGCACACCAGGGAAGCCGCCTCCATCATCCTCTTCGTCACGCCTGCCGTTCAACGCCGCCGGGTGGGGTCATGGTGAACTCAACTCCCCCCTCGGTCTTCAGAGCCAATACAATCTATTCGAAAGCATACAGCGTAACCCACTTGGATTGAAATGACGAATCGGGGAGACGACGAGTTGGGGAAGGGTTTCTCGCGTACTTGTTCGGCGCTTTATCGTCTCGCCATCTCCTCGTTCCCAGGGGGGCGCCAAAAGAAAATTCACGTATTCACATCCACTACGATGCGTCCTCGGACGTGCCCTTTGAGCACCTCTTCGCACATCGCCGGCACCTGGTCGAGGTGAATAACACCGGCCAGGATCTGATCCTTCTCCGGTTTCGGAAGATCCCAGACGAGCCGTTTCCAGGCTGCGCGCCGCTGTTCGGGCGTGGCCGTGTTGGAGTCGATGCCGAGCAGATTGACCCCCCGGAGGATGAAGGGCAGCACCGTCGTATTCAGATGGTGCCCTCCCGCATTGCCGCATGCCGCCACGCAGCCGTGCCACCCCAGCGTACTGACAACCGAAGCCAGCGTGTCTCCACCCACCGTATCGACGGCTCCGGCCCATCGCGCCGACTCCAGCGGACGCTTCGGCCCCCGGCCCAGCTCGTCGCGATGAATGATACGCGCCGCGCCCAGGCCGCGAAGGTACTCGTAGGCATCTTCGCTCCCCGACGAGGCCACAACCGTGTAGCCCTGATGAGCGAGCAACGCCACGGCAACACTACCGACACCGCCCGACGCACCCGTCACGACGATCTCTCCCCGGTCGGGTGTGATGCCGTGGGCTTCCAGCGCCATCACAGCCAGCATGGCGGTAAAGCCCGCCGTGCCCATTTCCATCGCCCGCAAAGGCGACATCCATTCGGGTAGCGGTACCAACCATTTCGACGAGACGCGTTGTACCTGGCTATACCCTCCCCATGTATCCTCGCCCAGGCCGCCGCCCGTTTGAATTACCAGGTCCCCTTTCTTAAAATCGGGCGACTCGGAAGCTTCGACCTTGCCTACCAGGTCGATGCCGGGGATGAAGGGATACTTCCCGCGAATGATTTTGCCTTTGCCGGTCACGGCAAGGGCATCTTTGTAATTCAGGCTGGAGTAGAGGACGGAGACCAGCACCTCGCCCTCCGGCAGTTCGCTCTCGCCTATCATTCGAACTTCTGCCGTAAGAACCTCGTCCGCCCGGTCAAGGAAAAGCGCTCTAAACATAGGCCGTAATCTCCTCTTTTGAACACAGGTAACTGTAAGATAGAGCTTCTCGTCCAATTGTTACGTGCGGCCCTGCGATTCGTCACCCCTCCGTCCTCCTCAACGGTGCATCCATGGATTCCGTCACCGACGGGTAAATCAGGCTACCCCGATTAAGCAAATCCTCCCCCGTACGATACCTCGAAGTAGCATCCCGGTGCCGTCCCACAGGGGATTTCTTTTTGACAGGCGCAATGCGTTTTTTTGCCTACGTTATACGGACACAGCAGTAGTTGTAAGCATGGCGCTGTATATATTCCTCACCGGGTATGGGTCGTGCACCCACCACTACATAACGAATAAGAAATGCCTTGAGGCTTCGCCTCACAGGGTGTGCATTTTTTATCATACATACCCGCAACTTATTCGGTTTAGCGCGTCTATAGTATAGATGCCTGCACCGCCGACCCGAGATTGCCATGGCTCGCTCAAAGAACTATCGCTCTTCGGAAGCCCAGGGTACCAACGCGTCGCCTCTCCCGGTCCTTGCCTTGCTGCTCGGCTCCTACCAAACACGGATCATGCTGACGCTGGCCGCCAGCCTGCTGATCGTCACCACGGTCCTCCATCTCCCCTTCAATGTACCCCTCTATCGGATCGGCTGGGGACAGATCGGGGCCACCGACCAGCCCCGGCTCGAAGTCGTCGACATCAATACCAAAAGCACCGAGCGGGAACCTTCAGGAGCCATTATTACGACGTTCGGCATAAACGACGAGATCGTAGAAGAAGACGACGGCGACGACGCCTTGCAGGGCGATGCCGACGACAATGAGGCAGAGCCTCTCCCGTCTCCGGCAACCCTGCCCCCGATTAAAAAGCTGGAAATCCGGCAAGCCGTGCTGGATTACGCCGACGAACAACCGGACATCCAGGGAGGACTGGGAGCCTACTATATCCACATCGAGTATCCGCAGAAAGCCATCGATAAAGGCATCGAAGGCCGCCTGGTTCTGTCCTTCATCGTCGAGCCGGACGGAACGCCGAGCAATATCCGGGTGCTCAAGCCACTACACCCGCTCTGCGACTCGTCCGCCGTGGGAGCGTTGCGCAAGACGCGGTTCATTCCAGGACGTCAAAACGGCGAGACGGTACGCGTACGGATGCAACTGCCCGTGCGCTTCACCATCATAGATCAGGGGACTTCGTCCGACTCGACCAACGCCAAAAGCGTCTCTTCCGGCCTCTAGCGCTCCGTCTACTCTGCTCAGTGTCCACTTCTGCTCAGTTCTCAACGGCGAGGCCCCTGTCGCGGCGCGCTCCCGAAGCGCCCTCTGTGGTGAGGTCTTCCTCGCGGCTATGCACATAGGGCTCCAGCGTGCCGAGTGTAAGAGCATCGTCCGGTACCCTGACCCTCCACAGCCGCGCCGCGCGCTCATTCGAGTGTCGGCGTAGAAAGCGACTGTCGGTGCCGTCTTCTTTCACGTCCAGCACCCCGTTCAACTCGTAGCCCCTGCTGAAAAAGCCCCTGCGTGCACGCCACACGATGTCGAGTTCGATGCGATAGGTGCGGGTAAGCGGCTGAAAATCCCACTCGTTGATATAAGCGCGCGCCCATCGCCGGCGCGGCTCCACATCGAGGGCGTCGAGGATCTGCGTCACGGCCTGTTCGGCAAAGTACTGTACCTCCAGGATGCGTTCCTCGGGGCTTTTATGACGCAACCGCTTCTCGATGGATACCAGCCTGTGCTCCAGCACCCCTCCCACTCCGGCATACACATCGAAATACACCTGCGCCTCCCGCTGATCGACAAACATCGACTCGAGGTTATACTGGAAGTCCTTGTAATGAGGACGGCCTTTCAACGAAAACCGTCCTCGTCTTCGCGTGAACGGCACCTTGACGGCTTGCTCCTCCTCCTCGCCGACGTAGGCCAGCAGATACCCCCTCACGCGTCCCGGCTGCTCAATGCGTTCCCATGCCTCCGTGTCATAGTTCTGCCGCTCAAAGACGAATTGCAGGTCGTAGCTCCCGCGCTCGAATGCTTGGTCTTCGGGGTAGGAGAGGTCGTGGATCACGCGCAGGCGCTTCGGCGAGGCATAGACGGCCTCCTGCTCGCAGACGGTGAGCGTTTCGAAAGCGCCGCATACTTCAACCATCAAGCGCTCCCGGTCTCCGAGGCCGGTGTCGGGTACCGGGATGACGCGGCTGGTGTCGGCGTAGAGGGTATCATAGGCGGCGCTGAACAGATACACCGTCAGGGCGTGCGGCCTGATCGACGGCTGATCTCCCAGGAGCACCCGCTTGCCGAACGTCACCTCAACCGTCAGCGTATCCCATCCGACCCGCTGTACGGCCAGGCGGCTGACCTCATAGTCCGCCCTGCACCCGACCGCAACCGACAACAAGAGAAGGATTCCCCAGAAAAACAGGCTCTTCATTGTAAAAAAATCCATAGGCCCCTTCACCTCCGGCCAACAAACACTCTGACGTACAGGATACCCGGTGCGCCTCGACGCCATCAGCATGTAGCCTCCGGTGTGCCTTTTGTTCGAGGCGGTCACATCTTTGTTGCACCCTGCTCGTCGCCCGTCCTTACCCTGCGTTTCCGGTAGCCACATGTTCCTCGTGATACAGACGTGCGTTCCAGCAGTACAACGTGTCATCCACTCCGGCTATTGTCCTTCCCCTTCCGGCACCAGCAGCCCCCGATGACGCGCCCAGAGAAGGGCCGACAGATGAATGCCGTGTACGATCTCACCAGAATCGGCAAGGCGAAGCACTTCGTCGGGCTCCACCAACCGAATAGCGATGACCTCGCTGGCGTCGAGGCGCTGCTCGCGCACGCGCCGGGCATCGCTCGCCACGAAGAGATGGGCGTAATGGGTGTGCTTACTGGGATCGGGGGCGCAGTGCCCCAGCGACGTCCAGGCGTCGGCCACGTACCCGGTTTCCTCCAACAGTTCGCGCCGGGCCGCCAGCAGCGGATCTTCTCCCTCATCGACGGTGCCTGCCGGCAATTCCAGGGTCGTTCGCTGCACTCCGTGTCGGTACTGCTCGACGAGCACCACCTGGCCGGTTTCAGTGAGGCACACCACGCAGACCCAGTCCGGATACTCGATGACGTAGTAATCCTCCAACTCTACGCCGCCGGGCAGGCGTACGTGATCCTCGCGAACCTTCAGCCACTTCTGCGTGAGTACGTAGCGGCTCTCCAGGGTAATCCAGGGTCTCATGGGATCGGCGTAATGGGATAACGGTGGGGCGTCGTCCTCAGACAGGGAAAAAGTACAAAAGGCGCGGCTATGTAACCGAAGGGCAACGAGAAAAGGCCGAACTGCCGGTGAAGGACGGATAGCCCTCCTACTTCGGAAACTCCAGATAGCTCGGCAACACCGGGTTGCGCTGGTACTCGAAGATGACGGACGTTTCGATGTGTGCTACTTCCGGGTGGGTAGAAAAGTTGTTGAGGTTCAGTTCGAGCAGGTGATCCGAGTCGCGCACGGTGACGTGTAAAAAGAAATCGTTGACGCCGGCCATATGATACACGGCGTGCACTTCGGGCAGGGAGATGACGTGCGCCTTGAAGGCTTCCAAGGTATCGCGGGAATGCGTCGCCAAGCGCACCGCCACCATCGCCTGCAAATGGATCCCCAGCACCTTCGGGTCCACGTCGGCGTGAAACCCCTTGAACACACCGGCTTCATGCAGCGAGCGCATTCGTTCCAGGCAGGTGGACGGGGCCAGCCCAATCTGTGCGGCCAGCTCCTTGTTGGAGAGCCGCGCATTCTTCTGCAAGAGTGTAATAATTCGCTCGAATGTTCGGTCGAGTATCTTTTTCACCGGGGTTTTCCGAATAATTTTCGAGAACAACAGAATTCACAGAACAATGTATCGCTTCCGCAATTGATTTGCTAACAATGTGCGGGCAGGCTGGAATGAGAATGCCTGGTTCTTCAGGCAACCCGGAGAACAAAACGACGGACCGGCCATACCTACTAACACATTGTCCAGCCCCCAAGGAATCAGATCTGAATGCACCATGTCTGAGGCAAGCGTGTTCACCCGGCCCTCCCTGAAAACGACAGACGACTTCCTCCCCATCAACGGCACGGATTACGTCGAATTCTACGTGGGAAACGCCAAGCAGGCCGCCTACTACTACCAGAGCGCCTTCGGCTTCCAGATCATCGGCTATCGCGGCCCCGAGACGGGACACCGCGAGACCACCAGCTATCTGCTCCGGCAGAACAAGATCCGCTTCGTGATGACGACGGCGCTCTCCCCCGAGTCGCCCATCGCGGCCCACACCCACCGGCACGGCGACGGCGTCCGCGACTTGGCCCTCTGGGTCGATGACGCCACCTACTCGTTCAACGAGACGGTCCGACGCGGTGCCACGCCGCTGCGCGAACCCGAGGTCCTCGAAGACGAACACGGCCGGGTGGTCCTCTCCGCCATTGCTACCTACGGCGACACCATCCACACGTTCGTCGAACGGAAGAACTACCATGGGCTTTTCATGCCGGGCTTCGAACCCAGGGAGAATCCCCACTGGAACCCGGAGCCGGTCGGCCTCAAATACGTGGATCACTGCGTCGGCAACGTCGCCCTCGGCGACATGAACAAGTACGTAGCCTTCTACAGCGACGTGCTGGGCTTCAAAAACCTGCTCTCGTTCGACGACAAGGACATCTCGACCGAGTACAGCGCCCTGATGTCCAAGGTGATGGCCAACGGCAACGAACGCATCAAATTCCCTATCAACGAACCCGCACAGAGTAAGAAGAAGAGCCAGATCGAGGAATACCTCGACTTCTATCGCGGACCGGGGGTGCAGCACGTGGCGATGGCCACCGACGACATCGTCTCGACCGTCTCGGCCTTGCGCAGCCGGGGCGTCGAGTTCCTTCAGGTGCCTTCTTCCTACTACGCCGTGTTGCTCGACCGCGTCGGCCCTATCGACGAGCCTATCGATACGCTGGCCGACCTGGGCATCCTCGTCGACCGCGACGACGAAGGATACCTCCTCCAACTCTTTACCAAGCCCGTCGAAGATCGCCCGACGGTCTTCTACGAAATCATTCAGCGCAAAGGAGCACGCTCTTTCGGCAAGGGCAATTTCAAGGCGCTCTTCGAGGCCATCGAACGCGAACAGGCCCGCCGGGGCAACCTGTGAGTTCCGAGGTTGGATCCGGGAACGCACGCACCCTCTCTGCCCTCCCAAACCGCGTCTCCCCCTGATCGATCATCCATCATCCGACATCGAGCCATGCCCTATTACATGAGCCTGGGGACCATTCCCCCGAAACGCCACACGCAATTCCGCCGCTCGGACGGCGAACTCTATCACGAAGAGGTGATCGGAGCGGAAGGCTTCAGCGGGATCTCCTCGATTGCCTACCATCTTCATCCGCCAACCCTCGTCGAGCGAATCGGGGACCCCATCCCGTTCCAGGTAGACTACGTGGACGACGACGCGCTACGCCATCGCCACTTGAAAGGGGCGAACGTTCCCCCAGGCGGCGACTGGCTCAGCGGGCGCACCTACGTCATGGGCAACAGCGACGTGCGGCTGGCCCTCTGCAGCCCCACCGAAGCGATGGGCTTTTTCTATCGCAACGCCACCTCCGACGAACTCATCTACGTCCACGACGGGGAAGGCGTGCTGGAAAGCCCGTTCGGCCCGCTGGCGTTCACCCAGGGCGACTACGTCCACGTGCCGCGCACCGTCACGCATAAATGGCACTTCGAAGGGGCCACGCCGCCACGCCTGCTGGTCATCGAAGCCGCGTCTGAGATCAACTTTCCCAGAAGGTATCGCAACCCGTTCGGCCAGTTGCTGGAACACAGCCCCTTTTGTGAACGGGACGTCCGCCCCCCCACCGAACTGATCACCATCGACGAGCAGGGGGAATTTGAGGTATTCATCCAGAAAAACGGCTTCCTGCACCGCTACCTCCTTCGATATCATCCCTTCGACGTGGTGGGCTGGGACGGCTATATGTATCCCTATGCCCTTTCGATCAAAGACTTCGAACCGATCACCGGGCGCATCCACCAGCCGCCTCCGGTGCACCAGACCTTTGCCGGGCACAACTTCGTGGTCTGCTCGTTCGTGCCGCGCCTGTTCGATTACCATCCGGACGCCATCCCCGCCCCCTACTACCATTCCAACATCGACTCGGACGAGGTGCTCTATTACGCCGAGGGCAACTTCATGAGCCGCCGGGGTATCGAGCGGGGGTCCTTCACGCTGCATCCCGGAGGCATTCCGCACGGCCCGCATCCCGGCACCATCGAAGCGTCTATCGGCAAAGCAAGGACGGAAGAACTGGCCGTCATGGTCGACACGTTCCGCCCGCTGAAGCTGACGAAGGCCGCGCTCGGCGTCGAGGATGCGGACTACGCCTATTCCTGGAAACCCGAACTCTACACGGCTCCGATCAACGGACAGGACGGCTAAATCCGCTGCCGGTACAACGCCTACAAGGCTCAACGCGACGGCTCAACCCGGCTTACCCAGACGTCGCTCGCGAGGTCGTTTTCCAGGGCCAGCTCCGTATGATCGACCTGCACGACGGTCACCGGCGTTTGCTGAACCACCGTCACCCAATGGCCCGGCAGCACACCATACGCCTGCAAGTGTGCGCGCCGGTTAGACGGGATGTGCTGAACAAAACCATCCACTTGCGCCCGATACCCCGAAGGCACATCGGCCAGCGTAAGGGCGTTCTGCGATGCATCCGGTCGCGCGTCCTGCCCATCAGAGGCTTGGAATCCCGCCATCCCCTGGACGGACACCTCGGTATCACGCTTCCTTCGTGGAGCCCCCCGGCCGTTTCCCTTTCGAAAGGATAACGCAGGCTTCCGGAAAAATACCTGAGACACCATTTGCACGAGCCTGGACTGGCCGGGATCTATCGTGGAATGACCACACTCCGGGCAGCACACCATCGTGCATCCCGTATGAAGCGGACAGGCTCCGCACGCCCCGTTAACCGTGGGATCGAAGCAGTGCATGCACACCGGACAGGTAATCTGTGTTGAGTTCATAGGCCCCATCCAACTACGAGCAAGATCTGATTCAGTAAACCGGCAATCAGAAATGCCAGGGGGAAAATCAGGACAACCATCGCGACGGCTGTCCGCGTGCCGCGCTCTTTTGCGATCATAAAGACGCTGGCTACGCACGGAATAAAAAGCGTGATCGTCACCATGGAAACGACCGCCTGCAAAGGACTCAATAACCCTTGAGCTTCCATCAAAAATAAGCCGGTCGCCCCGAAATCCCGCCGGAGGAACCCCATCAGAAACGCAACGCTGGCTTCGGGAGGGAGTCCCAACCAATGGACGACCAGGGGTTCCATCATCTGACTGAGCCAGGAAAGCATACCGAGCTTATCAAGGGCAAACATGATCGCGGTTCCCAGTAGAAACAGCGGAATGACCTCTTTAAGATACCACTCCAGGCGAGCCAGCGTTTTCATCGCCACGTTCGAGAACACCGGCCACCGCAGGGGCGGCAGTTCCACGAGCAGCGAGGTGCGGGTTCCCGGCGTCACTTTGGCGGCGATCCAGCCCACGAGCAGCAAGACCCCCACCAGAACGCCGCCCCAGATGAGGGTGGCCGTGAACGAAATGCCCGCCAGCAGCCCCATAACGACGCCCAACTGGGCTGAGCAGGGAACGGCCAGCGCCAACAGCAACGTCACCAGCAAGCGATCTCGTTTGTTTTCCAGCACCCGCGTCGTCAGGGTGGCCATCGTCACGCATCCCAGCCCGAGAACCATGGGCAGCACCGCCTTGCCGTTGAGCCCCAATTTGCGAAACATCTGGTTGCTCAACACCGTCAGGCGGGGCAGATACCCCGAATCCTCCATCATGCCGAAGGCGAGAAAGAACGTCGTCACGATAGGAAAAATGAGGGCCAGCGCATAGGTCATCCCCATCGTCCATAAGCCGTACTCCCCCACCAGGAAATCGGCCAGGAAAGGAACGGGCAACAGCCGGGTGACGGTCTCCGTGATCCAGGGATTGATCACCTCCCCAAACAGATTCTCTTCCAGCAGCCCCACGAGTGTTTCGGCTCCGAACACGCCGACGAACCAGTACAGCCCATATAAGACCCCCGCCAGCACGCCAAATCCCCACAGGGGATGGGTAGACAGGCGGCCCAGGAACGGACCCACGCCATGCCAGCCCGTTCCGCTCTCCTTCACCACCGCCCCGACGATCTGCTTCACGTAGCGCAGCCGAACGTCCTGGATCACCGCAGAAAGCGGCTTGACGAAAGAAAGTTGCAGCCTGCTCCGCCGCGCTTCCAGGTCCGACAGGACGGCATCGTCCAGATGGTGTCGTAGCCACTCCTCCGCCACCATATCGTCGCTCAACCACAGGAGCGCCAGGGAACGCGAGGCGATGGGAGTCTCGGGCAGGTGCGCGCTGATCTCTGCAACGGCTTTTTCAATGCGAGGCGGGTAGGTTAGCCGAAACGCGGGAGCCGGGGCGGTCCGGACGGCTTCGCTCAGTTCGTCAACGCCGTGACCGCGAATGGCAGTGGTGGGAACGATCGGGATCGATAGATACTCCGAGAGGAGCGCATGATCCACGGTGACCCCTCGCGTGCCGGCTTCATCCATCATGTTCAGGGCCAGGACCAGGGGCCGCCCCATCTCTACCAGTTGGACGGATAACAAGAGCGTACGGCGAAGGTTTTTGGCATCCCCCACCTGTACGATAGCCCGGAGCGATTCCTTGTAGAGTACGCGGGCCGTGACCTGTTCATCCTCGGAATGCGGTGGTAGCGCAATGACACCGGGGGTATCGACGATGTGCGTCTCCGGAATCGTGCGGGCCGTCCCGCGTGTTACTTCGACCGTAGTTCCCGGATAATTGGCGACGATCACGCGCTGCCCGGTGAGCCGCTGGAAGAGTACGGATTTGCCCACATTGGGATGTCCGACGAGCGCAATGCTGGTGCTATCGGGCAGAATGCCGGTTTCGACCGTTGTATCACCGTTCATTGATTCCTGGATGATCTCACCATTCCAACAAGGCGCTCGGAGTGCGCTTCGATGATGCCTCCATAATCGCCCGAACATATTGGCGGGTTAACTGATCTTATCGTCATTTGTTTGCAATTCAAGAAGAACACACCGAACCGCTTCCCAGTGAATGGCGTCCTTCTTATGTTCAGCACACCATCGGCCGGCACACCCGGCGGAGAACATACATGGACTTCAACCTGGAGCACGGCATCGCCGTCCTCAAACGCACACCGGCGACACTGAACGCGCTCTTACGTGCGCTCCCCGACGCGTGGATCTACGGCAACGAAGGGGAAGACACCTGGAGCCCCTTCGACATCGTCGGCCACCTGATTCACGGAGAAAAGACGGACTGGATTCCGCGCGCTCAGATCATCCTGACCCACGGCGACGCCCGCCCGTTTGATCCCTTCGACCGCTTCGCCCAATTCGACCAATCGAAGGAAAAACGACTGCACGAGTTGCTCGATGAGTTCGACGGACTCCGCGCACAAAACCTGAACACCCTCCGAGGCTGGGACCTCCAACCGGCAGACTTTGCCCTGACCGGCAGGCATCCGGACCTCGGCATCGTGACGCTGGGGCAACTCCTCGCCTGCTGGGTCGTGCACGACCTGTCGCACATCCGGCAGGCAGCACGCGTGATGGCGAGGCAGTACACCGGACAGGTAGGTCCCTGGAATGCGTATCTGCCGGTGCTGGGTGCCTGAGGCTACATAGCCTGAAGAAGAGAAGCAGCCCTGACGAGGCCCACCCCGGCGTCCTTCATGGTGCGCCACGCCTCTGCCAGCGAGCCCTGCGCGTCGATGCCCCGCACGGCATCTTCAACAACGTAAACCTCGAAACCCTGCGCCCGCCCGTCCAGCGCCGACCACTTCACGCAAAAGTCGGTCGCCAACCCGACGAGGTAGAGCGTGTCGATGCCGCGCTCGCGCAAGTATCCACCCAGCCCTGTCGGGGTCCACTGATCGTTTTCGAAGAAGGCCGAATACGAATCGATCTCCGTGCGGAAGCCTTTGCGGATGATAAGTTCGGC
>JBHHWM010000126.1:0-13036 GCA_046756545.1 Rhodothermales bacterium | reverse complement strand
TCCGCCGGCCCGGCGCACGATGCGTGCAATCTGCCCCCGGTGATGCTCGCCGTGCAACGCCAGGTGGGTGAGCATCTCGCCGACGGCGGTATGGAAGACGGTTCCTTTGCTGTTGCGATAGCGCACGTTGCGCTCGAGCGCTTGCTCCGGGCGGGCGTTCAGGAAAGCGACGTATCGCTCGTAGTTTTGCGGCAACAGCGCCGCGCATTGCTCCAGCGACAGATCGGGCCAGAAGTCCTGCGGCCAGGGGTCTTGTCCCGTGATGCGTGCATGGTAGAGGCACTCCGTAGTGAGCACATGGGCAAAGAGCCGAACGGCCTCCGCAACGGGCGTATCCCGAAGGTTCTCAAGCGTCCGGGCATTCGCCCAGCGCATGTGCTCGATGAGGGATTCGAGGTGCGCGTTCATGGCTTCTGCGGTACGCGTCCCTGCGCACCGCGACCATCCTCTCTATTTCAAGAGGATGACGGGCTGCATGGGCAGGGCGGTCTCGCCCACGGCGCGCACGTAGTAGACGCCGCTCGGGAGCGCAGAGGCATCGAACGTCAGCCGCCGGGTAGGCTCCTGGATCAGGCCGTCGTGCAGCACGCGCACCTGCCGCCCCAACCCGTCGAAGACGACGACGCGCACCTGCCGGGGCCGGTCCACGACGAGCGTCAGATGGGTCTGCGGGTTGAAAGGATTCGGATAGGCCGGTTCGAGGCGGAAGCCGTCCGGCACGTCGGCCTCCGGCTCCGTCGCAACGATGTCCGCGAAGACGCGCTGCGCCAGCGAGGGATCGACGACGAAGGGGTTAATGTTGCCCTGAACCTGCGCGATGCGCTGCGTGCGCACCACTTCGGCCACGTCGGCGGGGTCCTGCGCCTCCCAGGCCAACAGGTGATCGAGCTGGCGGTACTCGCTGAGGAAGGACCGCTCGGCCACGCTCTCGTAGATCGTAAAGAAATAGAGGACGGCCCGCGCAGCGTTGCCCTTGTGCGCTTCGCGCGGCTCGAAGGCCCCGCCGGTCGATTCGCTGTACTCGTCAATATTCGCCGACGGGATGCCGCTTTGCGACTGATCCAGGCGGAACCACATCTGCGTCTGGTCGTCCGGGATGTCGGCAAACGGCTTGTTACCGCGTTCGGCGTTGACCTCGATCCGGGTCGGGAAAAGATGGTGAAGGTCGCTCGTAGCCGGTTCCGCGCCCGCGCCCTTCGATTGGGGCCAGGTATGCTCGGCGTTGATGCCGGCGTTGGTCATCACGGTGCTGGGGTCGCCGGACGTGAGGGCGGCGGCAAAGCCGGTGTAGACCCCGCGCACGAAGCCGGCGGCATCCAGATCGACGCGTGCGTACATCGTGTCGCGGGCTCGCGCCGAGCCCAGTGTCTGGGCCGGCGTGTAGGTTGCGCGTAGCTGTTGCCGGAGGGCCGCGCCCGTTTCACCGGGAAAGAACACGCCACGCACGCCGACGACCGACCGGGCCGTGGTGGTGCTCGTGCCGTCGGTGACGGTCACCGTGATGGGGAAGACGCCCACGTCGGAGGGAGTCCACGAAAAAGCGCCTGTATCGGCGTCGATGACGGCCCCCGCCGGAGGATTCACGAGGGCGAAGGTAAGCGTCTCGCCCTCCGCATCCGTCGCGGCGTAGGTAAAAGCGATGGGGGTTCCGCCATCGACCAGGTCGTCCGGCAATACGTCCGTAAACACGGGCGGCTGGTTGATCGGGGGCGTCACCGAGAGGATCGTGCTGGTCCTGGCCTCGTTCGTCCCGTCGGTCACCCGCACGCTCACCGTAAACGTCTCCCCCGCCTGAAACGCGTTGGGCGTCCAGGTAAACAGGCCCGTCTCCGGATTGATGCCTGAACCGGGAGGCCCCAGGAGGCTGAACGTGAGCGGGTCGCCGTCTCCATCGACGGCTTCGTACATAAAGCTAAAGCGTTGTTCGGCAGGGATCGATCCGGCGGAGAGGACGCTCGTAAACTCCGGCAGATAATCCCCCCCCGTCAGGGCGGTCACGTCGAAGGGACCGGCGGGGAAGGTCTGAGGGGCATTATTGTCTCGGGTCCAGTTCTCGCGATCCCCGATCCCCTGTAACAGTTCCGCCCGCGAGCCGCGCATCGTGCCGGAATAGACGACGTTGTTCGCCTCGACGAGCGCGACGGCGGTGACCCCGTCGGTAAGACCCGGCGGCAGGGCGGAAGTGCTGGAGCTGGTGGCGTCGGCCTGCCAGAGGCCCCCGCCCTTGTTGTTGAGGGCATAGATAAAGGAGGGGGCATCGTCCGCTCCCTGATAGGCAAGAAGCTGATCGCCGGCGTTGGAAAAATCAGGGACGTCGGTCGTGATCGTCACGACGGTGCCGGCGGCCAGGTCGGTCGACGCGGTATACGTGTGCGTCTGTTCGCCGCCCCGGAACCCTCCGGCAGCCAGCCAGCCGTTATCCGTGAACTTGATTTCCGTCCCGGCGGGGATGTCCACCAGCGTGACGAAGGCAAAGGCTTCCGGGTTGTCGCTGTTCATCCCGATGACGGCCAGGTCGCCGGGCGCAAGGGATTGTGCCAGGGCCGTCAGGGGAAGAACGAGGAGGCAAAGTGTAGTAGCGGTCAGCTTCATCGGCCAGGGTTCTTTTGTGCGTTGGAGACTCCCACGGCGGGCACGGTTTCAGCCGCCCGTTACAGGGATACCACAGCAGGTTTTTATTGCACGCGAACAATACGCCTGCCTCGACCAGCCTCGCCTGTGTTGCAGATATCGTTGTTTGCCGCCATCGCCGTCCCCGCTACAGACATGGGCCAGGGACCGGATATAGAACGCAATGACAGGATCGTCTTGCTGAACGGTCAGACGTCATGGCACATTGATACGTAATATTCTCGGCATATAACACTCCACCTTAAAAAAAGAGCCGGTGCTCCTCCCACCAAGCACCGGCTCATTCTATTCTGCCCGGAGGCGCGGGCTGTATTCAAGGGAAAGGGGGCTCGAATCGTCGTCTGGCAAAAGACGGGATGATACGACGCGCCGTGCTACACGGCTCCGAGTGCTTCCATCATTTCGGTGGCCGTAGCCATGGCCTCTTGCACAGGCATCGCAGGGGCGGTTTTGGTGATTTTGAAAAACCCCGTTCCCGAAGCGCGCCACGTGTTGATGGCACGGAAGCAATCGGCGGCGCTTTCGGCTTCGAGCAACAGGATGCCCCATCCGTCGGGGGTCGCGTCCCATCGAAGGATGTCGACATTCGGGGGAGGAAACGCCCCGCTGGACGTGAGGTGCTCCGCGATCTGCTGCCGTTGCTCGATGGGCATCTCCTCGTTGAGTTCCCAATAGGTTAAGAATTGCATCGTCGGCCTCCTCGGTTGTGATCAAACAGGACCCGAATACTCCTCCTACGCGCCGTCCGGACAGCATGTATCATAGCCATATTTCCATTAAAAACATAGTGATCTCCCATTAAATCACCCCGGCCATAGCCGGAAGAACACCTGCTGCCGGGGCCGCCTCCCATCCTCATCCGATGCGGCGCGCCGTGGAAGTGGGAAAATCTGTCAACGGGTTAAACCCCATCCGGCGGCAGGCGATATATTAGATCAACTCACGTTGTGCCGTCAGGTCGCAATATGGAATCGAGGAGACGACGAGACGATGAATCGACGAACAAACGGGAAATCCCTCTTCGATTCGTCGGCTCCCCGATTCATCGGCTCAACCCAAGGGGGACACAACGTGGGCTAAAGTAAGAAGAACGACCCCTGTATGGGTCTTCGGTTTTCCTGCTATGCGCGCGGGTGCAGATCCTGGAGGGTGCCGGCGAGCCGGAGAAAAGCACCGTGCCGGGCCTATCCGAAACACGTGCACGCAGCCCGCTCTTGCACGAGGTATCCATGAACCACCGCGCCGCGAATGCTGAACGAGGCGTACCCGTATCCTCCGCCTGGAAGCGGTATTTCACCCGCATAGCCTACACCCGTGAATACCTTCTCATGGCCGGGCTGTTCACCCTTGTCGTTGCTGGGCTGACGCTGGTCACGTACGGAGGGGCGGCCCTTCTTGCCTCGGCCCGCGCCTATACGCATGCCGAAGCGCTCTACTCGAAATCGCAAAAAGACGCCGTCTACTACTTGCATCGATACGCCACCACGGGGCAGGTGGAATACTTCGAAAAATTCGAACAGGCTATCGCCGTGCCGCTCGGCTACCGGCAGGCCCGCGCCGAGCTGGAAAAGGCCGACCCCAACCCGGATGTCATTCGCCAGGGCATGATCCAGGGACGGAGCCACCCGGACGACGCCGGCATGTCGGTCTGGGGATTTCGCCTGCTCCGCCGCGTAGGGCCGGTCACCCGGGCCATCCGCCTCTGGAGCGAAGCCGACCTGCTCATCGCCCACCTGCAAAACGTGGCCGACCGGATCCACCAGGAGATGGAATCGGACGCAGAAGACCCGCAGCGAGTAGCGGCGCTGCTTCAGGAGGTCGAGCGTATCAACGTCAACCTGACGACACTCGAGGATGCGTTTTCGGCCACCCTGGGCGAAGCCGCGCGCCGGGTGCGTCGCCTGGTGATCGCCGGCATGCTCCTCGCCGCCGTGCTGCTGCTGGGCCTCGGCCTGGTGCCCTCCTGGCGCATGCTGAAACGGCTCAAGGATTCGCAGGAACAGTTCCGGCGGCTCTTCGAACAATCGCGAGACGCTATTATCCTGATCACCCTCGACGACCGGATCGGTACGGCCAACCCGGCGGCATACGAGCTTTTCGGGTATCCGGCCTCGGCCTATGCGCAGCATCACCTCGCCGGCGTCGCCGCAACAAGCCACGTTGTCAGCGATGTGGAATACCAGGCATTCTTTCACCGGCTACGGCGCGACGGCTTCGTCCGAGACTATGAACTACAACTGCGCCGGACGGACGATACAGTTTTCGACGGGCTGGTAACGTCGATGCGCATCCGGGATCGGCACGGCACGGTGGTGGGCTTCGAAAGCATCCTGCGCGACATCAGCGAGCGCAAGCGCACGGAACGACGCATGCGGTTGCTCGAACGCGCCGTCGAAGCCAGCGGCAACGTCATCCTCATCTGCGACGCCACGCGACCCGACTTTCCCATCGTCTATGTCAATCCGGCCTTTGAGCGCATCACAGGATACCCCACCAACGAAGCCATCGGGCGCAACGGGTTTTTCCTGTTGAGTGCGGAGCAAGACCCGTCGGAGCCCCAACGGGCATGGCTTCAGCAGGCCCTCCACGAAGGCGCAGAGAGCCGCGTCGTGGTGCGCAATTATCGAAAAGACGGCACGCTGCTGTGGAATGAACTCCGCTTCGCGCCCGTCTACGATGCCCACGACGAACTCATCAACTACGTAGGCATCCAGACCGATATCACCGAGAGCAAGGAAGCCGAGGAGGCGCTGAAAAACGCCCTGGAAAAAGAGCGGGAGTTGAGCGAACTGCAAGCCCGCTTCGTGTCGATGGCATCGCACGAGTTTCGCACACCGCTGGCAGCCATCCTCTCGTCCGCCGAACTCATCGAACGCTTTCGCCACATGTGGGACGATGAGCGCGTCGAGAAGCACCTGCGCCGTATTCAGACCAGCATCCATACCCTGACCAAATTGCTCGAAAACATCCTGGTTGTCGGTAAAGTAGAGGCTGGGCGGCTGCGGTTCGAAGCGGAAGAGGTGGAACTCGTCGCGTTCTGCCGCGAGGTGATTGAAGAGGTGAAATCGGGACAGAGCGCCGACCTCCACATCGCACCGGACCTGCCGACGCAGCCGCTCGTAGCGCAGGCCGATCCCAACTTGCTCCGTTACTTACTGAGCAACCTGCTCACGAACGCTGCTAAATATTCTCCGGCAGGCAGCCGGATAACGTTCGCCCTGACACAACGAGGCGGCCAGGCCGTCTTTCACGTTCAAGACGAAGGGATCGGGATTCCGCAAAAAGATCTGCGCCGTGTGGCCGAACCGTTTCAACGGGCCGACAACGCCGAAACCATTCCGGGAACGGGGCTCGGTCTGTCCATCGTGCAGCGCGCCGTGGCCTTGCACGGCGGCACGCTTTCGATAGAGAGTGAAGAAGGGCGCGGCACCCGGGTCACCGTTTCCATTCCGCTGGAGGCGAAGACAAACGCCTCAGCAGCCAACACCTGAAATGATGCGTACGATTCTTGTTATTGAAGACGATGCCGACGTCCGGGATAACATCCAGGACCTGCTGACAAGCGACGATTACGTGGTGATTCCCGTAGCCGACGGCCGGGCAGGATTGAAGGAAGCGCACTTCCGCCAGCCCGACCTGATCATCTGCGACGTCATGATGCCGGACATCGACGGCTATGAGGTGCTGCGCGAGTTGCGCCAGCAACCCGAAACGATGAGCATCCCGTTCGTGTTCGTCACCGCCAAGGCCAGCCGCAGCGCACAACGCATCGGCATGAACCTCGGAGCTGACGATTACCTGGTCAAACCGTTCACCTCCGAAGAACTGCTGAACACCGTGCACGCCCGCCTGGAACGGCACGAAGAACGAAGCTACCGGTACCAGGAGCGCCTGGAAGAACTGCGGAGCAACCTTTCACGAACGCTGCCCCACGAATTGCGCACGCCGCTCTCCTGCATCCTCGGCTTCTCCGAGTTCCTGCTACAAATCTATGACACGGTCGAGCCGGACGAACTGCGCTCGATGCTCGAAGACATCAACGTGTCGGCCAAGCGGCTGGAGCGGCTGATCGAAAACTATTACCTCTACGCCCAGCTCGAAGTCTCAGCGACCGATCCGGCCTGGCGCGCGGCGATGCTGAACCAGGGGGCCTGTGCCGTCGAGCCGGTCGTAGAGCGGGTGGCCGCGGCACGCGCCGAGAGCCATGCACGCCCGGAGGATCTACACCTGGATATCGCGCAGGGGCAGGCCCGCATCCAGGGAGCCTATCTGGAAAAAATCGTCGAAGAGCTGGTCGATAACGCGTTCAAGTTCTCCGGGCCGGGTACGCCGGTTTCGGTTACCGGCCTCCGCGACAAAGACTATTATGTGCTCCAGGTGACCGATGAAGGACGCGGCATCACGGACGAGCAACTCCAACAAGTAGGAGCCTTCGTACAATTCGACCGGAAGAAATACGAGCAACAGGGCCTCGGCCTCGGCCTGGCCATCGCCCGACGCCTGACGGCGCTGCATCAGGGCATGCTCGACATCGACAGTGTGCTCGACAAAGGAACGAGCGTCTGGGTGTGGCTTCCCCTGGCCGGCTAAACGAACCGACCCGGCCTACAGATAGAGCGCCAACGCCAGGTAATGACACGCGCTTCCGCCCAGCACAAACACGTGCCATACGGCATGATGGTAGGGTAGCCGCTTCCACACATAAAACGCCACCCCTCCCGTGTAGAGCAAGCCGCCGGCCACCATCCACGCGACACATCCGAGCGGGGCAGCAGCCAGCAACGGCTTCAGCGCCACCACGGCCAGCCAGCCCATCGCCAGGTACAGCAGCGTAGACAGGATCCGGAAGCGCCCCGTGAAGAAAATTTTGAAGACGACGCCGGCCAATGCAACGCCCCACTCCAGGCACAGCAGCGTCCAGAGCCAGCCGCCGTCGAAATAGAGCAACGCGAACGGCGTGTAGGTACCGGCAATGAGCAGGTAGATCGCTATGTGATCGAGGATGCGCAACAGGCGCTTGAGACGCGGGGCGCGGAAGCTATGATAGAGCGTGGACGCGGTGTACATGAAAACGAGCGTGCCGCCGAAGATGCTGCATCCCACGACCAGGCCGGCCTCGCCCGTCGCCACGGCAACGAAGACCAGCACAATCAACCCGATCACACTCAGCACCAGGCCGATGCCGTGCGTGATGCTGTTCGCCCATTCCTCCGCCCGTGTCGGTGGTGTGATAGAAGCCGCTCCCTGTTCCACAGACCCGTTGTGTTCGTGGCGTGTTTCTATTTGAGTGCGGCGAGACGCCTCGCCGTTTCTACTCGGCTCACCGGGCAGATTCCTTCCGACGGAATCCTTCGTTCATGTCACCGGTACCTTGGGAAGCAACCGGTTGAAGAGGCCGGGTAGGAAGCGTCTCAGGTAGACATAGGCCTTCTCCTTTCCGGCAATGTACACCTCGTCCTTCTCTCGCTCGAGGGCACGGAGAATCTGCCGGGCGCAAGAGGCCGGATCGAGCCCTTTTTGCTGCGCCCGATCCATCTTACCCTGCGGCGTGCCATCGCCCGTGAGCGCGTTGATAGAGACGTTGGTCCGAATGAACCCAGGACAGATCATGGTGACGCAGAGGCCATATGCATGTACCTCGGCACGGAGCGAATCGAAGAAGCCGTGGAGGGCATGTTTCGAGGCCGCATAGCCCGTCCGCATCGGGGAGCCGAACTTGCCGACGAGGCTGGTCACCACGGCGATATGCCCCACCCCGCGCGCGATCATCGACGGCATGACGGCCTTCGTCAAGGCAACGGTTCCGAAATAGTTGACTTCCATAATCCGCCGATCTACATCGAGCTGGGTATCAATAGCCAGGGAGCGCTGGCTGACACCGCCGTTGTGAATCAACAGGTCGATGTGGCCGCACCGGTCGAGCGCCTGCTGGGCCGCCTCGTTCAGCGAGTCGGCGGAAGCCAGGTCGAGCGGGAGCACCACGTGCCGGTCCGCATGCGCACAGGCCGCCTGCACCGCGCGGAGTTTTTCTTCGCGGCGGGCCGAGAGGATGAGGTGCGCCCCCCGCTCGGCCAGCGCATACGCCAGCGCCTCACCGATGCCGGACGAAGCCCCCGTAACCCAGACGACCTTTCCCTCAAAAGACACAGAAGAACCTCTGTTTGTTGAACGCTAGCGCAAGATAAGAAATAACTCGTGTTGTGCCCTGTGGGCAACATGGAACTGGGGAGACGATGAAACGACGAACAAACCAGCAGGAAACCCCTCTTCGAGTCCTCGTCTCCCCGACTCGTCGTTTCAACCCAAGAGGGGCACATCGTGGGATTAGCAATAGCGAAATGCCGGAAAGAAACCGCCGGTACACGCCCCGCTTATCGGGGTTCCAACAGCACGCGGATGGCGTCGTAGAAAAGCGTCGTCTTGCCTTCAAACCCCGAGTCGGTGCCGACGAACAGCCACAGCGTCCCGTCGGAGCCGGTCGGGAAGAGGAACGGGGTCGCCTGGTTGTCCCGCGTGATGCGGCGAAAAGGAGCCTCACCGGTGCAGGGCTCGCCGTTGGCAATGGTGCCGATCACCAGCGCGTTCGCGCCGTCCTGAGACTGATTCCCCTTATCGACCGAGAGGCGGAAGCTATCGTCGACGACGACGCGTTTGGGCTCGGTGCGGGCCACCCCCACCTTCAGATATACGCTTTCGCCGGGTGCCCCCCCAATACCGGCACACCCCGAAGGGGCATTGCTGGCGAGGTCGAGGTCGAAGGTAACCGCGTAGGTGGTGTTGACACGCAGGCCCGTCACCTGATGCTTCAAAAACATAAACAGGTCATCGCTGAGGTTGAGGCCCTCCAGCACAAGGGCCCGGCCGCTGCCGCCTACCTCTTCGGGAAGCGCGCGAAGATCGAAGACCAACTCTAGATCTTCTTCCTTCATCTCCAAGCCGAAATCCACGAAATCGCCGGTCCAATCCTGGGTCCCTTCTTCGAAGGAAAAAGCCAGGTCCATCCGGCCGTCGTCTTCGGTCGGCCCCTCCGAGGAGCACGCCGCCAGCAGGCCGAGCACCACCACAAGCCCAATCACTCTCATGCACATAACCAAATGAGATCACCACAAAAAAGGGGGCCGCCTAACAAACGGCGGGTCCCCCTGGAAGATCCTCTATGGTTGGAGCGTCGCGCTACGGCTGTCAGCCGGCAACTATTCGTGCTCAAGAATCCGGATGCCGCCGCCGGAACTACGCAGCTTGATCATGGGGCCGCCGCCGTTGATTTCGCCGCGCAGGCGATCCCGCTTGATCTCGCCCTCGACTTCCACGGGCATATCCGTCCGCACGCGGCCGCCCGACGCCCTGGCATCGATATCGACGCTGGTATTGGCGGTGAGGTACAGCGTGACCGAGCCGCCGGAGGTTTCGAGTTCCATCGGGCCGTCCGGGGCCGTCGCCAGATCGGCTTTGATGCTGCCGCCCGACGTGTGCGCGTTGGCCGTCCCGTGGATCTCGGTCAGCCGGATGCTGCCGCCCGACGTGTGCGCCTTCACGTTGCCGTCCGCCCCGTCGATGGTGATGCTGCCGCCCGACGTGTTGCAATCGACCCAGCCATCCACGTTGCGCGCGGTGATACTGCCGCCCGAGGTGTGCAACCGGGCCTGCCCGCCGATGTCTTCCACCTTGATCGAGCCGCCGCTGGTATTGACGTCGAGCGGTCCGTCGATGCTGAGGGCGGTGATGGAGCCGCCGGAGGTGCGCAGCGAAGCCTCGCCGCGTAGCTCTTCGGCAGTAACGCTCCCGCCTCCCGTCTTTACGTCTACATCGAACTCGGTCGGGACCGTGATTTCAAATTCGACGTGCAGGCGGTTGCCGTGCCGCCCGCGACGCCGCCCTTCGTAGTCGCCCTCGATGAGGACGCCGCGCGAGGATTGGTCAAAGTCGAGATCGAAGCGCTCGAAGAGTTCTTTGGCCTTGCGTTCGCTCATATCGTTGGCCCCCTTAATAACGGTGAGGACCACTTCGTTGCCGCTGCCGCCGTGAACACTGACCGAACCCAGGTCGGAGTCCAGGATCAATGCCTGCCCCGGCTGTACCTTGAAGGTGTGCTCGATGATTTCTTCGTAGTCGTAGTCGGTTTCCTGGGCTTGGCTCGTCGTGACAACGCGGAAGGGGCTGACGTAGTTAAACGCGAGCAGGCCCACCAGGAGCACCAGGATACCAAGAAGGACGCGTCTGTTGCTAAACATGGTTCTGCAGGATGGGTGACCGTGGACGTGAAGGGACGACGCATGTGCTAGGATAGTAGCACGCCTGCGATTGTGGTCCTTGACGTAAGAGACAGCGAATAGTTACGCTCCGTTTACAAGAGGGATAAATTCTTGACCGCTTGTACAGACTGAGCACGGACGGGGATGCACGCTTATCTCCTACGCCGTACCTTTAGGCAGCAACCGGAAGCGGTTCACACGCCCATTCTTCTCACCATCTCTTTCTCCCATCACGATGAGAACCCTCTACCAATCCCCGACCTGGTTCCTTCTCATTGTGCTGCTCCTGGCCAACACCCCCGATGCCCTGGGACAGCAGAAGCAACCGCTCGACCATAGCGTCTATGAAATCTGGAACCGCATCACGGAACGCGCTATCTCGGACGATGGCCGGTGGGCGCTGTTTTCGCTGAGTCCGGAAGAACGAGATGCCGAACTGCGGGTCAAGAGTCTTACCTCGGATCAGGCCTATGCCATCCCGCGCGGTGTATCAGCCCGGTTCAGCGACGACGCCAGCTTCGTGGCTTTCCGAATCAAGCCGCCGCGGGAAGCCGTTCGGCAGGCCAAGCGCGACAAGAAAAAGCCGGACGAACAGCCCAAAGATTCGCTGGGTATCCTCAACCTGGCCACGGGCGAGGTCGTCCGCGTTGAGCGAGTCAAATCGTTCAAGCTGCCGGAGGAAGGGAATAGCTGGCTGGCTTACCTGCTCGAAAAACCCCTGGCTACGAAGGACACCACGAAAGCCGAGGAGCCCAAAGAAGAAGGAGCTGAAAAAGAAGCGAAAGAAGAAGACGCAACAGACAAGAAGAAAAAAAAGGATAAAAAAGAGGGCACTCCGCTGGTGTTGCGCAACCTCGCCACGGGCAGCGAAACCCGCTACGAACACGTCACGGCGTATCATTTTTCGGAAGACGGACGGTGGCTCGTCTATACCGCCTCCAGCAAAGACGGCAGCACCGACGGCATCTTCGCCGTCGAGACGGCCTCGACCGCAACGACCCCCATCATGACCGGCGAAGGGGTGTATACACACGTCGCCCTCGACGAAGCCGGCGAACAGGTGGCTTTCCTCTCCAACCGGGACGATTACGACGCCGACCAACCGGCGTTCTCGCTGTATCACTGGCGCCCGGGTACCGGCGACCTG
The DNA here is from genome assembly GCA_046756545.1 of Rhodothermales bacterium. Classification (GTDB taxonomy): domain Bacteria; phylum Bacteroidota; class Rhodothermia; order Rhodothermales; family JBHHWM01; genus JBHHWM01. The sequence goes on along the minus strand of JBHHWM010000126.1, from coordinate 1,006 downwards.
ACGACACCGGCCACCGAAGGAACCGAGGGCATCGCCGAAGGCTGGTGGATCAGCGAGCATGGCGACGTTTCTTTTTCGAAAGAAGGATCGCGGCTGTTCTTCGGCACCGCCCCGCGCCCGGAACCGGAAGAAGAGGACGAAGACGTGCTGGAGAGCGAAAAAGTGGTGCTCGACATCTGGAACTGGAAGGACCCGTTGCTGCAGCCGATGCAACTGGAACAGCGGGATGAGGAAGAGAAGCGCACCTACCGCGCTGTGGTGCACCTGGCCGATCAACGCATCGTGCAACTGGCTACGGAGACCGTACCCGGCGTGACCGTAGGCAGCGAGGGCGAGGCGGACGTAGCTGTCGGCAACTCGAACATGCCGTATCGCCAGGAAATCTCCTGGGATTCGCCCCGCTACGTCGATGTCTATCTCGTCGACGTCCGGACGGGGGAGCGCCGCCGGGTGCTCGAAAAGGTACAATCATCGGCGCAGCTTTCGCCGGAAGCGCGCTACCTCACCTGGTGGGATCGCAACGAACGCGCCTGGTATGCGATGGCGGTAAACAACGGGGACCCCGTGAACCTGACAGCGGCGATCCCACACCCCGTCTACAATGAGTTGCACGATTGGCCCTTCAAACCCAGTCCGTACGGCAACGCCGGCTGGACCGAGAACGATGAGGCCTTCCTCATCTACGACAAGCACGACATCTGGGCCGTCGACCCCACCGGCGTTCGCGCACCGCGCATCCTCACCGAGGGCCGGGGCCGCGCCGACAACGTGCGCTTCCGCTACGTCCGTCTCGATCCCGACGAGCAGGCCATCGACCCGGACGCGCCGATGCTGCTCTCGGCCTTCCACCTCGGCACCAAAGAGAGCGGCTACTACCGCGACCGCGCCAACGGCACCCGCGAACCCGCGCAACTGGTGATGATGGACCAACGGTTCGGCTTCCCGCGAAAAGCCGACGACGCCGACAGGCTGCTGTTCACGCGGGAAAGCTTCGTCGAATTCCCGG
>JBHHWM010000125.1:0-13052 GCA_046756545.1 Rhodothermales bacterium | reverse complement strand
CGGATGAGCGAGCGAACGCGCTGGGCCTTGCCGTAGTAGGCATCGTAGTAGCCCGCCGAGAGCACATACGTGCCGAGCATAATACGGCGTTTGACTTCATCGCCGAAGCCGTCGGTGCGCGATTGGGCGTAGAGCCGGTGCAACAGCGAATCCTGCGTCTCGATCCGGCGGCGCACGTGCGTGGCCCGGGCCTCGTCGCCTTCGGACCCGGCAGCGGCCAGGCTCTCTTCGAGTATCAGGCGTTCTTCGGCCAGTGCCCGGCGGGTCTCTTCCAGGTCGGCGCGATAGCCGTAGCGGATGCCGTCGTAGCGAGCCAGGTTGCTCGATGCCTCCGCCGTCGCCAGCACGTAGTAGGTGGCAATGCCGTACTCCGTGTGCGGCATCGTCACCTCCTTGATCTCGGCCCCTGCCTGCCGCAACTGTTCGACCCGGCCCTCCAGCATCCGCCGGATGTCGTCGTCGAGGCCCTCGGCGTAATATTCCTTCGGCAGACCAATACGCACCCCCCGGACAGACCCGGTAAGCGCCTTGGTAAAGTCCGGCACTTCGACCGGAGCGCTCGTAGCATCCCAGGGATCCCGCCCCGCCATGACCTTCATCAGAAGCGCCACGTCCTCGACGCTATGCGCAAACGGCCCGATACAATCGAGCGACGAGGCAAACGCCACCAGCCCATAGCGACTGACGCGGCCATAGGTGGGTTTGAGGCCGACCACGCCGCAAAAAGCCGCCGGCTGCCGAATCGACCCGCCCGTGTCGGATCCCAGCGCCGCGTGGCAGAATCCTGCCGCCACCGCCGCCGCCGAGCCCCCCGACGAACCACCCGGCACATAGTCGGGATGATGCGGATTGCGCACGGGACCGAAGTACGAATTCTCGTTCGACGACCCCATGGCGAACTGGTCGCAGTTCGTCTTTCCGATGAAAAGCGCCCCGGCTCGCCGCAGCCGGTCGATGACCGTGGCATCGTAGACCGACTCGAAGTCGGACAGGATGCGCGAGGCACACGTCACCTTCTGCCCCTTGATGCAGATAACGTCCTTGACGGCCAGCACCAGCCCGGCCAGTGGCAGGTCGTGCCCTTGCGCCCGGCGGGCGTCGAGGTCGCGGGCCTGCCGGAGGAGGTCGTCGCCCTCGACGTGGATAAAAATGTTCAGCCGGTCGTTGTGGGCCTCGATGGCTGATAAAAAAGACGAGACCAGTTCTTCGCAACTGGTCTCGTCGTTGCCCAACGCCCGGTGCGCGTCGGCAAACGTTCTATCGTTCATAATAGCAGCAAGAGAGCCATCCCCGTCAAAAAATCAGGTCGGTGCGCGGCAGCATCACAGCCCGCATCTCCGCTCTATGCCTTCAGCGTCAGGATGCCTGCGGCGGCGGCGGAACTTGCGTCGCCTCCGTATTATCGGGTTGCGCCGGTGGGGCCTGCTGTGGCGGCGGAGCTTGCGCTTGCTGGGCTGGTTGCGTATACGACACCGGCGTTCCCTGACGCGGCTGCTGAATACGATGCGGGGTATCCTCGATGGTGAGTTCCCGGCTGATTTCGCTGGTTGCACTCTTGAACTCGCGAATGCCTTTTCCCAAACCGCGCGCGATCTCGGGAATGCGCTTCGCTCCGAAAATCAGCAGAATCACCAGAAAGATCAGAACAATCTCAAGAGGTCCTAAGCTACCCATAATGTTGCCTCTGGGAATGAAAGGGACATCAAACCGTGACCGCACAAGACGGACAGCGGACGTACGGCTCCTGCACAAGCAGGAGGACATGGCACAAACTACCTGCCCGCCCGGAAAGATCACAGGAAATTACCACGAATTCCTGCTGACCCAAACGAACCGTCTCTTCGCGGGTTCCAAGCGGAAAGGCCGGTCGAAACCGCGCTTCGTCGGATGGGTTTGTCCTGGCATCCTGTTTTGACAATGCGTGGTACGGCTATATACATACGTCGTACGCTTCCTACTCAAAGATTTAGATTATCCAACCCGACACGACTGCTATGCCTGCTGCCCCCCCCCTGACGCGTGATGATTTGTTTGCCTGGCCGAAAGCCGAATTGCACTGCCATCTCGACGGCTCTCCACGGCTGGCCACCCTGCTGGAGTTAGCCCGGCAGCAGGGCAAGCTGCATCTCCTCCCCAACGACGACGTTGAGGCGCTGGAGACGTATTTACAGCAGATAGACCATTCCGAGACGCTCGAAGCCTACCTGGCCTGGTTCCGCTACACCATCCCCATGATGCAGTCGAAGGAGGCGTTGCGCCGCGTAGCCTATGAGTTGGTCGAGGATAATGCGCGGGAAAATGTGCGCTATCTGGAGGTACGCTATGCCCCCATCGTCCACACCGAAGAACACCTCACGCTCGAACAGGTCAACGATGCCGTGCTCGACGGGCTGCGCGCAGCGGAGCGCGACTTCGGCGTCCGCACGTCGTTGATCATCTGCGGATTGCGCGACCGCTTTGAGAGTGCGTCGTTGCGCCAGGCCGAACTGGCCGTCGCCTACCGCAAGCGCGGCGTCGTCGCATTCGACCTGGCCGGGGGCGAAGCCGGAAACCCGCCGAAGCACCACCTGCACGCCTTCTATTACGCCCGCAATCACCTCCTCAACCTGACGATCCACGCGGGAGAATCCTGGGGGCCGGATTCCATCCATCAGGCCCTGTTCTATTGCAATGCGCACCGCATCGGGCACGGCATCACGCTCGAACGCGACCCCAACCTGATGCAGTATTGCGTAGATCACCAGATCCCGCTCGAAATCTGCCCTACCAGCAACGTGCAAACCCACGTCGTGACGAGCTTCGAGGCGCACCCGCTCCGGCACTACGTGGCCGCCGGCATCCCCGTCACCATCAACACGGACAACCGCCTCTTCAGCCGCACCACGCTCACCGACGAGCTATGGCGCGTCTATCAACATTGCGGGGTGGATGCCTCGCAACTTCGCGAGATCGCGCTCAACGGCTTCCGCCACGCCTTCCTGCCCTGGGATGAAAAACAGGATCTCCTCCGCACCGTCACCAGCGATTTCCCCCTAGCACCATCGAACCGCACGCCGGTATGGTAACAGCCGCCGGGGCACCGGCCTTCAGCTTACATACTGCTTTTGTTCACCATGGTCACACGATGAATCAGACTGTTCGCACCGCGGCGAGGCTCGAAGGGGCCGTGGCCCTGCCGGCTGACAAGTCCATCGCGCACCGGGCGGCGTTGCTGGCCGCGCTGGGCGACGGACGCTCGACCATCACCAACTATCCCTCCTCCGCCGACCCGCAATCCACCCTGTCCTGCCTCCGGCAACTCGGCGTCGACATCGAAGACGACCAGGGAATTCTGACGGTGGAAGGACGCGGGCTGGACGGGCTGCTCGCCCCCACGACGCCGCTCGACTGCGGCAACTCGGGCACGCTGATGCGCCTGCTGGCGGGGATCCTGGCCGGGCAATCGTTCGACAGCATCCTCCTCGGCGATGCCTCGTTGAACAGCCGCCCGATGGCCCGCATCGCCGATCCGCTCCGCAGGATGAATGCCGCCATCGACCTGAACGACGGACACGCCCCGATTCGCATCTCCGGCGGGCAGTCTCTGAAAGGCATCGAATATCGACTGCCGGTGCCGTCGGCGCAGGTAAAATCGTGCGTGCTGCTGGCCGGGCTTTTCGCCCACGGCGAAACGACGGTCGTCGAAACCGTGCCCTCGCGCGACCACACCGAGCGTATGCTGGGCCTGGACATGTTTGAGATGGGCCAGGAGCGCTACCTCACCATCCGGGAAGGGCATCCCATTCCCGCCCGGACCTGGGCCGTGCCACGCGACTTCTCGGCCGCCGCGTTTTTCCTGGTAGCCGGTTCCATCGTGCCGGAGGGCGAGATTTACCTTCCCGGCGTCGGGCTCAACCCGTCCCGAAGCGCCCTGCTCGACGTGCTGCGCGCGATGGGAGCCGACATCACCCTCGCCTACGAACGCGAGGAAGGCGGCGAACCGCTCGCCGACCTCACGGTCCGTCCCGCTGCACTCCACGGCGTGACGCTCAGCGGCCCGCTCATCCCCAACCTGATCGACGAGATTCCCGTGCTGGCCGTAGCTGCCGCGTATGCCGAAGGCCGTTCTGAGATCCGCGACGCGGCCGAACTGCGTGTCAAAGAAACCGACCGCATCGACGCGATGGTGAAAAACCTGCGGGCTCTCGGCGCTATTGTGGAAGAGTTCGACGATGGCCTGGCTATCGAAGGCGGCCCGGCCCTGCACGGAGCAACGGTAGAGAGCTTCGAAGATCACCGCATCGCCATGGCGATGGGCGTAGCCGGCCTCGTAGCCTCCGGCGAAACGACGATTCTGGGGGCCGCATGCGCCGCCGTCTCGTTCCCTGATTTCTGGGAAGCCCTGGCGCGCCTGCAGGGAAACGACGAAACGAACGCCGGGCGCGACGGGGATTCATAAACGGGAAAACTACGTCCCCGGAATCCACAGGTGCTGCGCCAGATCGACGCAGCCGTCGTCGGTGAACGCAATGCCTTCGCTTCGAAGCAGGTCTTCCATGATGTGAGGGCCGCCGAAATGCACGCGCCCCGACAGGGCACCGAACCGGTTGACGACGCGGTGACAGGGCAATCCTGTTTCGGCAGCAGCCTTCAGCGCCCATCCTACCGTACGCGCCGCGCTCCGGCTTCCGAGATACTCCGCAATGTGCCCGTAGGTGGTGACCTTGCCAAACGGAATCTGCGCCACAACCCCCCAGACGCGCTCGAAGAAGTCCCTTTGATCGATACGTTTGCTCATGAACGCATCGTGAATTGCAGCGACCGTTCCACCTGTTGGCCCGTCGTCTGGTCGGTAATACGCACGGTTATGCGGAGGTCGCCGTCGCCCTCCCATTCGCTGAGGTCCAGCAAGATGTTTTCCCGGGCCGTCCGGCTGGTGCCGACATAGGGCGTGCGCACGGTGGTTCGTTCGTCGGGTCGTCGTCCGAGGAAACGTAGCAGCCCGCCGCCGTCGCCGGCCCGTTCGATGCCGTATTCGACCTCGTAATGGGTTCGATCATCCTCGCCGAAGGAGAGGTGGTAGGCCTCGAAGTATAACCCCAACGCCACGTCCGGCGAGGTGGTTGTGAAGGGATACGGCATCGTCTCAAAGCTGCCCGCTTCCTCGGCTTGCTTCGGAACGAATTCGAGGCGCAGGTCGCTCATTTCCAGCACCCCCGCCTCGGCCACCAGCGCCGTCAGCGAATCGGCCTGGTAGGTGGCTACTTTCATGTGGGGTCCCAGGGTTATCTCTTCATCTCGGCGCGGAACCTCATCGGTCAGGTGCTGATCCCACTGCATGGCCAGGTGATACCGGCCCGTATCGCCCTCGACCACCATGGTCTGCACGGGAATCGCCGCTTCGTCCTCGGACAGCAGGTCAGTGAGGAAATAATGCTTCACATTCACGACCCGGTCGTCATAGCGCTCGGCTTTCTGCACGACGGTCATCTTGACGAGGTACTGGTTGAACCGGGAATACCCCTCTTCTTCCAGGGCCTCCTGCTGATTCTTCGAGGGCGACAACCCGCCCGGTTCCGGGCTCCAGTAAATCTCGGTACGGGTGGTGCCGTCCTCCGCCAGAAAGCGCACCGTCCGTATTCCGACCGGCAGGGTCTCCGTATCGCGGAACACCTCGGTTTCCTGGCGGGCCACCAGGGTCTCGCGGCGCGCCGTGGCCTGATCGTCTTCGGTGCGAGATTTAATAAGGAAACTCTCGGCAAAGACGTAGGGGAGCTGCGCCTGGCTCCCCAGGCTTCCGTCCTCCAGGCCACGCGAATAATCCACCACGTCGGCATAGCGCATCATAAAATCGGGGTGAGCCGGTGCCAGCTGGCGATAGATGTTGCGCAGCACGGCCAGCGTCATGTATACCTTCTGTATCCCGCGCGGTGAGTTGCTGAAGCCCGAGCGTAGCGCCGGCGGTACCAGTTCATTCGACTCGGCTACTTCATAGTGCCTGACGTTCTTTACGAAGAGGAAGTAGGCCGCCCGGTCGATATGCCCATAGCTCCAAAATTCGTTGTCCGGAAAGTCCGTTAGATTGACCACGACGCCGGGCTGATAGACGAGGTTGGTCATCTCGGCATCGTCGAATGTGACGACGGTGATCTTGCTGGGCGCTCCATAGCGCACGTAGATCTCGCCCCGGTCATCCAGGCCCGTGGTACGTTCCTCACGGGAGTAATGCTGCTCGGCGTAAGCCACCCGCGTGAGGTGTTCCTCCATGCGCTCGTTGTTGCGCGTGGCAGGTAAGGGATCCTGGCTCTGCCACCACGACACGAGTGCCTGCCCGGCCCTTTCTTTGAACGTCCAGCTTTCGGGCGAGGCGTCCAGGTCGCCGTCCATCACGCGTTGGCGCACGTCCTCCGGCAAGATCAGCGCCAGTTGCGCGACGTGCTGATTAAGGATCTGCTGCTCCTGCGGCGCGAGCGGCCCGTCGAGGCTCCCGAGGAGTCCCCTGTACAGGCGAACGGCGTCCTCTTCGTACCCTTCCAATCCGCCCTTGAACAAGGCATCGAGGTGGGCCTCTCCAAAGAGTACGTCGAACGGCGCTTGCGCCAGTGTGTCCGGAGCCGTTGGGTCAAGCCCGGTCTGGCCCAGCGCCCCCGAAGCGACGGACAGGAGTCCTATCCACCCACAGAGGATATATCTTCCAAAGGAACGCATACCGTGCAGCAAGCCGTGCATATCGGAAGTTGCCCGTTTTTCTACGATGCATCTCCTCGAACGTTCGCGTCGCATCGACAAGTTTTTTCATGCATGATGGAGTGGGGGTCATAGATCCCTCGGACAAGAGGCGGAAGGATACAGCATTGCTTTCGCAAAATGCATAGAACCCGGCGGATCATAGAGATACCGTAAACCCCGCCGCCCTGAGTACCTCATTTGGGGGAAGCCATGCCTTGTCCAAACGGTAGCCGGCCGCCACCAGGCCGAACCCGCCCTCTACGTTCGACAGCGTGCCCGGCTGCACCAACACATCCGCATCGAATACGCCGCCGGGAGGATTCCAGTCCTCGCTGGCCGCAATCAAGTCCAGGCGTATCCTGCTCAGTTGGATCCCAAAGTTAGCATCCAGCCGTCCCTGCATCAGCAATCGCCGCCTGATTTCCAGGAAGTCGGTAGACAGATCGACCGGAATGACCCAGCCGCCGGAGACGCGCTCTATCTTATCATCATAGGACAGGAGGACTTCTCCCACTTCAAGATTGGTTTCGGATAGAAACCTGGCCCGGAAATGGTACGTCACCTCCACTTTCAACAAGCGAGGCACCTCTCCGTCCACCAGCACCGGGGCACGAATCGGGAAGCCGGCCGGTGTTTCCTGCTCTATCAGGTCGGCAAACGGCGGGACGATCACGTCCACCCGGGCCACGGCTCCGTCCGAGCGGGCCACCTCCACGCGATAGGTGTGTCCGTACTCGGCGCGAAAGGGGGACCAGAAAATGTGGGCAACCTGTCCGTTCGCCTCTTGAACCAGCGAGTCCCGCCACACACGCACGTCTCCCGTTTGCATATCCGTAGAGGTGAAGCGCGCATCCAGGGGGATGGGGGAGGCTGGCTGGAGCATGCCTTCAATCGGGTAGACGCGTACTTTCTGCGTATCGGCCTGGGGCGTAAAAACCCCGAAGAGCGAGAATACCTGATCGGTACCCAGCACGGCGTCGACGTCCTCCTCGCAGCCCATGCAGAAGGCAAGGAAGCAGACGACCAGCAAGCCATACATAGCACGGATCTTTCTTTTGCGGCGGCTCATTGGAAATCCACGTTGAGCCCCAACGACGGAACCAGCGGTAGCTGATCGACGCGTCGGAGCGTGAACACGTCCAGATAAAAGAGATTCCTGCGGTCGTAGGCGTTGATGAGATTGCCCTGCACCGTCACGGCGGCCCGCCCCAGCGAAAACCGCCGTTCTACCGACACGTCGAGCCGATGGTAGGTGGGCAGTACGCCGTTGAACGGACGCTCGTAGATCACACGCCGGGAGCCGGGAATTTGCGCCATATCGACGACGTCGTCGATCAAGGCGAAGCCGTCGAATCCTAAGGCGCGGCTGAACGGCAGACCCGAACCAAACGACCAGCGCGCACTCAGGTCGAAGCCAAACACAGACAAACTCGCGAGCGCATTGAGTTGATGCCGCCGGTCGTGCGGCGGACGAAAGCGCAGTGACTCGGTACCGTACCAGAGTTGGAGCGTGGCCTGCTTCGCATTGTACCGCGTCGAAGACAGCCCATAATTGACATAGCCGTAGAACGCGCCGCGCCGCACCTCGGCGCGCACGTCGAAGCCGAACGCCCGACCGGTCCCAAGCTGCAGCCGCGTGGTAAAGCGCGGGAAAGCGGTCCATTCCCCAATGAACAGATTGAGGAATTTCTTATAGAACCCTTCGACGGATACTTCAAGCCAGGAGGTAGGAGTGGTACGGTAGCCGGCAATGACATGGACGGCGCGTTGCACGCGTCCCTCGCTGACGTCTTCGATCCGGGGATTAGGCCGCGAGGCATTGGTCCATGCGGTGAAGATGCTGGCCGCGTCACGCCGGTCGTTCAACCCCATCACCGTCTGCTGATAAACCCCGACGGCCCCGCTAACCTGGTGCCCCCCCCGCTGCCACACAACACGCAGGCGCGGTTCAAAAAACGGATGAAAGCGCACATCAAAAAACTGCACGCGCAGGCCGGGCCGAATACGCAGCCCGTTGTCCCGTTTGATTTCCGGCTCCACATAGATCCCCCAATGCACAAAGCGTTCCGACCGGTCTTCGATATTCTGGTACAACCCACCCAATTCGTTCACGATGGTAATGCGCCGCAGCGACGTGCCGACCTGCCAATCCACCCGATCACCGAAAAACGTTCCGTCGAGCGATACATGCATGTTCTCGATGGACGAGGTGCGCGTCGGTGCATTACGGGGACCGAGTTCGGAGGTCAGGCGCGTGTAGGCCGCATTCCCTTCGAACAGGATGGGAAAGATCCGTGGCAGAATCAGGTAGCGTGCCCCGATGGCCTGGTTCTTCCAACGCACCTCCTCGGGCGAGAGCCCTCCGGTATTTTCAGCCAGTGTTCCCCGGTCATAGGTATGAAGGCCCGTCACAGACGCCCGCTGGTTTTCGGTGAGAATCCCGTGCAGCTTGACAAAAGCATCCCCAAACTTGAAGGGCAGCGGCTCGTTGACCAGTTCCGACGCGCCCTGCTCAACCAGGGACTGGCGGCCCGAGGCAAGCACCGAAACACGATCCCGGATAACCGGCCCTTCCAGGCGCACGGTGCTGACGAAAGGAGACAACCCGACGGCCCCAGCAAATCGCCGGTTATTGCCGTTGCGCGTCGAGATGTCGATCACGGAAGAGAGGCGCTCCCCAAACCGGCTGCTAAAGCCGCCGGAATAAATATCGGCGCGGTTGATGATCTCCGACGGAAAGGCCGAGTAGAACCCCAGCACGTGGAAGGGTTGATACAGCAGCATGCCGTCGAGCTGTACCAGGTTCTGCGACGGCTCGCCTCCGCGAATGAATAGTTGCCCGCCCCGGTCGCCGGTAGAGACGACGCCGGGCAGAGCCGACAGCAGGTTCACCAGGTCGCCCGTGACATCCGGCGTCGGTATTCGTTCGATGTCGCGAGGCCGCACCGTCTGCTGCCCGGCGGTGACGCGAGCGGCCCCGCTGGTGCGTTCCGTTTCGACGACCACCTCGTCCAGTTCTTCTTCGCCCGGAATGAGCACGATGTTGAGCGTGCGGATCTCTCCAGAAGCAAGGTCCAGCGTGTCGGCATAGGTCTGAAAACCGACGAAGGACGCCTGCAGCACATAGCGACCGGGTTCAATACTGGGAACAACATACAGTCCGTCTTGATTGGTCGCCGCCCCTTTTACGCGTCCCTCCTCGCTACGCAGCACGACGTTGACATCTTCCAGGGCCTGCCCGTCGGATTGGCTGGTAACGAACCCACGAAGGGTGGCTATTTGCGCGTGGGCAGGAAGGAGGTGGGCAAGAAACAGGACCGGCAATAGAAGAAACACGCGCTGTGAACCACAGGCAGCAGCCTTCGCGAATCCGCCTCTGAACGTCTGCCTCATAGCGCCGGCTCTACGTATTGATGAGGACTGCAGAAGCATCCCTCAGAAAGAGAGGCTAAATCCGACTGAAGGGATAAACGGAAACATGTAGACCGGTTCGCGGAACAGGACGGGGGCCGGCGGCTTCTGGAGAGCCAGCGGCACGTTTCGGGTATCCTCGACTACCTCCACGATATATTGATAACTGATCACATTCTTCCGGTTGTACAGGTTGATCAGGTCCAGGTATACCTCGAACGACATCCCTCGTCCCTGGGTGGCATACGTCACACGCATATCGAGCCGGTGGTAATCGGGCAGCCGTGCCGAATTGATATTAGTAACCTCTCCGAACCCGGGCACGAGCCATACGTTGCCCGTCGCCGGATCCGTAAGGACGGCCCCCCGCGTGGTGTTGGTCTGGGGGTCGTCTACGACGGCAACCAGCGGCTCCATCGACACCGGGGGCGTGTAGGGAAAGCCCGTGCCGAAACGCCACGTAAGCCCCACGTTGAAATGATTCCCCAGCCGCCGGTTCAGCGTCAGGTTCAGGGTGTGGCGACGATCATAGTCGAAGGGGAAGCGGACTTCTTCCCCGGCGACCACCTGTTCCCGCACCGCCTCGGCATAGGCATAGGAAAACCAGCCGCTCCAGGCATCGCTGGTAGGCGTCGCGCGTTTTTCAACGAGCAGTTCCATCCCGGCGGCCTTCCCGGAACCCGCGTTCACGGGGTCGTTGGTCAGGGTGAACACCTCGGCGGAAGTCACCCGGTAGGACTGAAGGCTCAGCCGCCCTTCTCCGGTAGACACATACCTGGCTACGGGCCGCGTCACCTCGCGTGAGGCCTGTATAATCAGGTTGTCGAGCTGTTTCCAGTAGCCGTCGATCTTCACGTGCCACGCCTCGCCGAAACGCCGGCTCACGCTGCCTCCCAGGTGCAAGGCTTCCTCGACTTGCAAGTTATTGAGGCTGTTGAAGCGCGCCAGGTTAAACAGGTTTTCTTGATCGAGGAGCTTTTCGAAGCCGGGGCTCTGCACGTAGCGTCCTCCCGCAAAACGCACCGTGGTTGCTTCGTCCAGGATGAAGGAAAGACCGAGCCTCGGCGAGACATACCCCTTCCCAATGATACCGTAGTAGTCATAGCGAAGGCTGGGCTGGAGAAAGACTTCCCCCAGGGGTGTGGCTATTTTATCCTGGACGTAGAACTGATACCGGTCGTAGCGCTTCGCGGCGTCGATACTGTCGACCAGGGCTTCCATCAGTGGGTTGGTGGCCTGAAAGGCGTCGAAGACCAACGCCCCGAATTCATTCAGATCCAACCCCAGGTCCAGCCCGTTTCGGAGAAAATCGGCCCCGCCGCCGACCTCGAACGTATGCCGTCCCGTGGTAAAAAGGAACTGACCGCCCACGGTGGCTTTCTCCAGGGCGTACGTCTGGTCGTAGGCAAAACGGAGCGTATCGGCCCCGCCGAACACAGGCAGCTTGGGAGGATCCGTAAAACGAGACCTGCGCTCGTTCGTCCCATCTCCTTGTGCGATGAGGCCGCCCGCGAGGTCGCTTTCTCCCTCGTTTCGGTACCAGTTCGCCAGAAGTTTGACCTGCGTCCTGGCAGAGGGTACGTACGTCCAGGTGAGGCCCAGAGCGGCATTCCGACCCCTAACGTCGCCACGGAGCAGGTTGTTACTCTCCCCCTGTTGGCCGAAGTCGCTGGTTTCCGGCCGAAGGTCAAGCACGTCCTCACTGTAAAGGCCGGTCAATCGCAGTTGATGCCCGCGAGCAGGCCGTAGCGCCAGCTTGACCTGGACGTCGGCAAAATCGGGAAAGGCTACCTCGTTAAAGACCCCGACGCGCTTGGCAAAGGAGTTGGCAAAGGAATCGAAGTACGTCTGCCGCCCGCTTACCAGCCAGCTACCATCCCAGAACCCCGTCTTTCCTTCCAGGATGAGGTTGGCACTCACAAGGTTCGTGCTGAGTTGGCCGCCCAGTTGCTTATCCGGCAGTCCGTCGCGTGTGTGTACGGCCAGCACCGAAGACAAGCGGTCGCCGTACATAGCCGGGAACGCGCCGGTAAAGAGGTCCACTTCGCGGATGATGGCGGGATTGAGCAGACTGCCCATTCCGCTCAACTGGTACGGGCTAAACACCTCAATCTCGTCAAAGATGATCAGGTTTTGATCCGGCGTCCCCCCGCGAATGATCAACCGGTTGGAAAAGTCGTTGGAGGCGAGCACTCCCGGCAACATCTGCAAGGTCTGCATCACGTCTTCGGCCCCACCGGGAAGCTGCCGGATCTGAGCCGGTGTCACGCGGGTGAGGGAGACGCTGAGATCCTCCTGCGGCTGAATAGGGCTGGCCTGTACCTCGACTTCCTCCAGGTCCAGCACAGCCGGTTCCAGGTGAAAATCTTGCACCACCCGCTCCGTGCCGATGTCTACCCTGGCCCGCGCCGTCTGGAAACCAATAAAGCGGGCGAAGAGCGTGTAGGTCCCCGCCTGCACATCGCTTATCTGATAGCGTCCCCGGTCGTCGGTGACCGCCCCGGCGATGATGGCTCCGTTGCGCTCCAGGGTGACGTTGACGGTGGGCAGCGGCGTATTGGTCTCATCGTATACGGCCCCGCTGACCTGGACGCGCTGTGCCAGCAACGCCGGAGCAGGTACCAGAAGCAACAAGAACGTAAAGAGCAACAAGCAATGGCGGGCAGTCATCGGTCGGGGGAGAGGATAGGAATGACAGTGGACGACCTTGGTACGTGCCAACACAGAGAAGGGGGATTCCCAGGTACGCTCCTAGAAAATGAAGAAAATCTGCACCAAATGCACTCCCATAAGAAAAGCCCTTTTACACGAACTCAAATGATCCCTTGTTCGCTCCAACCATGAGATGGGATGCCGCTTTACATCGCTTCGCCCTTGTCGTAGGAAATGACAACCTCGCTTGCCTGCTCGCCCACGGCTATGCGTTGCTGCTC
>JBHHWM010000124.1:0-13093 GCA_046756545.1 Rhodothermales bacterium | reverse complement strand
GAAACGACCCTGGAGCCGGCAGAGTACGCGACCGTGTGTCGGTGTTTCGAAGCGTTGCTTCCGACGATGCACCCGGACTACGCCCTGCTGATCGAAGCGCTGGAACTGGGCGACGAAGATCCGCAGGCGGTGGCCGACCGGCTCGGCATCACGCGCAACAACCTGAAAGTGCGACGCCACCGGGCGCGGCAGCAGCTTCGGGAACGGTTGCACGAGACGTGCCGCACCTGCGCCGAACACGGCTGCCTTGATTGTAGCTGCCGGCATGGGTAACCCTGTAGTTTATCCCCTGGATATACATGATGGAATCGAACCTTGTTGATGATATAGACACCACACAGCGTGAGACGGGGCGCGTGTTGTTGCCGGTCGAAGGCATGGAATGTGCCGCCTGCGCCGTGCGGATCGAGCGGCAGTTGTCGAAAGTGCCCGGTGTCCGCGAGGCCAGCGTCAACTATGCCACCGGCGAGGCCGCCGTCACGTTTGATCCGGACCGGGCCGGCGTAGATGCATTCGTGCGCACGGTTGAAAAGACCGGCTACGGGGTGCGGACGGAAACGCTGGCCCTGCCCCTCCGAGAACACGCATCCGGGCAGGATCTGGAGCGCCTCTTCGAGCACACCAACGGCGTTCTCGACCTCGGCATCGTGGAAGAGGCCGACACGCCGGTTGTTCAGGTCCGCTATGTGCCCGTGGTGGCCGAGCCGGCGGCCCTGGCTCGCACCCTGGCCGATCACGGCTATGTCGATCCCGTCGAGGAGGCAGGGATAGATGCGGAAGGCACATCGATCCAGGAAGAACGCGCCGCGCACTTTCGCGACCTTAAGCGACGCTTCCTGATGGCGGCACTGCTCAGCCTGCCCGTCCTGGTGATCTCGATGACGCACGGCGTGCTCGACTTTCCCGGCGTCAGGTGGGTGTTGCTCGCCTTGACGACGCCGGTGGTGGCCTGGGCCGGGCGGACGTTTTTTTCCGGAGCCTGGCGCGCCTTTCGCCACCACGCCGCCGACATGAATACGCTCGTTGCCCTGGGCGTCGGCTCGGCGTATGGCTACAGCGTCGTGGCGACGGTTTTTCCGCAGTGGTTCGCCGCCGTCGGGCGCGCACCCGACGTGTATTTTGAGGCTGCCGCCGTCATCGTCACGCTGATTCTGATGGGGCGGGTGCTCGAAGCCCGCGCCACCGGCCAGACGAGCGCGGCCATCGAAAAACTGCTCGGGTTGCAGGCCAAGACAGCCCGTGTTCAGCGCGGCGGGCACCTCGTCGAGGTGTCCCTGGAGCAGGTAACCGTCGGCGACCGGGTGATCGTGCGGCCCGGCGAGAAAATTCCGGTGGACGGCGTCATTGTGGAGGGGGCCTCGGCGGTGGACGAGAGCATGATTACCGGCGAGCCGCTGCCGGTGGATAAGCACGAAGGCGATACCGTCGTCGGAGGGACGATCAACCGGACGGGGGCCTTCGTCGTTCGCGTGACGCGGGTGGGCAAGGACACCACCCTTCAACAGATCGTGCGGCTCGTACGCGAGGCGCAGGGCCGCAAAGCGCCCATCCAGCGCCTGGCCGACAAGGTGGCCGGTGTCTTTGTGCCTGCGGTGTTGCTGTTGGCCATCGCGACGTTCGTGCTCTGGTTCGATGTCGGGCCGGACCCCCGGCTTTCGAACGCCCTGCTCACCTTCGTTTCAGTCCTGATCATTGCCTGCCCGTGCGCGCTAGGCCTCGCCACGCCGACGGCCATCATGGTGGCGACGGGGAAGGCCGCTGGCAACGGCATCCTCATCAAGGGCGGCGACACCGTCGAACGCATCCGGGACATCGACCTCGTCGTGCTCGACAAGACGGGCACCATCACCGAAGGCACGCCGCGCCTGACCGACGTCGTCCCGCTCGACGGGTGGACGGAAGAGGCCCTGCTGCGCCTGGCCGCCTCGGCCGAGACCCGCTCGGAGCATCCTATCGGCGAGGCCGTGGTGGCGGCGGCTGAGGCGCGGGTCCTGCATTTACCCTCCGTTGAAGCGTTTACCTCACGTACGGGGCTGGGCATTGAGGCCCGCATCGACGGGCACGAGGTGTTGATCGGCAATGCGGCGTTTCTGCAAGAACACGCCCTGGCGACGACGGCCTGGCAGCCGGCCGTTGCCCCCCTGGCCGACACCGGGAAGACCGCCGTCCTCGTCGCCATCGACGGTGAACCTGCCGGGGCTCTCGCCGTGACCGACGCCGTGCGCCCGACCTCGCAGGCGGCCATCGAAGCCTTGCACGCCCTCGGCATCGAAGTGGCGATGGTGACGGGCGATGCCGAGGTCACGGCCCGCGCGGTAGCCCGGGAAGTCGGCATTGATCACGTAGAAGCCGGGGTATTGCCGGGCGACAAGGCCGAAGCGGTTCGCCGGTTTCAGGCCCAGGGCCGCGTGGTTGCCATGGTGGGCGACGGCATCAACGATGCCCCGGCGCTGGCCCAGGCGGACGTAGGGGTCGCCATCGGCACCGGCACCGATGTGGCCATCGAAGCCAGCGACGCAACGCTCATGCGCGACGACCTGGGCGCGGTGGTCGAAGCGTTTCATCTGTCGCACCGCACGCTGCGGACCATCAAGCAGAACCTGTTCTTTGCCTTCGTCTACAACGTGATCGGGATTCCGGTGGCGGCGGGGTTGCTCTATCCGTTCTTCGGCCTCCTGCTCAGTCCCATCATTGCCTCCGGCGCGATGGCGCTATCCAGCGTCTCGGTCGTAACGAACAGCCTGCGCCTGCGGTCGTTCACCCCGAAACCCTTTACCCGGAACTGACATGGATCTAGCAGCCTGGATTGTTACCCTCGCCGGCCTGGCGGCCATGGGTTGCGTCGTCTGGTACTTCTGGCTGTATCAAGCGCCGGGAGACGAGGAATCTCACTGACAGTCAACATCCACTCATAGATCAGGAAAACGATGAGCACACACACCGAAACGTTGCAGATAGAAGGCATGAGTTGCGGTCACTGCGTCAGAGCCGTCCGGCAGGCCCTTGAAGAGGTCGAGGGCATCGAGGTGCAATCCGTCGAGATCGGCGCGGCGCAGGTCAGCTACGACTCTTCCGCGACGGATCATGGCGATCTCGTGGAAGTGATTGAGGATGCGGGCTATACCGTACGTTCGGTGGTCTAAGGCACACGCCATCTCTTCTTCCTGGCTTTTTCAATCTATGGGTGTAGCGTTGAGAAACCCTGCTGCATCAGCAACGTTGCCCTGGTATTACTAACGGCCTGGCTCCGGCAATGCGTACCTCGCTGCGTTCTTATCGTATGATGGCGGCCTTTCTGGCTGTGCTGCTGCTGTTCAGCGGCAGCCTGCCGTTGGTGCAGCATGTATGCGCGATGGCAGCCCACACGCAGGAACACGAGCAGCCGTGCAAAACCCACGCCGCTGAAGAGGCCCCTTCGCCGCACGGTCATGCGCAGATGATGCACGACCGGGAGGCCATGGCGCACGTCCAGGCGCAGCAACAATCTCCCAGGGAGTGTTCGCACGAAGCGTGGCCTCAGGCATTGCCGGACGATTGTTGTACGGTCGAAACGACACAGGGAATTCGAACGAACGCCGTCTCCGTTTCGCTGCGTTTGTCGGAGTCCCTCACGGCGACGACGCCTCTGGGCGGATTCCCTGCCCAGTCTCCTCGTCACACGGTAAGTTCGCTTTCCTTCGATACCGGGCCGCCTGTTACAACACCTCTCTCGCTCCACATCCTCCACGCTTCTTTTCTGATTTGATGCCTGCGGTCTGACAGGGATAGGCAGGGTGAACTACGTCCTGTCGATCCGGTGATCGGTGTTCAGGCGATGCCTTTCGTGCCGTGACGTGCACGACAGGCAGACGTCCTGAACCGCTTCCTCTTAATCGTTCATCGTCAGCCGTTCAGGAAAGTATGCGTTGGTTTCGTATGGCAGGAATACTGCTCGTATTCCTCGGCTTGAGCGTTTCTTCGGCGCTCGGGCAACAACCCGCGAGGTCGGATACCCTTCAGATCCTCGACCTCCCCCTTCTGCTTGCCGAACTCGGTGCGAACAACCCGTCGTTGCAGGCCTCCCGGCTCGGCACCGAAGCGCTCGGCACACGCCGGCGCCAGGTGTCCGCTCTGCCCGATCCGATGGTGATGGTTGCCTACCAGCCCTTCCCGGTGCTGACGGCGCGCGGCACGCAGCGCACCCAGTGGCGCGTCGAGCAGAAAATTCCCTACCCCGGCAAGCTCGGCCTCCAGGGCGACATCGCCGCCCTTAGCGCCGACATCTCCGGCTTTGAGACCGAGACCTTCGCGCAGGATCTCGCCTTCCAGCTCAAGCAGGCCTATTACGAACTCTACCGCGTGCAACAGCAGGAAGCGCTCATCCATGCGTTCCAGGATCGGCTACGCGACTTCGAGGTGGCGGCGGCCACGCAGTACGAGGTCGGTCGCGGCATGCAGCAGGCCATCCTCAAGGCCCAACTCGAGCGCAACACGCTCTCGAAACGTGCGCTCGACCTGGCGCGGCAGCGCCGCACGGTAACCGAGATGCTGGCCCGCTTGCTCGATCGCCCGGTGGCCGCCGAGCCGGAGGGCGGCCTCCAGATCACGCCTCCTTTGGTGCCTGCGCTTGACGAGAACACGCTCTTCCGTATCGCCCTCCAGAAACGCCCCGAAGCCGACGCCCTGGACGTGGCCGCCCAACGGGCCGACACCCAGGTCGCGCTGGCCCGCAAGCAGTTCCTGCCCGACTTCGGCGTCAGCGTGACGTACTTCGACATCGGCGCGGCCGAGGTGCCGCCCAGCGCCACGGGACGCGACGCCCTGGCGCTCGGCGTCTCGGTCAAGGTGCCGCTGCAACGCGGTCGCCTCCGAGCCCGGCTCGAAGAATCCCGCCTGCGCCGCCGCCAGGTCGAGGCACGCCGGGAAGCCCTCGAAACGGCGTTCCAGACGCAGATTGCCGACCTGATGAGCCGGCTTCGCCAGGAGCAAGCCCAACTGGACCTGTTCCAGGACGTGCTGCTACACCAGGCCGAGACGACGCTGGCGGCGACCCTCAGCGCCTACACCACCGGGCGCACCGACTTTCTCAACCTGCTCGACGCCGAACGCATGCTTTTCACGCTGCGCACCGGCTACGAGGACACCCTCGCGCGCTACCTGAAGACGACCGCCGCGCTCGAACGCGCCCTCGGCGTCACGTCGCTCACTGATATTGACCTGCTTTAGATGTCCGACCCGGCATCGAGCCAGACCCCTACCGGCATGAACGATCAATCCTTGCTCAAAAAGTTAGCCCTGCCCCTGCTGCTCGTCGTTGTGGTGGCGGCAGGCGGTTTTTTCCTTGGACGCCTGACGGCCTCCCCAGACGTTTCTTCGCATCAACAGACCGCCTCCGAGGGCGAGCGCAAGATTCTCTACTGGCGCGCCCCGATGGACCCGACCGAGACCTACGACCGCCCCGGCAAATCCCGCATGGGGATGGATCTGGTTCCCGTCTACGAGGATGAAGTTGCGACTCAAGAGGCACCCTCCGGCGAAGGCGAGCGCAAGATTCTGTACTGGCGCGCGCCGATGGACCCGACCGAGATTTACGACCGTCCCGGCAAATCGGCGATGGGGATGGATCTGATTCCCGTCTATGAGGACGAGGCCGGCATCGGCTCGGGGGGCACGGTGTCCATCGACCCGGCGACGGTGCAAAACATGGGCGTGCGTACCGCTCACGTGCAGCGCATGGATTTCTCGCGCCAGATCCGCACGGTGGGCGAGGTCAAATACGACGAAGAACGCCTGTACATGGTGAACGCCAAGATCTCCGGCTGGATCGACAAACTCTACATCAACTTCGTGGGCGAGACCGTGCAGCAGGGCGACCCGCTGATGGAGATCTATTCGCCGGAGTTGGTTACCACGCAGGAGGAGTACCTGCTGGCGCTCAAGAACTATCAGGTGATGGCGCAGAGCAATGTGCCGTCGGTCCGGGAAGATGCCGAGAAGCTGCTGGCGTCGGCCCGGAAGCGGCTGGAATACTGGGACATCCCCTCCTCGGAGATCGAGCGCCTGGAACGGATCGGCGAGGTCCGAAAGACGATCCTGCTGGAAGCCTCGGCGACGGGCATCGTGGTGCATAAAAACGCCATCGAAGGCGCGTACATCAAGGCGGGTATGGACCTGTTCCAGATTGCAGACCTTCAGACGGTGTGGGTACACGCCAGCTTCTACGACAACGAAGTGCCCTGGATCAGTGAGGGCCAACCCGTCGAGATGGAGCTATCCTATCTGCCGGGGAAGACCTACACCGGGCGGGTGTCCTACATCTACCCCTACCTACGCGAGAAGGCCCGCGACGTGCACGTCCGCCTGATCTTCTCCAACCCGGACCTGGACCTGAAGCCGGGGATGTACGCCAACGTGCAGTTGCAGGGCAAGGTAATTTCGAGGGCACTGGTGGTTCCCTCCGAAGCGGTGATTCGCTCCGGTGCTCGCTCGCTCGTCTTCGTCGTGCGGGGGGAAGGCACGTTTGAGCCGCGCGAGATCCGCATCGGGGAGGAAGGCGGGCCGGGCAACAACTACGTGCGGGTGCTCTCCGGGCTGTTCGACGGCGAAGAACTGGTCACCTCGGCCCAGTTCATGCTCGACAGCGAGAGCCGCCTGCAGGAAGCCATTCAGAAAATGTTGCAGGAAAAAGCGCGTGCCGACCAGCCGCCGGCTTCGCATCAGCACGAGGCAACGGAAGGCGCTGAAGCCATGCCGGAGATGGATCATCAGTCCATGGAGCACCAGCCCTGATCCGGGATCGTTATCCACCCGCGGTCGCACCTGATAGCCAGTAGAAGACATCATGCTAGAAAAAATCATAGAAGCCTCGATCAACAACCGCTTTTTAGTGATCCTCTTTACGGTTCTCATCGGGTTGGGCGGGGTATACGCGATGCTCAACACCCCGGTCGATGCTATCCCCGACCTGAGCGACGTGCAGGTGATCATCTTCACCGACTATTCGGGGCAGGCCCCGCAGGTGGTCGAGGACCAGGTGACCTACCCATTGACGACGGCCATGCTGGCGGTGCCCTACGCCAAGGTCGTGCGCGGCTACTCGTTCTTCGGGTTCTCGTTCGTCTACATCATCTTCGAAGACGGCACCGACATGTACTGGGCCCGCAGCCGGGTGCTCGAATACCTTAACTATGTGGCCGGCCGCCTGCCCGCCGGCGTGACGCCCACCCTGGGGCCGGACGCTACCGGCGTCGGATGGGTCTACGAATACGCGCTCGACGGCGGGGATACGTACGATCTTCAGCAACTCCGCTCCATTCAGGATTGGTTCCTCCGCTATGAATTGATGAGCGTGCCCGGCGTGGCCGAAGTAGCGTCCATCGGCGGCTACGTCAAACAGTATCAGGTGGAGGTGGACCCCAACAAGCTGTGGGCCTACAACATCCCTCTGTCCAGGGTGAGGATGGCGCTCCAGCGCAGCAACAACGACGTGGGCGGCAAGCTGATCGAGATGGGCGAGACCGAGTTTATGGTGCGGGGCCTGGGCTACATCCGGTCCATCGAAGATGTCGAAAATGTGCCCGTGGGGGTGGACGGAAACGGCACGCCGATTTTGATCAAAAACATCGCCCACGTGCACCTCGGTCCCGAATTGCGACGCGGCTTGGTCGATTGGAACGGCGAAGGCGAGACCGTCGGCGGCATCATCGTGATGCGCTATGGGGAGAATGCTCTGAAGACCATCGAGGCCGTCAAGGCGAAGCTGGAGGAACTGAAGAAAGGGCTGCCCGAAGGGGTGACGATTAACACGGCGTACGACCGCAGCGGCCTCATCGAACAGGCCATCGACAACCTGACGGAGAAACTCTTAGAAGAGAGCCTGATCGTTGCGTTCATCATTATGCTTTTCCTGCTGCACTTCCGCAGTTCCTTCGTAGCGATCTTTACGCTGCCCATGGGTATTCTGGTCGCGTTCCTGGTGATGTACTTTCAGGGCCTCAACGCCAACATCATGTCGCTCAGCGGCATCGCCATCGCCATCGGGGCCATGGTCGACGCCGCCATCGTGATGATTGAAAATACCCACAAACACCTGGAGCGGGATGCCGGCAAGAAAGACCACTGGCGCATCATCATCGACGCGTCCAAAGAAGTCGGCCCGGCGCTTTTTTATTCGCTGCTGATTATTACGCTCTCGTTTTTGCCGGTCTTTACGTTGCAGGCGCAAGAGGGGCGGTTGTTCAAGCCGCTGGCCTTCACCAAGACCTATGCCATGGCGGCCTCGGCGCTGCTGGCCATCACCATCGTGCCGGTGCTGATGGGCTACTTCATCCGGGGCAAGATTATGCCCGAAGAAAAAAACCCGGTCAACCGCCTGTTGATGCGTCTCTATCAGCCGGTGATTCACGGCGTGCTGCGCTGGAAGTGGATCACCCTTGTATGGGCAATCGTGGTGCTGGGGGCAACCGTCTACCCGCTGGGCAAACTCGGTTCCGAGTTCATGCCGCCCCTCAACGAAGGCGACCTGCTCTACATGCCCACCACCGATCCCGGCGTGAGCATCACCAAGGCCCGCGAACTCTTGCAGCAAACCGACAAGATTATCAAGAGCTTTCCGGAAGTGGAGCACGTCTTCGGCAAGGTGGGGCGGGCCGAGACGGCCACCGACCCGGCTCCGCTGTCGATGATCGAAACGACCATCACGCTCAAGCCGGAAGATCAGTGGCGCGAAGGCATGACCATGGATAAGCTGGTGCGCGAGATGGATGAGGCGATCCAATTCCCCGGCCTGACCAACGCCTGGACGATGCCCATCAAGACGCGCATCGACATGCTCTCGACCGGCATCAAAACGCCGGTGGGCATCAAGCTGATGGGGCCGGACCTGGCTGTGCTCTCCGACCTTGGACAGCAGATGGCGGCGGTGCTGCAAACGGTGCCGGGCACGCAGAGCGCCTTCCCGGACAAAACCGTCGGCGGTAACTTTCTGGACTATCACATCAAGCGGGACGAAGCCGCCCGCTACGGCCTGACCGTCGGCGACGTGCAAGACGTGATCATGTCCGGCATCGGCGGGATGAACGTCACGCAGACGGTCGAAGGGCTGGAGCGTTACCCGGTCAATGTGCGCTACAGCCGCGAACTGCGCGATAACCTGACGGCCTTGCAGCGGGTG
Organism: Rhodothermales bacterium; assembly: GCA_046756545.1. Classification (GTDB taxonomy): domain Bacteria; phylum Bacteroidota; class Rhodothermia; order Rhodothermales; family JBHHWM01; genus JBHHWM01. The sequence goes on along the minus strand of JBHHWM010000124.1, from coordinate 3,942 downwards.
CTGATCCCGACGCCGTCCGGCGCGCAAATACCGCTGAGCTACGTGGCCGACTTTACCATCGAGAAAGGGCCGCCGGTGGTCAAGAGCGAGAACGCGCGTAAGACCTCCTGGCTCTACGTAGACATCCGCGACATCGACGTGGGCACCTACGTCAAGAACGCTCGGGTCGCTGTCGAGGAGCAGGTGGATCTCCCGGAGGGCTACAGCATCGTATGGAGCGGGCAGTATGAGTATATGGAGCGGGCGCAAAAGCGGCTTCGTATCGTGGTGCCGCTGACGTTGCTGATCATCTTCCTGTTGTTGTTTCTTAATTTCAAAAACGTGCAGGAAAGCTTGATGGTGATGCTATCGTTGCCGTTTGCGCTGGTGGGGGGAATCTGGCTGCTCTATGTGATGGACTATGACCTGAGCGTGGCCGTCGGCGTGGGCTTCATCGCGCTGGCGGGTGTAGCGGCCGAGATCGGCGTGATCATGCTGACGTACCTCGACCACGCCTACCAGGACAAGCTGATGCGGGGCGAGATGCGCAGCCTGGAGGATCTCAAGGAGGCCGTCTTCAAAGGCACGGCCCAGCGCATCCGGCCCATCTTTATGACCGTGACGGCCATCATCGCCGGCCTGGTGCCGATCATGTGGGGCCACGGCACGGGATCCCAGGTGATGAAACGGATCGCCGCGCCGATGGTTGGGGGCATGATCTCCACAACGGTGCTGTGCCTGCTGATGCTCCCGACGATCTATTTTTTGTGGAAGAGCCGCGAGGTGAAACGCATGGCGCAGGAGCTAGAAAACGAACCGGGCTGAGGAAGCTCCCGGCCCTTTTCTCATCAACGGACATTGATCATGGTGAAACACGGTATGACACACATCATCCGGTGCCGGTGGACGGTCCTTCTGGGAACCCTGTGCATCGTCGCGGCGGGCTGTGAGCCTGCGCCCAACCCGGCGTCGCCGTATGCAGGCGAGCAGGCACGTCCTGTTAAGGCCCTCTCGGAACAAGACGTGGAGGGCTATCTGTCTGGTCAGGGCATGGGCTTCGCGAAGCCGGCCGAACTCAACCATTATCCCGGCCCCAAACACGTGCTGGCCCTGGCCGACGAACTCGAACTCAGCGAAGAACAACGCACCCATACCCAGGCGCTGTTCGAGCAGATGCAGGCCGAGGCGGTCGAGGTGGGGAGGCAGATCGTGGCCGGGGAAGGAGACCTGGATGCATTGTTTGCCGGGCAGGAGGCCGATCCGCAACGCATGCGCGCCCTGCTCGATGAACTGGGGGTGCTGCAGGCCCGGCTCCGGTTCATTCACCTGGAAGCGCACCTGAGGATGAAGCGACTTCTTACCGAAGAACAGGTGCGGCACTACGACCAGCTTCGCGGCTATACGGGTGGCGCGTCTGCACCTCGTCACGACCCTGCAATGATGCAGCATTGACACAGTCTTCCAAGATTAGTCTTACCTTTTGCTGATCCCATAACCACAGGTACCCGCTATGGATATCATACCGGACTGGGCTCCTAATATTCATCCGTTGCTCGTGCATTTTCCCATCGCGTTGCTCTTTGCAGCGGTGCTGCTGGACCTGGCGGCGCTGCTGTTTCGCGAGCACGAGGGGCTGCGGGTGAGCACCGTCGTCGTCTATGTGATGGGGGCGTTGGGGGCGCTGGCGAGCTACCTTACCGGCAAGCACGCCGGCGATTCCCTGATGCTCCCTGCCGAGGCCAACACGGTGCTTACCGACCATGCGGACTGGGCGGCGTGGACCGTCTGGTTTTTCGGGATCTATGCCCTGGTCCGGCTGGGGGCGTTGTGGAAGAACCGCGAGGGCAAACTCGCCGTTCGGGTACCGCTCTGGCTGATCGGTGCCGGGGGGCTCTTTCTCGTGGTCGAGACGGCGGAACATGGCGCGCAGATGGTCTTCGAGTACGGCGTGGGCGTGCAGGCCGTTGAAACGCTGGAAGCCACGATCCGGGAGCAACAGGCCGAACTCGACCGGTCGCATGCCAGGGAGGCCGGGCCGGTGGTGGCCGAGAACGGGTCGTGGCGCTGGCTGCCCGGCGAGTATGCTGCCGAGAGTCTCGCGGAATCCTTTACCTGGCTGGCAGGCGACGCAGACAGCCTCCGCCTGGAAGCAATGCCCGACGAGGAACGAGGATACGTCCTTGCCCTCCATACACAGAACGCTCCGGCCTTCTTCGTTTTCGATCAGCCGCTTGGCAGCATCCAGGCCGATGTGACGCTCAACGTGGACGACTTCGGCGGGATGCTCATGATCGTCCACCACGTGCAGGATGCCGGCACCTACGGCTTCCTGGCTCTGGAAAACGGGACGATCCGGCAGGGAAGCGTCCGCAACGGCACGGTCGACCGAATGGATGAAAAGCCGTTCGACGGGACAGGTTGGCAGCAGCTTCGCGTCGTCGGAGACAAGACGCACTTTCGGGGGTATGCCGGAGGGTTGCTGATCACGCACGGGCACGGCTCGGCATTCAACCCGGGGGCAGTCGGGTTGCGGATCGACGGCAGCGGCACCCTGCGCCTCGGCCGCATCGACGTGCAGGAACTGAGGTAAAACGAAGATCCCAGCTCGTTTTAATGCGTGTTTTTCCGTACCTAGTAGCAGGAAAAAGATCGCCCCGGGGGAATGCATTACCTGCGTCTTGAATGATCGTTGTAGGGCAGGAAAACCCTGGCAGGAACGCACCCAGAACAACTATCCGCTTACAATTCAGTCGGGGGAATAGCTATGTCGTGTACCGCGTTGTGGCGACGCATGCCGGTGCTCTTGATCTTGGCCGGCGTGTTCGCCTGGCCCGGCTCGGCCCAGGATATGCTGAGCTGGTTCGAACAAAACGTCACCGAATTTACGCTCGAGAACGGACTCACGTTCATCGTCGTGGAGCGCCACGAGGCCCCGGTGGTCTCCTTCTTTACCTATGCCGACGTTGGAGGCGTCGATGAGGTCAAAGGGATTACGGGCATGGCGCATATGTTCGAGCACATGGCGTTCAAGGGCACCACGACCATCGGGACGAAGGACCTGGAGAAAGAGATCGACGCGATGCGCCGGGTGGATCACGCGTATGCGGAGTTAAAGCGCGAACGCCGGAAAGTCGCTATGGCCGAGCCGGAACGCACCGAGCACTTGGAGGAGGCGTTCGAGCGCGCCAAGAAAGAAGCCCAGGAGTACGTCGAAAACGGGGAGTTCGAGAAGGTCATAGAGCGGGCGGGAGGTACCGGGCTCAACGCCACCACCGGTTCGGACGCCACCCGCTATTTCTACAGCCTGCCTGCCAATAAAATCGAGCTGTGGTTCTCGCTGGAGTCCGACCGCTTCCTCAATCCAGTGCTGCGCGAATTCTACATCGAACGCGACGTCGTGATGGAGGAGCGCCGGATGCGGACGGAGAGCAGCCCGGTGGGCCGGTTGTTTGAAGAATTTCTCACCACGGCGTTCAAGGCGCATCCGTACGGCGAGCCGGTCGTCGGTCATATGTCGGACCTGCAATCGTTCACGCGTGAGGAGGCCGAGGCGTTCTTTGATACCTATTACGGGGCCAACAACCTCACCATAGCCATCGTCGGAAGCGTCGATACGGAGCAGGTTCGCCGCCTGGCCGAGACGTACTTCGGGCGGCTGCCTGCCGGCGCAAAGCCCGAGCCGGTCGAAACCGTCGAGCCGCCCCAGATTGCCGAACGTCGCGTTATCATCGAAGAACAAGCGCAGCCGTTCGTCTTTATCGGCTATCACAAGGGCAGCTTCCTCCATCCGGACGACGCGGCCTTCTCGGTCCTGTCCGACATCGTCTCGCGGGGGCGCACCAGCCGCATCTACAAGCGCCTGGTGGACGAAGAAAAAATAGCACTTCAGGCCGCCGGCTTCAATAATTTCCCCGGCAGTAAGTATCCGAACCTGTTTGTTTTCCTGTCGGCACCGAACCAGGG